>DATCQX010001169.1:0-17430 GCA_036569285.1 Streptomyces sp.
GACGGGGTCCTCGACCGCCGTCCGATGTTCGACCGCATCACCCCGGACGGCGTCCACTGGCCCGACGGCCACGAGGAACCGGCGGACGTCATCCTCTGGGCCACCGGCTTCCGCCCCTCCCTCGCCCACCTCACCCCCCTCTCCCTCCGCGAGCCCGGCGGCGGCATCCGCCTCACCGGCACCCGCGCCACCGACGACCCCCGCGTCCACCTCGTCGGCTACGGCCCGTCGGCCAGCACGATCGGAGCGAACCGGGCGGGGCGGGCGGCGGTGAGGGAGATTCGGGGGCTGTTGGGGGAGTTGGCGGCGGCGTAAGGGGAGTGCTGGGGAGGTGCTGCGGCCTCGGAAGCGGTGGTGGACGAGCGGCACCATAAGGGGCTACCGGGGAGGTGGCGCCGCCCCGGAAGCCGCGCCGGAAGGGTGGCGCGAGCTGAGGGAAAGGGCGGCGGCGTAGAGGATGAGGGAGCGGCTGGGGGCGGGCATCGACGGGACCGGCCGCAGCTTGGAGGGTGAGCCAGGGGCCGCTGGGGCAGACGCGGGGGGAACGCGCCGAGACCTCAGGGTCGGGACCGAAGCGGCTGCCGTCGGACGTCGCCGTCCCTCACTGCCTCGGCAGAACGACGGCCGTCGCACGCAACCCCGCTGGGCCCCGCCCCCGGTGCGGGCGAAGGTCTCCGCCCCTGCCCGCACCGGCAGCACTCGCCGCCTCGGCGGCCTGCGCCTGGAGGGCGCACCCCCGCCTTCCGGACGGACATCCGCCGCCCTGCCTCCACCTCGCCCCGCCCCCTCAGCTCGCCTTCGCCCCCTGCCCCCGCGCCTTGTTGAACTCCGCCACGTTCCGCTGATGTTCCGCGTAGTTCGCCGTAAAGCGAGTGTCGCCGGGCTTGACGGTGACGAAGTAGAGCCAGTCGCCGGGGGTGGGGGTGATGGCGGCGCGCATGGCTTCCTCGCCGGGGTTGTCGATGGGGGTCGGGGGGAGGCCCATGCGCTGATAGGAGTTGTAGGGGCTGTCGATCTTCGTGTCGGCGTCGGCCGTGTTCAGGGTGGAACGGTTGAGGGCGTAGTTGATCGTCGAGTCCATCTGGAGGGGCATCCCACGCTCCAGCCGGTTGAAGACGACGCGGGCGACCTTGCCCATGTCGGCCTTGGTGGCGGCCTCGGCCTGGACGATGCTGGCGATGGTGACGGCTTGGTAGACGTTCATGGCGTTCCGCTGGGCGCCGGCGGCCATCGGGGCGCCGTTGAACTTCTTGTTCGCGGTGTCGACCATGTACGCGAGGAGGGACTGGGGGGTCGTCTTCCCGGTGAGGGGGTACGTCGCGGGGAAGAGGTAGCCCTCGGGGTTGCCCTCGGCGTCGGTCGGGAGCTTGAGGCCGGCCTTCGGCAGGTTCTTCCGCGTCGTGCCGACCGGCAGCGCGAGCGCCTTGTCGACCGCTTCGTAGACCTGGCCGGAGCGCCACCCCTCGGGGATGGTCAGTACCTTCGGCTTCGCGGCCTCGGGTGCGGGCCGTTCGACGCTCAGCAGCGGCACCGCCACGGCGGCAGCGGCCACCACGGCCCCGGTGACGACGAGGACGGTGCGGCCACGGCGCGTCAGACGGATCGCGCTCCGGGGCGGAGTGTTCATCTGCATGCGGGCACATTAACCCGCATACCGATAAAAACCGGGCATATCTTCGCCTTGTCGGATCATCACCCCTCGAAGGCCGCACCCCCTTTCACGAAGCAGTCACCCGCTCGTCCTTCCGCACCAGCCCCGCATACCTCCCCTCCCCCGCCACCAGCTCCTCGTGCGTCCCCCGCTCCACGACCCGCCCGCCCTCCAGGACGACGATCTGATCGGCGTCCCGGATCGTCGACAGCCGGTGCGCGATCGTCACCGTCGTCCGGTTCCTCGACAGCGCGTCGATCGCCTGCTGCACGGCGTGCTCGGTCTGTGTGTCCAGCGCGCTGGTCGCCTCGTCGAGGATCAGCACCGGCGGATCGCGCAGGATGGTCCGCGCGATGGCGAGCCGCTGCTTCTCGCCGCCGGAGAAGCGGTGACCCCGCTCGCCGACGACCGTGTCGTACCCGTCAGGCAGGGAGGCGATGTGGTCGTGGATCTGCGCCGCGCGCGCCGCGTCGTACAGCTCCTCGTCGCTCGCGTCCGGCTTGGCGAAGCGGAGGTTCTCCGCGACCGTCGCGTGGAAGAGGTACGTCTCCTGGGAGACGACGCCGACCGCCCGCGCGAGGGTGTCGAAGTCGAGGTCCCGGACGTCGACGCCGTCGAGGGTGACCCGGCCGCCCGTCACGTCGTACAGCCGGGGGACGAGATGGCCCAGCGTGGACTTCCCGGCACCGGTCGGACCGACGACCGCGAGGCTGTGACCTGCGGGGACGACGATGTCGATGCCGTCGAGGATCGCCCGCCCGGCACCTTCACGCCTGCCGCCCTCACGCCCGGCCCCTTCACCGCCGTACCGGAACGACACCTCCTCGAACCGCACCTCCCCCTTCACCCGCTCCAGATGAACGGGGTTCTCCCTCTCGGTGATGTCGATCGGCAGATCCAGGTACTCGAAGATCCGCTGGAAGAGCGCGAGGGACGTCTGGATCTGGACCCCCGTCGACAGGAGGCTCACGGCGGGCCGGAACAGCCCCTGCTGGAGGGAGACGAAGGCGACGATCGTGCCCAGCGAGACGTCCGGCCCGCCGACCTGGAGGACGACACCCGCCGCCCAGTAGATGAGCGCCGGCATCGCGGACATGACGATCCCGATGACGGACATCCGCCAGCGCCCGGCCATGCTGGAGCGCACCTCCAGGTCGACCAGCCGCTCGGACTCGTCCGCGAAGGACTTGGTCAGGGAGTCGGAGCGGCCCATCGTGCGCCCCAGGAGGATGCCGCTGACCGACAGCGACTCGGTGACCGTCGCGGACATCGCGGCCATCTGTTTCTGCCGCTCGGTGGTGATCTTCTTGCGCTCGGCGCCGACCCGGCGGCTGATCCACACGAACACCGGCAGGAGCAGCAGCGAGACGGCGGTGAGCCGCCAGTCGAGGGCGAGCATCGCGACGATCGTGGCGACGACGCTGGTGAAGTTGGAGACGAGGGACGTCGCGGTGGAGGTGACGGTCGCCTGCATGCCGCCGATGTCGTTGGCGATGCGGGACTGGACCTCACCGGTACGCGTGCGCGTGAAGAACGCGAGGGACATGCGCTGGAGGCGGCCGTAGACGGCGGTGCGCAGGTCGTGCATGACGCGCTGTCCGACCGTCGTCGAGATCAGCGTCTGGAGGACGCCGAAGACGCCGGAGAGGACGGCGCTGAGGATCATGCCGAGGGCGAGCAGGCTCAGCAGGCCCGTACGGCCCTGGGGGATCGCGACGTCCAGCGTCTCCTTCAGCAGGAACGGCGTCGCGACGCCCACCAGGGAGGAGGCGGCGACCAGCAGGCCGACGAGGGCGAGGCGGGCGCGGTAGGGGCGGAACAGCTTGAGGATGCGGCGGACCTGGCGGGGCTGCGGCTCGGCGGCAGCGAGGTCGGCCGGCGGGTTCCAGGCGATTTTCTCTCGATCGGGGTGCATGGGCTCCTTCAGGAAGCACGAGGATCAGGACCACGTTCATTGTTACCTATACTCACAATGAATGGCACCCTGTTATTGTTCCCGCATGGGCACATCAGATTCCGACAGCCTGCTCGCCGAGCAGTTGCTGCGGTTCACCCGCCGCGTGCACCGCATCCAGAAGCGGCACATCGAGGAGTGCGGCCTGGGCGTCACCCCCGCCCAGTCCCGCCTGCTCCGCACGCTCGCGCAGTACCCCTCCCCGCCGCGCATGGCCGACCTCGCCGCGCGTCTCGAAGTGGTCCCGCGCGCGGTGACGACGCTGGTGGACGGCCTGGAGGCGAACGGCAAGGTCCGCCGCGTCCCCGACCCGACCAACCGCCGCGTGATCCGCATCGAGCTGACGGACGACGGCATCGGCGCCCTGCGCGAGCTGCGCGGGGCACGCCGCTCCGCCGCCTCGGAGATCCTCGCGCCCCTCTCCGAGGACGAGCGCGAGGCGCTCGGTGAGCTGCTGGAGACGCTGATGAACGGCATGCCGGTGCACCACTGAGGCGGCGCGCGCAACGAAAAACGCGACCGCCGCACCCGAGGAGTCCGGGTACGGCGGTCGCGGGCGAACCCCGCTGAGGGGTCAGCTCGCCTCGGGCGCGGGCTCCTTCTTGGAGAGCTGAGCGGGCACAGCGGCCGACGCCTCACCCTCCGGCGCCTCGCTCTCCCGCGTCACGTCGATCTCCCCGTCCAGCACCTTCCGCGCCCGCTCGACATCCAGCGCCCCCTCCCACCGCGACACCGCGAACACCGCGACGCAGTTCCCGAGAAGGTTCGTCACGACACGCATCGAGTCCATGATCCGGTCGACACCGAGCAGCAGGGCCACCGCGCCCGCCGGGATCGCGCCGAGGGAGGACGCCGTCGCGGAGAGCGCGAGGAAGGCCGAGCCGGGGATGCCGGCCATGCCCTTGCTCGTCAGCATCAGGACGAGGACGACGGTGATCTGCTGGCTGAGGCTGAGGTCGACGCCGACCGCCTGGGCGATGAAGAGGGTGCCGATGGAGAGGTAGAGGGAGGCGCCGTCGAGGTTGAAGGAGTAGCCGGTCGGCAGGACGAGGCCGACCGCGTCGTCCCGGGCACCCGCCTTGCGCAGCTTCTGCATGACGCGCGGCATGACCGACTCGGTGGAGGCGGTGCCGAGCGCGAGCAGCATCTCCTCGCGGATGTAGCGCAGGAACTTCCAGAGGCTGAGCCCGGTGACCATCTTGAGGGCGACCGCGAGCAGCGCGACGAACAGGGCGGCGGCCACGTAGCACAGGGCGATCAGCTTGCCGTACGTCTCGATCACGCCGAGGCCGTAGTTGCCGATGAGGACGGCCATCGCGCCGAACACGGCGATCGGGGCGAGCCGCATGACGAAGCCGACGATCGCGAAGATGATCTCCTGCGCCTGCTCGATCGCGGGCAGTACCTGCGGGACCTTGGTGTGCCCGAGGTGCAGCAGCGCGGCGCCGACGAGGCAGGCCAGGATCAGCACCTGGAGCAGGGAGTTCTCGGCGAACGCGCCGACGAACGAGGTCGGCAGCGCGTGGAGGATGAACTCGGTGGTCGACGGCAGCGAGCCGCCGTTCGTCTTCGCGTCGACCGCCGCCGTGTTCAGCGTGGACGGGTCGACGTTCATCCCCGAGCCCGGCTGGACGAGGTTCGCGGCGACGAGCCCGATGAGCAGCGCCAGCGTGCTCGCGACCTCGAACCAGATCAGCGCCTTGACCCCGATCCGGCCGAACGCCTTGAGGTCACCGGCCTTGGCGATCCCGACGACGACCACGCAGAACACGAGCGGCGAGATGATCGTCTTGATCAGCCGGGTGAACCCGTCGCCGAGCGGCTGGAGGTCGGAGGCGAAGCCCGGCCACAGTTTGCCGACGGCGATTCCGAGCACGAGCGCGATCGCGACCTGAAGGAAGAGCGAGGTACGCAGCGTTCGTGCGACGCGTCGCGGCAGGGACGGTACTGACTGCGGCACGGGCACTCCTGAGAGGGGACGGCGAACTCGCGGAAGCCGTACGGGACTTCTGCGATACGGAAAGTGTCTTCCGTGCCGATCACTTTGGAGTGCCCGTGACTCAGGGGGAAGACTTCTGTGTTGCCGATGTGTAAATCACCCCCCGAGTGATGGATCACACATCGGAACGTTTCAGCAGGCGCTGTGGTCCCGCGTCAGCACCCCCTGAACCGCCGTCACCGTGCGGTCGTAGCAGCCGCGCGAGCCCGTCAGCCGGTAGCGCTCGGTGGTCGTGGCGACCCCGTGCCGCTGGTCGCGCGGCACGCCGGTCGTGTACGTCGCGTCGCCCGTGTACGTGTCGTCGAGCCGCGACCGGTATCCGCGCGAGTCGCTGACGACGGCCCGGTCGCCCAGCGTCATGACGGTCCGCAGCCGGGCGTCCGCGCCGATCGTCGTCGTGCCGTCCATCGTGTACGTCCGGTGCGCGCGGGTCGTGTACCGGCCGGCGGCGACCGTCTCGTCGTCCGTCCACACCCCGTCGAGGGCGTCCGTGTTCTCGCCCTCGGTCCAGCGGTGCGTCGAGGTGTGGGCCAGGGTCCGGGTGACCGTGGTGGTGACCCGGCCGTGCGAGGTGTCGACGTACCCCGCGACCGTCAGGCGGTGCCCGGCCTCCGTGTCGACCCGGTGCTCCGTACCGGGCGTGTGCGTCGAGGAGTTGGCCGGGGTGCCCTCCTCGTGGGTGACGAGCCTGCCGCCGACCCGCTGTTTGCGCGCGTCCTGCCACACCAGGACGTTGACCGGCGCGCTCCACCCCGTCTGCCCTTCGGGGACGCCGACGACGGACACGTCGACACGGTGCGGGCGCCCGTCGTTGAGGAGGCCCGCGAACGGCGTCAGGTCGTACTCGATCGGCTTGATGTCGAAGGCGCGGGGGCCCGGGACGACGTACCAGAGAAAGGGGTTGGACCAGCCGCCGGTCCACACCGTCGGGAACGGCGTGGCGATTCCCGCCAGTCGCCCGTCCACCGTGATCCGCACCTCCCGGTAGGGGCCGTCCGGCGTCTGGCACGAGTAGGGCGCCGGCGCCGGGACGGCGAGGTACCAGTACTCCTCGCAGCCGCCGCCGGAGCCGGTCGCGTAGACCTCGGCGAGGATGCGTTCGCTGTTGCGCGGGGTGGTGAGGGTGCTGTCGGGGGCGAGGGTGAGGACCTTGTCGGGGACGGCGTTCCCTGAAGTGCCCTTCGCCGCGGGCGCCCTGGAGGACCCCGGCGCCTTGTAGAACGTCAGCGTCACCTTGACGTCCAGCACGCCCGTGTACATGTCGTCCACGACGTTCCCGATCAGCATCTCCACGCCCTGCGCGCGCCGAAACGTGTCGGTGTACCGCGTGACGTCCTTCTCGACCGACCACGCGATGCCGTCCGGCGAGGGCTGCGGGGTCGACGTGCGGAAGATCTCGACGCCACCGACGTGCAGGTAGCCGAGGCGGTCGTACTGGCGCCCCTTGACCTTGCCGTCGAGGCGCAGGACGACCTTGCTCCAGCGGTCGCCGCAGCGGGCGGGCGGGGTGTAGGTGCCCCGGTAGGGCGTGAAGTCACGGAACTGGGCTTCGGCGACGGTGACTTCGCAGGACTCGGTGTGGGGCTTGGCGACGGGCGGGGCGGCGGCCAGGGGGTCGTGCCAGTCGGAGCCGAACTCGGGCGGGGCGTCGGCGACGTGTGTGGTGCCGACGGCCTGGGCGGGGAGCGTGGCCGAGGGGAGGGCCGCCGCGGTGAGCGCGGCGAGCATGGTGAACATGGACATGATGAGCCGTCTCGTCATGGCCGGTGTTCTAGGGGAGTCTCCCCTGTCCCGCAACCGTGCGGTTCAGGCCTTCAGTTCGGCCCGGTCCCCCATCACGACGACCGGGTGCGCGGCCGGGTCCAGCGTCGTCAGCAGGTGTGCCATGCCGGTCTTCGACAGGCTCACGCAGGCGGAGGTGCCGCTGCCGTGGTCCATGTGGAGCCAGATGCTGCCTCCCTTCTTCTCCCCCTCCGGGCGCGTCGGGTCGCTCGGGGAGGTGCCTTTGATCCGGTTGTAGTCGATGGCGATGACGTAGTCGAAGTCGTGCCGGTAGGGCTTCTGCCACCAGCTCGGCGTCTCGAAGGCGCTGGAGCGGGTGTACGGCAGTTTCGTGCCGGGGTTCTTCAGGACGCCGCCCGCGTCGGTGAGCGTGAACACGCCCACGGGGCTACGGCCGTCGTTCTCGTGGTGATCGGTCGTCCAGCCCTTGCGCGCGTTGTGGGCCGGCCAACTGCTCTCCTTCTGCCAGGTTCTGCCCTGCTTGATGTACAGAACGACCGTCGCGTCCGGGGAGTTCCTGCCGTCGCCGTAAACAGCGACGACTTGCCTGGAGGCGGCGGGGATGCGCTCGCGGAAGGCCGGGCCGACGTCCGGGATGGCGGTCAGGGCTCTCGCGGCGGGCTTCTTCGCCCCGGCGCCCGCGCCGTCGTGCGCCTGTGTGCTCGCGCAGCCGGTCAGGGCGGCGAGCAGTGCTCCGGCCGCCGCCGCGGTTCGTGTCGCGGTTCCTCGCATGCCTTCCATAGTCGCAATCCCGGCGGCCGAGGGGAAAACCGGTTGTGATTCGTCGTCCCGCACCGAGACGCTGGCACGGTTTGCGCCTCCTTCCGACTGGGACGTCATGCAGATCAAAGACCTTCCGTACCGCGACCCAGGTGTGCCCGACGCACGCTCCGGGCCCCGTTTCCTGTGGTGGCTCGGCCGGAGTCAGGCGGGTGGTCAGCTCAAGGCCCTCGCGTGGGGCCTGCTGCACTTCCCGGCGGTCTCGGGGCTGCCGTTCGTCGTGGGGTACGCCGTCCAGGCCGTCGTCGACCGGTCGGGCTCGCGGCTCGCGCTGGCGGGCGCGCTGATGCTGCTGTGCGGTGTCGCGATGGCCCTCGGTGACACGTTCCTGCACCGGGCGGCCGTCACCAACTGGATCACCGCCTCGGCCCGCGTCCAGCAACTCCTGGCCCGCAAGGCGTCGCTGCTGGGGTCGGCGCTGACGCGGCGGGTCTCGGCCGGTGAGGTGATCGCGGTCTCCACCGGGGACGTCGAGAAGATCGGCTGGTTCGTCGAGGCCGTCTCCCGGTTCACCGCCGCCGCGCTCACCGTCGTCATCGTCTGCGTCGGCCTGCTGGTCTACCAGCCCGCGCTCGGTGTCGTCGTCGCGGTCGGGGTGCCCGTCGTGGCGTTCGCGGCGCTGCCGCTGCTGCCTGCGGCGACCCGGCGGGCCGACGTCGAGCGCGACAAGGCGGGGCGTGCGACCTCGCTGGCCTCCGACACGGTCGCCGGGCTGCGGGTGCTGCGCGGGATCGGTGGCGAGGAGCTGTTCCTCGACCGCTACCGCGCCGCCTCGCAGGAGGTCCGCCGCGCCGCCGTCCGCAGCGCCAGGATGTGGGCCCTGATCAGCGCTCTCCAGACGCTGCTGCCGGGGCTGCTGCTCGTGGGGGTCGTCTGGTACGGGGTGCGGCTGGCGCAGGAGGGGCGGGTGTCGGTGGGGGAACTCGTCACCGTCTACAGCTCCGTCGTGGTCCTTTCCTACTCTTTGCGCCATTTCGAGGAGATCGCGATGGCCTATTCGTTCTCCCGGCCCTCCGCCCAGCGGGCGGCCCGGGTGCTGTCGTTGGAGCGAGGGGTCGACGAGGCGGGCGCCGACGCCGTCCCCTCCGGTGATCTGTACGACCCCGGCTCCGGGCTCCTCGCGCCCGCCGGGATGCTCACCGCCGTGGTCTGCGGCGATCCCGACGCGGCCGGGCGGCTGGCCGAGCGGCTCGGCGGGCACTCCGTCGAGGAGGGGCCGTCGGTACTGCTGGGCGGGGTGGCGCTGGACGGGCTGACGCTGGACGTCGCGCGCGGCGTCGTCCTCGTCCAGGACAAGGACCCGGTGCTGCTGTCCGGTTCGCTGCGCGAGCTGCTCGACGTGCCGTCGTCGGGGGCCGTGCCGGCGGACGCCGCGCTCGCCGCCGCGCGGTGCGGGGACGTCCTCGACGCGCTCGCCCAGGGCTCGCCGGGCGACCCCATGGACGCCCACATCACCGAACGCGGGCGCTCCCTCTCCGGCGGCCAGCGCCAGCGTCTCGCCCTCGCGCGCTCGCTGGTGACCGACCCGCAGGTGCTGGTCCTCGACGAGCCGACGTCCGCCGTCGACTCCCACACCGAGGCGCGCGTCGCGGAGGGCGTACGGGGGTTGCGCAAGGGGCGTACGACGGTGGTGTTCACGTCGTCGCCGCTGCTGCTGGACGTCGCCGACCGGGTGGTGCTGCTGGACGGCGGTGAGGTCACCGCCGTCGGGACGCACCGGGAGCTGCTGCGGGACGAGGCACGGTACCGGGCCGTGGTGACACGGGAGGTGGAGCCGTCGGAGGACGACGGGGCCGCGCTGGAGAAGATCGAGGAGTCGGCATGATCGGCGTGAAGCCACCGCAGTACGACCCGGCGGCCCCGACGGCGGCGAGCACGCTGCCCGTCGGCTCGCCCGCCACCGTCCGCGCGTACGTCCGCGAGCTGGCGCGCAGGCACCGGACGGCCTTCCTGGTGCTCGTCGCCGTCAACATCGTCGCGACGGTCGCCTCGATGGTGGGCCCCTGGCTGCTCGGCGACCTCGTCGAGCGGGTGTCCGCCGGGGACACGGAGCTGCGGCTCGGGCTGACCGTCACGCTGTTCACGCTCGCGCTGGGCGTGCAGGCCGTCTTCGTGCACCAGGTGCGGCTGCGCGGGGCGATGCTCGGGGAGCAGATGCTGGCCGACCTGCGCGAGGACTTCCTCGTCCGGTCGGTGCGGCTGCCGCCGGGCGTGCTGGAGCGGGCCGGGACCGGTGACCTGCTCTCCCGCATCACCACCGACATCGACCGCCTCGACAACGCCATGCGCGAGGCCGTCCCGCAGCTGATCATCGGTGTGCTGTGGTCGGCGCTGCTGCTGGGCGGGCTGGTCGTGACGGCGCCGCAGCTCGCCGCCGCCGTGCTGCTCGCCCTGCCGCTGCTGGTCGTCGGCTGGCGCTGGTACTTCAAGCGGGCGCCCGCCGCGTACCGCTCGGAGGCCGCCGGGTTCGCGGCCGTGTCCGCCGTGCTCGCGGAGACCGTGGACGCCGGCCGGACCATCGAGGCGCACCGGCTCGGGGAGCGGCGGATCGCGCTGTCCGAGCTGCGGATCAAGCAGTGGACCGGCTGGGAGCGGTACACGCTGTGGCTGCGGTCGGTGCTGTTCCCGGTCATCAACGTCGTACACCTCACGGTGCTCGCGTCCGTGCTGATGCTGGGCGGTGTGTTCGTCCTCCAGGGGTGGATCGGTGTCGGGCAGCTCACCACCGGGGCGCTGCTCGCGCAGATGCTGGTCGATCCGGTGAACCTGATCCTGCGCTGGTACGACGAACTCCAGGTCGCGCAGGTGTCGCTGGCCCGGCTGGTCGGGGTGCGGGAGATCGAGCCGGACGCCGGGGAGGCGGGGCTGTCGCCGCGGGGGCGGGAGCTGGCGGCCGACTCGGTGCGCTTCGGGTACCGGGAGGGCGTCGACGTCCTGCGCGAGGTGTCCCTGTCGGTGGCGCCGGGCACCCGGTTGGCGCTGGTCGGGCCGTCGGGGGCGGGCAAGTCGACGCTGGGGCGGCTGCTCGCCGGGATCTACGCGCCCCGCGCCGGGCGGGTCGCCCTCGGTGACGCCGAGCTGTCCCGGATGACCGCCGAGCGGGTCCGCTCGCACGTCGCCCTCGTCAACCAGGAGCACCACGTCTTCGTCGGCTCCCTGCGCGACAACCTCCTCCTCGCCCGCACCGACGCCTCGGACGCCGAGCTGTGGGCGGCGCTCGGCGCGGTCGACGCCGCCGCGTGGGCGCGGGCGCTGGACGGCGGGCTCGGCGCGGAGGTCGGCTCCGGCGGCCTCGCCCTCACCCCGGCGCAGGCCCAGCAGATCGCCCTCGCGCGGCTGGTCCTCGCCGATCCGCACACCCTCGTCCTGGACGAGGCGACGTCTCTCCTCGACCCGCGCGCGGCCCGCCATCTGGAACGCTCCCTGGCCCGAGTCCTCGACGGCCGCACCGTGATCGCCATCGCCCACCGGCTGCACACCGCCCACGACGCGGACGTCATCGCCGTCGTCGAGGAGGGCCGGATCAGCGAGCTGGGGAGCCATGCGGAGCTGGTGGCGGCGGGTGGGGCGTACGCGGCGCTGTGGAGGTCCTGGCACGGGTGAGGCGGGGGCGGGGCGGCGTGATCGGGGGGCGTCGGTGGTGGGGGTGCGGGGCCGCGAGTTCCCACGCCGTGTTCCTCGATGTGCGCCGGCGGCGCCGGGCCCCCGTCGGGGTGCCGTCGGCGTCGTTGCCGTTGCGCGCTCGCGGGGGCGGGTGGAACGTTGGAGGGCAGCAGCCGTAGGCGGGGTGTACCGGCGCGACGGCGGACGAGGATTCGTCCCCACCCTCTGGAGGTGTGCGTGACCAGCGGTGACGGATGGGGAGACGACGTCTACCAGCCCGACGGGTCCGAGGTGCAGGACGACGCGGGGCTGCTGGACGTCGAGGACACCCTCGACCAGGACGGCGTCGGCGACCCCCTCGACCGCGGCTGGTCCCCGCCGGAGCGCCCGTGGGCCGTGGAGCACACCGGCGTCACGGCCGCCGAGGCCCGGCGCGGTGAGACCCTCGACCAGCGGCTCGCCGAGGAGCTCCCGGACGTGGCCGCGTACGACGGTGACGGCCTCGGCGACTGCGACGGCACGGACGGCGAACTCCTCGACAACGAGGTCGGCGCCGTGCGCGCCGGCCGGCTCGTCGCCCCCGACGAGGGCGCCCACGAGGACGAGGAGAGCGCCCTCGTCGCCACCGACGTCGGTATCGACGGCGCCGCCGCCTCCGCCGAGGAGGCCGCGATGCACATCGTCGACGAGGACGCCCTGTCGGGGTGAGACACCCCGTCCGAACGGCGGTACGGCGCCGGTGAGGGCTGAGCCCGGCGTCAGATGAAGTTGAGGGCAGCCGCTCCGCCGACCCCGCCGAGCAGCATGAACACCGGCATGAGGACCTTCAGTTCGACCCAGCTTCCGGCCCGGAACCGCATCGCCTTGGGCGGCCCGATCGGGTACCAGCGTTTGCGGCCGATCGGGATGGGCCACAGGACCGGGCAGCCGGAGACGGTCAGCGCGTCCCCGAGGTCGTGCACCAGCGCGCCCAGCAGGATCGGCAGCCCGAGCCACAGGTACTCCTGGCCGGGGTCGGTGAACAGCCAGCTCGCGCCGTTGCCGGGCTTGTCCAGCACCCCGGCGATGATCCACGCGCTGGCCGCCGCCAGCAGCCACACCAGGATGTCGCTGCTGGAGCCGCGGGCGGCCCGCCACAGCAGCCCTTCGATCGCCAGCACCATGTGCACGAAGAGGATCGCGAGCACCGCCCAGCGGCCCCCCATGATCGCCAGCGCCGAGGTGCCGGCGCCGATCATCACCGCCCACAGCCAGGTGTGCGTCAGTGTGCGGTGCCCTCCGGAGCGGCGCGGGTCCCCCGGTTTGCGGGTCGACTTGTAGACGGCGTACGAGAGCTTGTCGACGATCTCGCAGAGCCACCGCGAGACGGGACCGAAGGCGCGCGAGATGGTGGCGGCCTTGTGGTCGAGGTCGGGGGCGAGGGCCGCGCCCGCGCAGATCAGCGCGCCGGCCAGCACGACCGGCCAGGGCATCGGCTGTCCCGCGGCGGCTGCGGCGGCTCCGACGCCGAGCCAGGCGGCGGCGCCCGACAGTGAGTGTGCTGGTCCCATCATGGCGCTCGTCCGCCCCGTTTCTCTTGTACCGCTGTCCAGTTGACCGGGTGCCCTGACACTCCGTCGGCGACACAGCGTAGCGGCCGTGATCTTCGCAGCGGCAGCCGATTCCCCTCGAAGGGGTCACGGCAGGCAAGATGGGTGTGTGACCCTCATCGATCAGTTGCCGCCGACCGCCGACCCCGACGCCCTGTACGAGGCTTTCGAGTCCTGGGCGCAGGAACGCGGTCTCACCCTCTATCCGCACCAGGAGGAGGCGCTGATCGAGGTGGTCTCCGGGGCGAACGTGATCGTGTCGACGCCGACCGGGTCCGGCAAGAGCATGATCGCGGCAGCCGCCCACTTCGCGGCCCTGGCCCGCGACGAGGTCACCTTCTACACGGCCCCCATCAAGGCCCTCGTGTCGGAGAAGTTCTTCGAGCTGTGCAAGATCTTCGGCACGGAGAACGTCGGCATGCTGACCGGCGACGCGTCGGTCAACTCCGACGCCCCGGTGATCTGCTGCACCGCCGAGGTTCTCGCGTCGATCGCGCTGCGCGACGGGAAGGACGCGGACGTCGGCCAGGTCGTCATGGACGAGTTCCACTTCTACGCCGAGGGCGACCGGGGCTGGGCCTGGCAGATCCCGATCCTGGAGCTGCCGCAGGCGCAGTTCGTGCTGATGTCGGCGACGCTGGGCGACGTCTCCTTCTTCGAGAAGGACCTCACCCGGCGCACGAACCGGCCGACCTCGGTGGTCCGCTCGGCGACCCGGCCGGTGCCGCTGTCCTACGAGTACCGCTACACGCCGCTCACGGAGACCCTCACCGACCTGCTGGACAGCCGGCAGGCGCCGGTCTACATCGTGCACTTCACGCAGGCGCAGGCGGTGGAGCGGGCGCAGGCCCTGATGAGCATCAACATGTGCTCGAAGGAGGAGAAGGAGCAGATCGCCGATCTGATCGGCAACTTCCGCTTCACCACCAAGTTCGGCCGCAACCTCTCCCGTTACGTGCGGCACGGCATCGGCGTGCACCACGCGGGCATGCTGCCCAAGTACCGCCGCCTGGTGGAGAAGCTCGCCCAGGCCGGCCTGCTGAAGGTGATCTGCGGGACGGACACGCTGGGCGTCGGTGTCAACGTCCCGATCCGCACCGTGCTGTTCACGGCTCTCACCAAGTACGACGGCAACCGGGTGCGGACGCTGCGCGCGCGGGAGTTCCACCAGATCGCGGGCCGCGCGGGGCGGGCCGGGTTCGACACGGCCGGGTTCGTCGTCGCACAGGCGCCGGAGCACGTCATCGAGAACGAGAAGGCGCTCTCGAAGGCCGGTGACGACCCGAAGAAGCGGCGCAAGGTGGTCCGCAAGAAGGCGCCGGAAGGCTTCGTGGCGTGGACGGAGAACACCTTCGAGAAGCTGATCGAGTCGGATCCGGAGCCGCTGACGTCGCGTTTCCGTGTGACGCACACGATGCTGCTGTCGGTGATCGCCCGGCCCGGCAACGCGTTCGAGGCGATGCGCCATCTGCTGGAGGACAACCACGAGCCGCGCAGGCAGCAGTTGCGGCACATCCGCCGGGCGATCGCGATCTACCGCTCCCTCCTGGACGGCGGCATCGTCGAGAAGCTCGACGAGCCGGACGCCACCGGGCGGATCGTCCGCCTCACGGTCGACCTCCAGCAGGACTTCGCGCTCAACCAGCCGCTGTCCACGTTCGCCCTCGCCGCGTTCGAACTCCTCGACCCCGAGTCGCCGTCGTACGCCCTCGACATGGTCTCCGTCGTGGAGTCCACGCTCGACGACCCGCGCCAGATCCTCGCCGCCCAGCAGAACAAGGCGCGCGGTGAGGCGGTCGCCCTGATGAAGGCGGACGGCGTCGAGTACGAGGAGCGCATGGAGCGCCTCCAGGACATCACCTACCCGAAGCCGCTGGAGGAGCTGCTCTTCCACGCGTACGACACGTACCGCAAGAGCCACCCGTGGGTCGGCGACCACCCGCTGTCGCCGAAGTCCGTGATCCGGGACATGTTCGAGCGGGCCATGTCCTTCACCGAGCTGGTGTCCCACTACGAGCTGGCGCGCACCGAGGGCATCGTGCTGCGCTATCTGGCGAGCGCGTACAAGGCGCTCGACCACACCGTCCCCGACGATCTGAAGTCGGAGGATCTCCAGGACATCGTCGAGTGGCTGGGCGAGATGGTCCGGCAGGTCGACTCCAGTCTCCTCGACGAGTGGGAGCAGCTCGCGAACCCGGAGGAGATGACCGCCGAGCAGGCCCAGGAGAAGGCCGACGAGGTCAAGCCGGTCACCCTCAACACGCGGGCCTTCCGGGTCCTCGTGCGCAACGCGATGTTCCGGCGTGTCGAGCTGGCCGCCCTCGACCAGGTCGGCGAACTCGGCGAGCTGGACGCCGAGTCGGGCTGGGACGCGGACGCGTGGGGCGACGCGATGGACAAGTACTGGGACGAGTACGAGGACCTCGGGACCGGTCCGAACGCGCGCGGCCCGAAGCTGCTCATCATCCAGGAGGAGCCGGCGAGCCGGCTGTGGCGGGTCCGGCAGATCTTCGACGACCCGAACGGCGATCATGACTGGGGCATCAGCGCGGAGGTCGACCTGGACGCCTCCGACGCCGAGGGCCGCGCCGTCGTCCGCGTCACCGCCGTCGGACAGCTCTGAACACGGCCGCCGTCGGCCGAGCCACCAGCACAGGAGAAGCACAGCCATGACGAACCCCGCCGAGAGACTCGTCGACCTGCTCGACCTGGAGCAGATCGAGGTCAACATCTTCCGTGGCCGCAGCCCCCAGGAGTCCCTCCAGCGGGTCTTCGGCGGGCAGGTGGCCGGGCAGGCGCTGGTCGCCGCGGGCCGGACCACGGACGGGGACCGGCCGGTGCACTCGCTGCACGCGTACTTCCTGCGTCCCGGCCGGCCGGGGGTGCCGATCGTGTACCAGGTGGAGCGGGTGCGTGACGGGCGGTCGTTCACGACCCGGCGGGTCACCGCCGTGCAGCAGGGGCGCACGATCTTCAATCTCACCGCCTCCTTTCACAAGCCTGAGGAAGGTCCCTTCGAGCAGCAGCTGCCGCCGGCCCGGGAGGTCCCGGACCCGGAGTCGCTGCCGACCGTCGCGGACGAGGTCCGGAAGCATCTCGGGGAGCTGCCCGAGCAGTTGGAGCGGATGGCCCGGCGTCAGCCGTTCGACATCCGGTACGTCGACCGGCTGCGCTGGACTCCGCAGGAGCTGAAGGAGGCCGAGCCGCGCAGCGCGGTGTGGATGCGGGCGGTGGGGCCGCTGGGCGACGATCCGCTCGTCCACACCTGCGCCCTCACCTACGCCAGCGACATGACTCTCCTGGACGCCGTCCGTATCCCCGTCGAACCGCTGTGGGGGCCGCGGAACTTCGACATGGCCTCCCTGGACCACGCGATGTGGTTCCACCGGCCGTTCCGGGCGGACGAGTGGTTCCTGTACGACCAGGAGTCGCCGATCACCACGGGTGGGCGGGGGCTGGCCCGGGGCCGTATCTACGACCTTCAGGGGCGGCTGCTGGTGTCCGTCGTCCAGGAGGGGCTGTTCCGGGCGCTCTAGGCCCGAGGCCCTGTGGGCCCAGAGCGCTGCCGGGGTTTCGCCCCTGCCTCGTCAGGCTCGCTGTCGCGTCCGCTCCTTGCGGCGCAGCCATTTCAGGAGGGGGCGGCGGGCGCGGGCGGGCAAGGTGCGGGGGCCGGGCCGGGGTTCGGGCTCTGCCCGGGGTTCGGGAGCGGGTGCCGGCGACGCGGGCTCGGCTGGGGGCTTCGGTACCGGATCTGCGCGGAGTGCCGGTTCCAGCCGAGGTGGCGGCGCTGTGCGAGGTGCCGGCTCCACGTGGGGTACCGGCTCTGCGTGAAGTGCTGGCTCTGCGTGAGGCGCCGATTCCCTGCAAGGTGACGGCTCCGCACGGAGTGCCGGTCCGGATGTCCGTGCCGGGCGGGGTGCCGGGCTGGTTGCTCGGGCCTCGGTGAGGGCCTGGGTCAGGTCCGCGCGGAGCCACGCGATCTCGTCCGGGTCGTCCGCGGTCGTGATGGCCTGGGCGAGCAGGGCGGACGGGGAGCCGGGGGTGCCGTGGGCGGGGAGGGTGGGGCGGGAGC
>DATCQX010001170.1:0-9541 GCA_036569285.1 Streptomyces sp.
GTGCTGGCCGTGGCCGCCGGGTACGCGGCGGGCCGGATCTCCGGCGCGCTGTCGCCGGTGGCGGCGCCCTGTGCCGCCGCGCTCGCGGGGCTGGCGCTGACCGTGGCGGCGCCCGAGCTGTCCCCGGGTCCGGAGAGCGCCGCCCCGCTGGGTCGTGCGGGCGCCGAGACGGCCGTCCTGACGCTCGTGGCGGGCGCGGCGTGCTGCGCGGCCTGGGCGACGCCCTCGCCCGCGCCCCGGCTCGTCCTGCGGCTCCTGGGGGCCTCGACGGCGGTCACGGGGGCCGCGCTGGGGTCGCTCGCGGCGGTCGTGACGTGCTGCGCGGTCCTGCTGGCCTCCCTCGGGGCGGGGCGCGCGAACCGGGGCACGGGGATCGCCGGGCTGGTCGTGGCGACCGCGCTGCTGTCCGGGCTGACCTGGGCGGTCGCCGCGGGCGCGGTGGACGGCGGACCGGCCGAGGCCCTCGCGGGCCCGCTCACCCCGCACCGGATCGCCCTGTGGCACGAGGCGCTGGACCTGGCCGAGACCCACCCGGGCCTGGGCACGGGCCCGGGCGGCTTCGCCGAGTCGAGCGCGACGGCCGCGACGGCGCCCCTCTCCGACGGCCGCCCCCACTCCGCACCCCTGCAACTGGCCGCCGAACAGGGCGTCGTCGGCGTCCTCCTGCTGGCCGTCACCTTCGCCTGGCTCCTGCACGCCCTCTGGCGCTCGCCCCGCCCCACCCCGGTCGTCCTCACCGCGGGCGCCGCCCTCACCGCGCTGGCCGCCCTCGCCCTCGTCGGCAACGTCCTGAGCTTCACGACCGTCTCGGTGGGCGCGGGCCTCCTGGCGGGCATCGCGACGGCCCGCCCGCTGCCGGAGGAGGCACGGGGGCCGGGCGGGGTGGTGCGGTCGTACGAGGGGGACGCCGCACGCTGAGGTCACGCACGCGCGCGTGCCCCTCACACAACAGAGGCCGGACGCGACACGCGCCCGGCCGTCCCTCACCGCTCCCCGCGTCAGCGTGTCAGTGCGCGACCCCCGGCCCCACCGGCCGCAGCCGGTCCCTGATGACCCGCACGGCCGCCTCCGCGTCGTCCACGGTGATCGTGAACGTGTGCCCGTCCCACAGCCGCAGCACGACCCCTTCGCCGCGGCGGACGACGACGGCGGTGCCCTTCTCGGGGCGCCACCGGTAGCCCCAGCCGCCCCAGTTCCGGGGGGTGACGTGGGGGTCGAAGTCGGCGTCGGCGACCTCGGCGAGGGGGATGCGGCGGCGCGGCAGCCCCATGTGCCCGCAGCGCACTTCGAGGCAGTCGCGGTCGACTCTGAGGCCGACGTGGAGGAAGGCGAGGGTGCCGAAGAGGACGAGGAGACCGGCGGCGATGCAGCCGACCACGGACATCGCGAGCGCGGCGACGCCGGACGTCCAGGCGGAGTCCACGGCCAGCTCGATGCCGAGCGCCAGGCAGGCGGCGCCGGCGAGCGCGGGCAGCAACTGGAAGCGGTTCGTGGCCCGTCCGGTCCAGACGTCCGGGAGCGGGGTCTTCTCGTCGCGGGGGTGGTCCCTCATGCCTACGAGGTTACTCACGTTTCGCCCGCCGGGGAGCGCGTCTCGCACAGTGGCTGCTCCGGGTGGGGGGCGTGTGGAACGGGCGCTTCTAGGAGGCCGGTGTGGGGACCGGGAGGGCGCGTCCTTCCGCGTAGGCGAACGCGGCGTCCGGGAGGACGCCTTCGCGTCCGTTGAGGAGGACGGTAAGGCCGCCGGTGGCGGGGGCGTCGGGTGCGGGGGCGGCTCCGATGCGGCGCAGCGCCTGGGCGGCGACGGCGTCGGCGGAGGCGTGCAGGACGAGCGGGGGGCGGCCGGGGCGCTGGAGGGCCGTCCGGATGCGTTCGGCGAGGAATTCGTAATGGGTGCAGCCCAGGACGACGGCTGTCACATCGTCCGGTGTGAGCGCGGCGGCGGCGGTGATCGCGGCGGCGATGGCGGGTTCGTCGGCGTGCTCGACGGCTTCGGCGAGCCCCCAGCAGGGCACCTCGGCGACGTCCACGCCGTCCGCGAAGTCCCGGATGAGGCCGCGCTGGTAGGGGCTGCCGGTGGTGGCGGGGGTGGCCCAGATGGCGAGGGGTCCGCCGAGGGCGGCTGCGGGCTTGATCGCGGGGACGGTGCCGATGACGGGGATGCCGGGCTCCAGGCGGGCGCGCAGGGCGGGCAGGGCGTGCACGGTCGCGGTGTTGCAGCCGACGATCAGCGCGTCCGGCGTGTGCTTCGCGGCGGCCTCGGCGACGTCCAGGGCGCGGGCGGTGAGGTCCTCGGGGGTGCGCGGGCCCCAGGGCATGCCCTCGGGGTCGAAGGAGAGCACCAGATCGGCGTCGGGTCGCAGCCGTCGTACCGCCGCCGCGGCCGCCAGCAGGCCGATTCCGGAGTCCATGAGCGCGATCTTCACCCGGCCACGATAAACGATGGCCCGGCTGCGGCCCCTGGTGTGGGGGACACTGCGCGGGTGAGCGCCTTCGTGTGGATCGCCGCCCTGTCCCTCGTCTCCTGGCTGTGGCTGCTGCTGTGCCAGGGCTTCTTCTGGCGCACGGACGTGCGTCTGCCGCCCGCCGCGCGGGAGCCCGCCGACTGGCCCGACGTCTGTGTCGTCGTCCCCGCGCGGGACGAGGCCGCCGTCCTGCCCGAGAGCCTGCCGTCGCTGCTGGCGCAGGACTATCCGGGGCGGGCGGAGATCTTCCTGGTGGACGACGGCAGCACGGACGGCACCGGGGTCCTCGCGCGTCAGCTGGCGGAGCGTCACGGCGGACTGCCGCTGACGGTCCTCTCCTCGCCGGGTGAGCCGCCCGCCGGGTGGACCGGGAAGCTGTGGGCCGTCCGGCACGGCATCGCGCACGCGCGTGGGTCCGAGACCGGGGAACTGGGTGATCTCCCCGACGGTCACGCGCGTGCCCGCGCGCGGGAGCCCGAGTTCCTGCTCCTGACGGACGCCGACATCGCGCACGCGCCGGACAGTCTGCGCGCTCTGGTCGCCTCGGCGCGCGCGGGCGGCTACGACCTGGTGTCGCTGATGGCGCGGCTGCGGGTGGAGAGCCTGTGGGAGCGGCTCGTCGTCCCCGCTTTCGTGTACTTCTTCGCGCAGCTCTACCCGTTCCGCCGGATCGGCCGCAGGGGCGGCCGTACGGCGGCCGCGGCGGGCGGCTGTGTGCTGCTGCGCACGGAGACGGCGGTACGCGCGCGCGTGCCGGACTCGATCCGGCAGGCGGTGATCGACGACGTGGCGCTCGCGCGGGCCGTGAAGGGCGGCGGCGGGCACATCTGGCTGGGGCTGGCGGAGCGCGTCGACAGTGTGCGCCCGTATCCGGGGCTGGGTGACCTGTGGCGGATGGTGTCGCGCAGCGCGTACGCCCAGCTGCGGCACAACCCGCTCCTGCTGGCCGGTACGGTCCTCGGGCTCGCGCTGGTGTACCTGGTGCCGCCGCTGGCCCTCGTCACGGGCAGCGCGCCCGCCGCCGTCCTGGGCGGCCTCGCGTGGGCGGTGATGACAGGGACGTACGTCCCGATGCTCCGCTATTACCGGCAGCCCCTGTGGCTGGCCCCGCTGCTGCCGTTCACGGCGTTCCTGTACCTGCTGATGACGGTCGACTCGGCGGTGCAGCACTACCGGGGGCGTGGGGCGGCGTGGAAGGGGCGGACGTACGCGCGTCCGGAGGCCGTTTCCGACGAGGGGTGAACCCTTGAGTGACGAGGGGTGAACCCTTGAGTGAGGGTGAACTCGTGGGCGAGGAGCCTTATTTGAAATATAAATAAGGTGCGTTCCTCATTTCCGGCCCGGCGTCCAGTTCATGCCCCACCCATAAGCCCGGTCGATCGTCCGCTGCGGACTCACTCCGCGCTCCGGAACCAGATAGCGCGCCTCTCTACGGACGACGAGATCGCCCCCGGTACTGGTGATGAGCGCGAGCGCGCAGACCGTCGAGGGAACCGTGCACTCGTCGAGCGAGAACTCGACCGGCGCCCCCTGCCTCGGCCGGAGGGTGACCGTCGCGTGCAGGTCGGCGAAGGAGAGCGCGCCCGCGTAGATCGTCACGAAGACGAGGACGCGCCGCAGTTCGGCGGTGTGGTCGAGGTTGACGGTGAGGTTCTCCCCCGCCGCGACGGCGCCGGTGCGGTCGTCGCCGTCGAGGTGGATGTAGGGCGGCCTGTCCAGCGCCCCGAAGGCGTTGCCGAGCGCCTGCACGACGCCTTTGCGGCCGTCGGTGAGTTCGTAGAGGGCGCACAGGTCGAGGTCGAGGCCGGTGTGCGAGGCGCCCGCGCGGGACTGCCAGTTGAGGTTGACGCGCAGGGCGCCCGACGGTTTGGTGAGCGAGACGGAGGGCGCGGCCTTCGTCAGGGTGACCTTGGTGAGCCGTACCGGGGGCGCCGGGCGCTGGGGTTCGTCGACGGTGATGCCGTAGTCCGTCGCGAGGCCCTCCAGCCCGCTGTCGTACCCCTGTCCCACCGCGCGGAACTTCCAGGCGCCCTGACGGCGGTACAGCTCGCCGAGGACGAACGCGGTCTCGACGCTCGCGCCGGTGGAGTCGAAGCGGGCGACGACCGTCCCGCGCACGGCGTCGCTGACCTCGACGTACAGGCCGGGGACCTCACCGAAGGGGCCGCCGTCGGCGGAGGCGGCGAGCAGGACGGTCTCGACGTCGTCCTCCACGCGCGCGAGGTCGACGAGAAGCGTGTCGGTGACGAGTTCCCCAGACGTCCGTTTGCCCTCGTGGCGGACGGTTCCGGTGGCGTGCGCGGGCTGGTTGTAGAAGACGAAGTCGTCGTCGGAGCGCACCTTCCCGCCGACGAGGAGGAGCGCGGAGGCGTCGACGTCGGGGACGCCGGGTCCGGTGCGCCGTCCGCACTCGATCCGCAGCGCCGTGGTGGGCACCGGGACGTTGGCCCCCTTGGACATCGACGGCATCGGCACGCGGCCCCCTTCAACTCCTGCCAGGGATGCGGGAACACGGCCGTTCGGCCCCCGGAAACCCTGCTGGAACGTGCTCTTTACTCAATTCCAACCCGCATTGTCGCCCCTTTTTCCCACGTTCGCTCGTATTGGGGATACGGGGTCACTCCCGGCGCGGAAAACAACCCGCATACCTGTCTCCCCAACCGGCTCTTCGTGGGCTTACCTTAGGTCCCATGACCTCCCCCCGCTCCACCTATGGTGGCGGCTACTACTCGTCCGCCTCCTTCCCGGACACCCCGATCTACGACTCCCTCGTGGCCGAGCGGGGCACTCCGCAGATCGCCCCGATCCGGGTGCCGGCCGCCTACGACGTGCCGAGTATGCAGGGGATGCCGGGGATGCCCGGCGGCAACCTGCCCGCGCTGCCGTCGGCGCTGCCCGCCCTCCCGGCGGGCCCCTCGCAGGCCGCCTACGGCTATCCGCAGGCCCAGCAGCCCTCCCCGCTCCAGCAGGCCCCGGCGGCGTACGTCCCGCCGCAGGCCGGCATGGCGCGCGGGTACCCGGCGCAGCAGGCGCCGATGCAGCCCCAGCCGGGCCCGATGGGCGGCATGAACCCGATGGCGGGCGGCACGGGCTACGAAGCGATGCGCCCGGCGGCGCCGCGCCCGAACCCGGCGCCCTATCAGGACCCGTACAACAGCCAGCAGCAGTACCGGGGTTACTGACCGTCCCGGGGACCGGTCCCGCCGGCTGGCAGGATTGGTCCATGCGGAATGCCGAATTGCTGTCGATCCACGTCCACCCGGTGAAGGCACTGCGAGGGGTGAGCCCCCGGGAGACCCTCGTGGAGCCCTGGGGTCCTGCCGGGGACCGCAGGTGGGTACTGGTCGACGGCGAGGGGAAGGTCGTCACCCAGCGGCAGCAGCCGCGTCTGGCCCTCGCCGCCGCCGAGCCTCTGCCCGGTGGCGGCGTCGTACTGTCCGCGCCCGGTCTCGCGCCGCTGGAGGTCGCGGTCCCCGAGCCGGTGGGGACGGTCGTCGTGGAGATCTTCCGCGACAAAGTCGAGGGCGTCCTCGCGGCCCCCGCCGCGCACGCGTGGTGCAGCGCGTTCCTCGGCGCGGACGTCCGCCTGGTGCACATGGACGACCCGGCCGTCCGCCGCCCGGTCGACCCCGAGTACGCACTGCCCGGAGAAACGGTTTCCTTCGCCGACGGCTACCCTCTGCTCGCCACGACGACGGCCTCACTGGACGCCCTCAACTCCCTGATCGCGCGCGGGGAGCACGCCTCCGAGGGCCCGCTGCCGATGAACCGGTTCCGGCCGAACGTCGTGATCGGCGGCACCGAGCCGTGGACGGAGGACGGCTGGTCACGCCTGACGATCGGCGAGGTCGCGTTCCGGGCGGCGAAGAAGTGCGGCCGGTGCGTGGTGACGACGACCGACCAGGGCAGCGCCGTACGCGGCAAGGAGCCCCTGTCCACGCTCGGCCGGCACCGCCGGATCGACGGGAAGCTGGTCTTCGGCCAGAACCTGGTGCCGCTGGCGCGCGGCGTGATCCGGGTGGGTGACCCGGTGCGGATCCTGGACTGAGCCGCGCGCCGGAATTTCCTCCCGCGTCCCGGGAACCGGCGGCCGGACCTCGGGCGTTACCGTTTCGTGAGAAGTTCCTGAGAGGCCCGTCGTGACGGACCGGCAAGGGGGTGCGAGGCGGTGCGAGCGATCCGAGGACTGTGGCGCTGGCGGCACAACCCGGTGCGCCGTACGACGGACCTGGTCGAGGCGTGGCTGGCGGCAGCCGCCCTGCTGCTGGTCCTGGTCGTCGCGCCGGTCGCGGGCGTGCTCGTCGGCTCCTTCGTCGGGGACGCCCTCCTGAGGTCGGTCCGCGACCAGCAGCACACCCGCTTCGAGACGACGGCGACGGTGGTGCGGGAGCTGCCGGGCGCCTCGTTCGTCACGGACCCGGAGGCCGTCTCCGGCCAGAGCGCCCGCAGCCGCGTCGAGGCCGACTGGACCGCCCCCGACGGCAGCGCCCACCACGGCCCGGTGACGGCCGCGCTGGACACCCCGCACGCGGGCGACCGGTTCGCCCTGTGGACCGACGACCACGGCCGCCCGCTCGGCCGCCCGCTGGACGCGGCGACGGCGAAGACCCACGCGGTGCTGGCCGGCATGGGCGCCGCCCTGTGCGCGGCGGGCCTGGTCGAGGGCGCGCGCCGGGCCGTCGTCTGGAACATGGTCCGCCGCCGGTACGCCCGCTGGGACCAGGCGTGGGACCGCGCGGGCCCGGACTGGGGCCGTACCGGCACCGGCAGTTGACGGCGCCGCGCCCGGGGGTGCGTGCGGTGTCACGCCAGTGGTCAACTCACCACCCGTGCGCACGCTACGGTGGACCAGCCGACCTCCTTCGGCATCGACCCGCGTATCACGAGGTGGGGGCACAGCATCGTCATGGCACAGGGCACGGTCCAGGTGACGCACACCGGTACATCGCGGTGGCGGCGCCGCACGGGTGAGTACGCGTCGCTCGCCGCCGCCCTGGAGGCCGCGGCCGACGGGGACGTCCTCACCGTCGCCCCCGGCACGTACCGGGAGAACCTCGTCGTCGAGCGCTCCGTCACCCTGCGCGGCCCCGAGGGCGCCCCCGGTTCGGTGCGCATCGCCCCCGCCGACGGGGTGCCGCTGACGGTCCGTGCCTCCGCCGTCGTCCAGGATCTGCACGTGGAGGGGCAGGACGCGACGGCGCCCGCGCTGCTCGTCGAGGAGGGCACGCCGGAGCTGCTGGACGTGCGGGTGGTGACCCGGTCGGCGGCCGGTATCGAGGTGCGCGGCGGGGCCAGGCCGACGGTGCGGCGGTGCACGGTCGACAACCCGGCGGGCATCGGGATCGCCGTGCTCGACGGGGGCGGCGGGGTCTTCGAGGAGTGCGAGGTGCTGGCGGCCGGGCAGGCCGGGGTCGCGGTCCGAGGGGGCGCGCACCCGCGCCTGGAGCGCACCCGCGTGCACCACGCCTCCGGCACCGGTATCAGTGTCACGGGCGACAGTTCGGCGCTGGAGGCGGTGGGCTGCGAGATCTACGAGGTGCGCGGCAGCGGCGTCCAGATCACCGCGCGGGCCACCGCGCACTTCACCGACTGCGGCGTCCACCGCACCACCGCGGACGGCGTCACCCTCGACACGGACGCGGTGCTCACCCTCGCGGACTGCCGGATCCACGACATCCCGGAGAACGCCGTGGACCTGCGCTCGCGCAGCGTCCTGACGCTGACCCGCACCTCGGTACGGCAGTTCGGCCGCAACGGCCTGTCGGTGTGGGACCCGGGCACCCGCGTGGACGCCAACCAGTGCGAGATCTTCGACAGCACCGGCGACTACCCGGCGGTGTGGGTGAGCGACGGCGCGACGGCCGTCCTGGACTCCTGCCGGGTGCACGACGTGCCGGACGCCCTGTTCGTCCTGGACCGGGGCTCCCGCGCGGACGTCGTCGACAGCGACCTGACGCAGGTCCGCAACACGGCGGTGTCCGTGAGCGACGGCGCGACCGCGCAGCTCGACGACTGCCGTATCCGCGAGGCCGCGACGGGCGCCTGGTTCCGCGACCACGGCAGCGGCGGCACCCTCAACAACTGCACGGTGGACTCCGTCCAGACCGGTGTCATCGTCACGAAGGGCGCCGACCCGACGGTCGAGCGGTGCACCGTCGACTCCCCCGCCGAGGCCGGGTTCTACGTGTCGGCGGGCGGCCGGGGCTCCTTCAACGGCTGCAAGGTCACGGGCAGCGGCGGCTACGGCTTCCACGTGATAGACGGCAGCCGCACGACGCTGCGCAAGTGCCGCACCGAGCGGTGCGCGCGCGGCGGCTACGAGTTCGCCGAGGCCCCGGACTCCGCGCCGGGTTCGGGCCCGCTGGTCGAGGACTGCACGAGCGACGAGAGCGGGGGCGTGCGCACGCCCACGGCTCCCGCTTTCGCGCCGCGTGAGACGGCCGTGCAGGCCGTCACCCACACCGGCGGGCTGCTGGGCGCGATCCCGGACCAGCGTCCGGTCGCCGCGCCGGAGCCGTCCGTGCCGGTCTCGGCGTCGGTGTCGGAACAGACGATGGAGATCAAGGCTCCCAAGGACGTCTTGTCCGAACTCGACGCGCTGGTGGGCCTGGAGAGCGTCAAGCGCGAGGTGCGGGCGCTGATCGACATGATCGAGGTCGGTCGGCGACGGCAGCGCGCGGGCCTCAAGGCGGCTTCCGTGAAACGCCACTTGGTGTTCACGGGCTCCCCGGGCACCGGCAAGACGACGGTGGCGCGCCTGTACGGCGAGATCCTCGCGGCGCTGGACGTCCTGGAGAAGGGCCACCTGGTCGAGGTGTCCCGGGTCGACCTGGTCGGCGAGCACATCGGGTCGACGGCGATCCGCACGCAGGAGGCGTTCGAACGGGCGCGTGGCGGTGTCCTGTTCATCGACGAGGCGTACGCGCTGTCGCCGGAGGACGCGGGCCGGGACTTCGGCAAGGAGGCCATCGACACGCTGGTGAAGCTGATGGAGGACCACCGCGACGCGGTCGTGGTGATCGTCGCCGGGTACACCGCCGAGATGGAGCGCTTCCTCGCCGTCAACCCCGGTGTGG
>DATCQX010001171.1:0-8365 GCA_036569285.1 Streptomyces sp.
CCGCCTCGCCCGCACCGCCCCCGGCATCCGGCTGCGCGTCCAGGACGCGGAGGGCGACGCGAGCCTGCCGATGGTCCTGGACCGGCAGGTGGACGTCGCCGTCGCCGTCGAGTACCGGGGCGCGCCCGCCGCCGACGACCCCCGCCTCACCCACGTCCCCCTCTACGCCGAGCCTTTCGACGCCGTCCTCCCCGAGCACCACCGCCTCGCGGACGCCGCCGAGGTCCCCCTCGCCGACCTCGCCAAGGACGTGTGGACCGGCCCCTACCCCGGCAACCCCTGCCACGACGTCGCCGTCCTGGCCTGCGAGAACGCCGGTTTCCAGCCGCGCGTCGAACATGTCTCGGACGACTTCCGCGCGGTCGTCGCCCTCGTCTCGGCGGGCGCCGGCGTCGCGCTCGTCCCGCGCTCGGCGCTGCGCGGGGTGGACCTCACGGGCGTCGCCGTCCGTCCGGTCGACGGCGTCGCGCCCACGCGCCGGGTCTTCGCCGCGATAAGGCGCGGCGCGGAGGGGCATCCGCTGATCCGGCCTGTCCTTGAGGCGCTGGCGGAGGTGAGTGATCCGTAACGGCGTCGTCGCACGTCGGAGGTAGCGTCAAGATCCATGAACGCACGTGCGGATGATGACCGGATCGTACGACTCGACCCCTCCGCCCTCGACGGGCTCGCGGACCTCCTCGTCGAGGTCGTCGACGGCGGCGCCTCCGTCGGCTTCCTCGCCCCGCTGGACCGCGCCGAGGCGCTGGCCTGGTGGACCGCCCGCGCGGCCGACCCGCACCAGGTGACGTGGGTCGCCCACGACGGTCCGCGCGTCGTCGGGACGGTCGGGCTGAACTTCCCCGGCAAGCCCAACAGCCGCCACCGGGCGGAGCTGGTGAAGCTGATGGTCGGCAAGGCCGCGCGCGGGAAGGGGCTCGGGCGGCGGCTGCTGGCGGTCGCCGAGGACGGCGCCGTCGCCGCCGGGGTGACGCTGCTGCACCTCGACACCGAGACGGACAGTCCCGCCGAGCGGCTCTATCGGGGGACCGGGTGGACGCGGGCCGGGGTGATCCCGGACTACGCGGCCGACCCCGGCGGTGTGCTGCGGCCAACCACCTTGTACTACAAGCGGATCGGGGGCTCGGCCGTCGAGGGGTGACTGTCAGTGGCGGCCGGTACGGTGCGAAGCATGCCGGACGCCGAAGATGTACGCCGAATCGCCCTGTCCCTGCCCGACACCACGGAGAAGACCGCCTGGAACATGCCGACCTTCCGGGTCGCCGGGAAGATGTTCGCCACCCTCCCCGAGGACGAGACGTCCCTCGCCGTGCGCTGCCCCAAGGAGGAGCGCGACGAACTGGTCCTCGCCGAGCCCGACAAGTTCTGGATCGCCGGCCACGAGGCACAGTTCGCGTGGGTGCGGGCGAGACTCGCGGCCGTCGAGGACGAGGAGGAGTTGCGGGCGATCCTGGCGGACTCCTGGCGGCAGGCCGCGCCGCCCCGGCTGCTGGAGGCGTATCCGGGGCTGGGGGTGACGGGGGTGTAGGCGAGGGGAGGGAGAGGGGCGGTTGCCGTCACCCCCGCCCCAGGAACTCCCCGATCCGCCCCCGCAGCGACCCCGCGTCCAGGCCGTGCGCCGCCGTGTGCTCCTCGGGTGTTCCGTAGCGGCGCAGTTCCGCGCGGCCCACGCCCAGGCCGAGGACCCGGTGCGGGCGGTCCGCGAGGGCGTCGTTGGCGGCGGCCGTCGAGGTGCCCGCGAGGTACGGCTCGACCAGGACGACGTCCGGGGCCGCCGCGTCCGCCGCCCGGCGCAGGGCGCCCGCGTCGAAGGGGCGGACCGTCGTGCCGTACAGGACGGTCACGTCCAGGCCCTCCGTCGCCGCGAGGACCGCGTCCAGCGTCGTCCCCACCGCGACGACGACGCCGCGCCGGCCCTCGCGGACGGTCAGGAAGCCGGTGCCGTCGACCGGGCGGGGGAGCGCGTTCGACTGCGTCGACAGGCGGACGTACACCTTGTCGTCCCCGGCGGCGACCGCGTGCCGCAGCAGTGTCTCGGCCTCGTCCGGGTGCCCGGGGACGTGCACGGTCCAGCCGTCCAGCGTGTCCATCAGCGCGACGTCGCCGGGCGCCATGTGCGTGAACCCGCCCTCCGGCCAGTCGTACGACGCCGCCGCGCTCACCAGCACCGCGCCCACCCCCTGGTGCCCCAGGTCCAGCTTGACCTGCTCGAACGGGCGCTCCACCAGGAAGCTCGCGAACGTGTGCATGACCGGCCGCATCCCGGTCAGCGCGAGGCCCGCGCCCGCTCCGATCAGCAGTTGCTCCCTGATGCCGACGTCGATGACACGCTCAGGGTGCCGCCGGGCGGCCTCGGCGAAGCCGTCCGAACCGATGACGGCGAGGACGACCGCCAGGCGGGGGTTGTCGTCGAGGAGGCGGGTGAGGGTGGGGGCGAGGCGGTCGCGCATGGTGTCCATGGGGGTCTCCTAAAGGTGTGGGGGCGGGTTTTGTGGCCTACTTCGGCTCCACCCGGGCGATCACCGCGTGCGGGCGCCCGGGGTGGGGTGCGGTGAAGGCGTCGTACAGGGCCTCGTGGTCGCGGCCGTCGGCCGTCGCCGTCGACCACCCCGCCGCCTCGAACCGCGCGGCGATCCCGCCGGGACGGGCGTGCCGGGCCGAGGAGTTGTCGACGACGACGGTGTGGAGCCGGTCGAGTCCGGTGGGCCCGGCGTACGCGATGGCCTCGTGGTTGCTGCCCTCGTCGAGTTCGGCGTCGCCGGTCAGGACCCAGACGGCGGGGTCGGTGAGGTGCTGGGCGCGCAGGCCGAGGGCCGTGCCGACGGCCAGCGGGAGGCCGTGGCCGAGGGAGCCGCTGCCGATCTCGACGCCGGGGACGAGGACGCGGTCGGGGTGGTGGCCGAGGGGGGAGTCGTAGGCGCCGAACCCCTCCAGCCACTCCACCGGGACGAAGCCCTTCGCCGCGAGCACCGCGTAGTACGCCATCGGACCGTGCCCCTTCGACAGCAGGAACCGGTCCCGCCCGGGGTCCTGGGCCCGCTCCGGCGTGACTCTCAGCACCCGGTCGTACAGCACCCACAGCACGTCCAGCGTCGACGTCGCCGCCGGACCGTGCTTCTCGTCCCCGGTCATCCGGCTCATCAGCCGCGCCAGATCGTCGTACCCGTACCTGATGTCCTCGGTGGTCGTCATGCCACCGATCGTGCAACCTCGACCAAACTTCAGGTCAACCCCCGTCCCGCCGGGAAAAGGGGTGCGCGACCGGCTGTCCGAGTGCGGTATATTTTCTCTGCGCGTTCGGCCAGGGGAAACCCCAGGTCAGACGGGCATCGGGACGTGGCGCAGCTTGGTAGCGCACTTGACTGGGGGTCAAGGGGTCGCAGGTTCAAATCCTGTCGTCCCGACTGAAGAAGTCGGCCGGAAGCCGTTCTCTCAACTCTGAGAGAACGGCTTTCGTCGTATCCGGTGTCATGAAAATAATACTTTCGGAACCCCCGGCCGGGGCAAAAGGGCCAGGCGCGGGGCCGACTGAGTGGAAAACCCGCCACATTGCGCGGCATGATCGAAATTTATCGATCACCTTCCGATCAGTAATTACTCTTTGCGATCACATCGAGTTCATCGATGAACACTGATGATCCTACGAAAAGGCCCGGCATGACTGCGGTTTCCCCGACTCCCCGCCGCCTGCGCACCGCGCTGTTCGCCGTCATGCTCGCGGTGGCGGTTCTCGCCGTGGCCGGCGAGGCGTACTACCGGCGGGGTGAGGCGCACCTCGGCGGCTGGCTGGTGCGGGAGATCCACGGGGCGTGGGTGTGGAGCGATCCCGACCGCCCCGACTTCCACTTCATCCTCGACGGCAACGCCATGGGGCTGCGGATCTCCTACGGGTGCAGCACCAGCATCCTGGTGCTGCCGATCCTGCTGTCCTCCGCCCTGTGCCTGCGCGGCGGCCGCGGCAGCGTCCGGCAGGTGCTGGCCGCGACGCTGGCCGCCGTCACCGTCGTCTTCTCCGCCAACCTCCTGCGCCTGGTCGTCATCGCCGGATTCGTGGGCGACTGGGGAGCGGGCGCCGGATTCGGCTGGGGACACACCGTCTTCGGCTCGGTGATCGTGCTGGGCGGAGTGCTGATCGCCTATTTCCTGTACGTCCGCATTCTTTTCCGTGCGGCACCGGAGGGCACGCCGGAGGTGGAGGAAAAAGAAGCCACCCCGGTCATGTCCCGGTAACTCCTCTCAAGGAATCCCGTGTATTCAGTCCCCAGGCCCCCCAAATCCACCCTCGCCCTGACCGGACTGCTGCCTCTCGGCACGCAGGTCGCGCTGGCGGTCCTGATCATCCTCGCCGGAGTCCTGCTGCTGCGCTGGACGGTCGTGCGCCGCGGAAGGGCGCGGGACTGATGGATCTGCTGCCCGTCTCCATCGCCGTCGCGCTGCTCCTGGCGGTCGTCTTCCTGATCTACGTCGTTCTCCTGGTCGACCGTTTCGTCCGCTACCAGGCGCACGAACCCGCCGACCCGGCGGCGTTCGAGTGGCACTTCGTGATCCCCGCGCTCAACGAGCAGGCGGTCATCGGGTCCACCCTCGACTACCTGACCGGCACTTTTCCCGCCGCGTTCGTGTGGGTCGTCGACGACGGCTCGGACGACGCCACCGCCGACATCGTCACCGAGCGGGCGCGCGGCCGTGACCGCGTCCGCCTGCTGCGGCGCACGCTGCCGAACGCCCGTACCGGCAAGGGCGACGCGCTCAACCACGTCTACCAGCACATCGCGGCGGCGGTCCCCGCCGAGCGGCACGACCGGACGGTCCTGATCGTCGTCGACGCGGACGGCGTCCCCTCCGCCAACGTGCTGGAGATCTGCGCCGGACCACGGCTCTTCGGCACGCCCGAGATCGCCGCGGTGCAGGTCGAGGTCCAGATGGTCAACCGCGACGTGCGCCTGCCCGTCCCCGAAGGCGGCCGGTTCGCGAACTTCTGGGCGCGCACGCTGGTCCGGGTCCAGGACGTGGAGTTCCGCGGCCCCATCTCGGCCATGCAGATGCTGCGCAGGCACACCGGCACCACCAACGTCGGCGGCAACGGCCAGCTGGTGCGGCTGTCCGCGCTCGACTCGATCGCCGGCGACCGGGGCGAACCCTGGGGCAAAGCTCTCCTGGAGGACTACGAGATCGGGCTGCGCCTGATGCTGGCCGGCTGGCGCAACGCCTACACCGTGGACGCCTGGGTGGAACAGGAAGGCCTGTACTCCCTGTCCCTGCTGACGGCCCAGCGCACCCGCTGGGCCCAGGGCTCGATGCAGTGCCTGCCCTACCTGCGCCAGGTCTGGAAGAGCCCGCACTTCTCCAACGCCGGGATGACCGAGGTGACGTACTACCTCCTCCAGCCCTGGCTCCAGGTCGCCGGCTCGCTCGTCTACCCGGTCCCGATCCTCTACTTCCTCCAGAACAGCAGCCTCTACAGCGACTTCATCCGCGAGTACATGGCCTTCGGCGGTGTCCTGATGGGCACGCTCTACCTCGCCGTGGGACTGGGCGAGTTCGTCATCTGGGGCTTCCTGTACCGCACCCACTCCGAACACCGGACCAGCGCCTGGCGCGCTCTGGGCTGGGGCCTGTCCCTCGTCGCGTACAACCTCCTCATCTACGTGATCGCCTGGCGTGCGCTGATCCGCCTCGTGGGCGGCCGGTCGGAGTGGTCCAAGACGCTGCGCAACACCGAGGCGTCCGGATCGGGCGGCCGATGAGAGCGCGGCGGAGCGGGTTCGTCGCCCTGGCGCTCGGCGCGTGGCTGGGACTCAGCGGCTGCGTGCCGGGTTTCGGGACCGGCCACGGACAGGGGAACACGGACTGGCGCACCGGTTCCTGCCACCGCCTCACCGACGCCATCGACCTCTCCCTGGACGTCGTCTCGGAGACCTCGCCGTCCGTGACCTGCTCCGAGGAACACTCCACCGAGACCTTCGGCACCCGCAGCGTCCCGGCGCGGATCGCCCGCTACCGGGAACGCCCCAGCCCCTTTCTGATGGCCGGCGCGATCAGACCGCTGTGCGGGAAGGACGACCTGGCCGCCTTCATGGGGGCCGGTGACGGCGAACAGCTCTACGGGGTACAGCCCTTCGCGTTCGGCCCCTCCCGCCTGGAGTGGAACCGGGGCGTGCGCAGCGTCCGCTGCGACGCCGTCCTCGCCACGGACCCCGGCCAGCCCCTCGCCGAGCCGACGCTGAGCACGTCGCTCAAGGGAATCCTCACCACCGGCTACGGCGCGCGCTTCCGCCTCTGCCGGGTCACCGACCACGCGGGACGGCACACCCGCACGGGCTGCGACCAGCCGCACAGCGCGGAGTCGGCGGGCACCGCGGCGCCGGCCCCGGACGGCCGTACGGCACAGGAGCGCTGCGACCGGCTCGCCGCGCGGTACGTCGGCGGGCCGCTGCCCGACCGGCTGGTGGTGCGGGCCGAACCGGCCGCGGCGGAGCTCGGCTGCTGGATCGGCCCCGCCGAGCCCGACACCCTCCGCACCGGCTCGTTGCACGCGTCCGGGCACCGTACGAAGACAGGCAGAACCACATGACTTCCGTAGCGCATGAGCCCGCCGGCACCGAGGAGGACCGCCGAGCCGCGCCCTATCGGCCCGACGAGGCGACACAGGCCCGGATCCGGCGCGTCGCGCTGATCGTGGGCGTGCTGAGCGCGGTGGCCATGCTCGCCCGGCTCTTCCTCGGCGGGACCGTCGGCATGGCCGACAACTACGACGGGCACCGGCTCACCTGCCAGCTCGATGTCGCCCCGCATCCGGGACCGGCCGCCACATCGCCCTTCGAGTTCGTGACGCCCCGCTTCGACGCCCACGTCTGGTACGGCGAGACCTGCGGGGCGGGCGGGCAGCCGTACCTGAGCTCCCAGTACGCCGCGCTGCTGGTCAGCAAGTGGCTCACCCCGGTCCTCGGTTTCCAGGGCGCCCTGGACCTGCGGGTCCTCGGAGGTGTCTGCGCGCTGCTGTTCGGGCTGGCGATGGGGCTGCTGGTGCTGGCCCTGCCCGGCAGGCCCTGGCTGCGGGTGCTCGCCGCCGGGCTGGTCGCGGCGGCGACCTTGGACTCGACCGTCGCCCTGTACTTCGTCTCCCCGCTGAGCGAACCCGCCGGGATCCTCGGCCTGCTGTTCACGGTCGTGACGATGCTGCGCGTGGTGCGCCGGGAGCGCGCCTCGGTGCTCGACCTGCTGCTCCTGACCGCCGCCGCCCTGTGGACGGTCACGGCGAAACCCCAGATGACGGCCGTCCTGGTCGCCGTCCTGCCGGTCCTGCTGCTGCGCGGAGCGCGGATGCCGTGGGAGCGGAAGGAGACGGTGGTGCCTCCCGGGCGGTGGCGGGGGTTCGCCTCCGGCGCCGTCCGCCGCCTCCCGGCGCTGGCGCTCGCCGGGGCGCTCGTCGGCACCACCGCCGCCTACCAGGCGGCGAAACCCGCCTGGTTCGAGGAGATGTACAGCTACCACCAGGTGTTCGTGGAGATGCTGCCGCACAGCCCCGACCCCCGGGCGGACCTGCGCGAACTGGGACTCTCCCCCGCACTGGTGAAGCACTCCGGAACCAGGATCAACACCTCCGGGCTGCCGTGGAGCCCGGAGTACCAGGTCTTCCACGACACGGTCGACATGCCCCGGCTGCTCTCCTTCTACGCCGGTCACCCGGACCGGTGGCCGGGAATGGCGGACCGCGGCCTCAAGGGGCTCGTCGAGGGGCGTGCCCCGTATCTCGGCAACCACCTGGAGGGCAGCGGCCATCCGCCGTACGCGAAGGACTGCCGGGTCTGCCTCGTGTCGGGCGTCTTCCATCTCGCCGGACCGCTGCGCTGGGTGCTGTTCCCGGGCCTGTGGCTCGGCTCGGCCGCCCTGGGCCTGTGGGTGTGCTTCCGGCGCCGGCTGGGTCCGGCCGCCCGGGGCTGCGGGCTGGTCCTCGCCGGGGTCGCCGCGAGCACCGTCGTCCAGTTCTGGGGCGTGATGCTCAGCGACGGCAGCAACGACCTGGAGAAACACATGGTGTTCGCCTGGTACGGCACCGCCCTGCTGCCGGGACTGCTGGTGATCGCGCTGGCCGCCCTGGAACAGGCGTCCGCGCTGAACCGGCAGGGCGCCGTACCGGGACAGCCCACCGCCGGACGGCGCCGTGACCTCTCCCCCTGCTCCTCTCGTCCCTCATCCGCCTGGAACACCATGAACTCAGAGAAGGAATGCTGATGCCAGCTGGTTCGAAGAGACGCCGCCATGGCGTCCTGACGATCGCCATCGCCACGGTGCTGTCCACCTCCGCCCTCTCGGTGGCCTCCGGTGAGCCCCGCAGGGCGGTCGACGTCGTCGACTTCGGGGACCC
>DATCQX010001172.1:0-10072 GCA_036569285.1 Streptomyces sp.
CTCCAGGGTGAGTTCCTCGACCTGGTCGCAGCCGAACTCCTCGCCCGCACGCAACGCCATCTCCACGAACGCGGTCCCCGGCAGCAACACCGTCCCCGTCACCGCGTGATCGGCCAACCACGGATGACTCCGCAACGACACCCGCCCGGTCAGCAACAGCCCCTCACCCGCAGCCAGCGCGACCGACGCACCGAGCAGCGGGTGGCCAGCCGAGGCGAGCCCGGCCGTCGTGACATCGCCGATGGGGGTAGCGGAGTCCAGCCAGTAGCGCTGACGCTGGAAGGGATAGGTAGGCAGATCTACCGGCCGCGCACCAGAAAACAGACCTGACCAGTCAACCGACACACCCTGCACATGGGCCTGGCCCAACGACAGCAGGAACCGTTCCATCCCGCCCTCGTCACGCCGCAACGACGGGACGACAACAGCGCCACCCTCGCTGGCGTCCTCGAACGTCTCCTGAAGCCCGATCGCCAACACCGGATGCGGGCTCACCTCGACGAAGACCCGATGCCCGTCCTCCAGCAAGGCCCGCGTCGTCGCCTCGAACTCCACCGTCCGACGCAGATTCCGCAGCCAGTACGACGCATCCAACTCCGCCGTGTCGATCCGCTCACCGGACACCGTGGAGTAGAACGCCACCTCCGACGACCGAGGCGTCACCGGTGCGAGCAACCGCAGCACCTCCTCCCCGATCCCGTCCACATGCGCGGAGTGCGAGGCGTAATCCACCGGGACACGGCGCGCCCGCACGCCCTCGGCCTCCAACACCGCCATCAACTCGTCCAGCGCCTGCGCCGAACCCGACACCACTGTGGACGTCGGCCCGTTCACCGCCGCCACATCGATGTCCTCACTCCACCGACCGAGCCGCGACCGCACCTCCTCAGCGGAGAGCGCCACCGACACCATCCCCCCACGACCCCCCAGCGCGGTGATCGCCTGACTCCGCAACGCCACCACCCGAGCCCCGTCGTCCAAACTCAACGCACCCGCCACCACAGCCGCAGCAATCTCACCTTGGGAATGCCCCACCACCGCATCCGGCACCACCCCATACGACCGCCACAACGCAGCCAACGACACCATCACCGCCCACAACGCCGGCTGCACCACATCCACCCGCTCCAACGACCCCTCACCATCCAGCACCTCCAACAACGACCAGTCCGTATAAGCGGACAACGCAGCCGCACACTCCACCAACCGCTCCCGAAACACCGGCGACACCTCACTCAAACCCCGCGCCATCCCCACCCACTGCGACCCCTGCCCCGGAAACACAAACACCGTCCTGCCAGCCCCCGACCCAACAGCCCCCTGCACCTGCCCCTGCACCACCGCAGGATCACCCTCACCAGCCGCCAACGCACCCAACCCACGCAACAACCCCGACCGATCCGACCCCACAACTACCGCACGATGCGCGAAGGTTGAACGGCTCCCCACGAGCGCCGCACCCACATCCCTCAGCGCAACCCCCCTCCGGACCCCCAAATGCTCAATCAACCGACCACCCTGCTCCCTCAACGCCTCAGCCGTACGCCCCGACAACACCCAAGCCACAGCCCGCCCTTCATCCGCACCACTCTCCACCACCACATCCGCTACCGGAGCCCCCTCCAGCACAACATGCGCATTCGTCCCACTGATCCCGAACGAGGACACGGCCGCCCGACGCGGACGCCCAAGCTCCGGCCACGACCGCTCCTCCGTGAGCAGCGACACCGCCCCCGAAGACCAGTCGATGTGAGGTGACGGTTCATCGACGTGCAAGGTACGAGGCAGCACACCTCGCCACATCGCCATCACCATCTTGATGACCCCACCGACCCCGGCAGCCTGCTGAGCATGCCCGATGTTGGACTTCAACGACCCCAACCACAACGGCTGTTCAACCGAATGCTCCTGCCCATACGTGGCAAGCAACGCCTCCGCCTCAATCGGATCCCCCAGCTTCGTCCCCGTCCCATGAGCCTCAACCGCGTCCACCTCACCGGCACTCAGCCCAGCAGCAGCCAACGCCTGCCGAATCACCCGCTGTTGGGACGGCCCATTGGGCGCCGCCAACCCATTGCTCGCACCGTCCTGATTGACGGCGGACCCCCGCACCACGGCAAGCACGTGATGCCCGTTACGCCGAGCATCGGAGAGCCGCTCCAGCAGAAGCATCCCGACACCCTCGGCCCACCCGGTCCCATCGGCGGACGCGGCAAACGCCTTGCACCGCCCATCGGGCGACAACCCCTGCTGACGGCTGAACTCGACGAACATCCCGGGCGTGGCCATCACGGTCGCACCCCCGGCCAACGCCAACGTGCACTCCCCCTGCCGCAACGCCTGCACGGCAAGATGCAGCGCGACGAGGGACGACGAGCACGCCGTATCGATCGTCATGGCCGGACCCTCGAAGCCGAAGGTGTAGGCGATACGGCCGGACGCGACGCTGGGGGTGCTCCCCGTGAGGAGGTACCCGTCGAACCCGTCGGCAGGTTCATGCAGCCTCGGCCCGTAGTCCTGGGCGGTGGCGCCGACGAACACGCCGGTGGGCGTCCCGTGCAGCGTGGACGGCTCGATCCCGGCCCGCTCCAGCGCTTCCCACGCGGTCTCCAGCAACAGCCGCTGCTGGGGGTCCATCGCGGCGGCTTCCCGAGGGCTGATCCCGAAGAACTCCGCGTCGAAGCCGTCCGCGCCGGTGAGGAAGCCGCCGTCGCGGGCGTAGGTCTTGCCGCTGCGTCCACGCTCGGGGTCGTACAGCTCCTCGATGTCCCAGCCCCGGTCGGTGGGCAGGCCGCCGATGGCGTCCACGCCGTCGGCGACGAGGCGCCACAGATCCTCGGGGGAGGCGACGCCGCCGGGGAAGCGGCAGCCCATGGCGACGATCGCGATGGGATCGTCGGACACCACGCCGACCGTCGCGGCGGTGGTGGCCCGCTCGCCCAGCAGTTCACGGACGATGTGCCGGGCGAGGACGAGGGGGGTCGGGTAGTCGTAGACCAGGCCGGCGGGCAGCGGGAGCCCGGTCTCGGCGACGAGGCGGTCACGTAGTTCGACGGAGGTGAGGGAGTTGTGGCCGATCTCCTTGAACGACAGGGTCGGCTCGACGGCGTCACGGGGGTCGTACTCCAGGACCGCGCCCGTGTGGGCGCAGACCAGCGCGACGACGAGTTGCTCACGCTCCCGCTCGGACAGTCCGCGCAGACGGGCGGCGAGCGTGCCGGCGTCGTCCTCGTCGGCGTCCGCCACGGTCTCCGCCGTCACGGCCTGCCCCACGACGGCGCCGGGGACGTCGATCCAGTGCCGCTTGCGCTGGAAGCCGTAGGTGGGCAGGGCGACGCGGTTGCCGGTGCGGATGCCCGGGTACGCCGCCCAGTCGACGGACGTGCCGCCGGTGTAGGCCGTCGCGAGGGCCTTGACGGCCGTACGGGGTTCGTCGGAGCGGCTGTTCAGGAGTGCGGCGACGACGGATGCGCGCTCGTCGGCGTCCGTGTCCTGTTCGGCGAGGGTGTCCTGTGCCATGCCGACGAGGACAGGGTCGGGGCCGAGTTCGAGGTAGGTGGTGACGGACCGCTCGCGCAACGCCCGTACGCCGTCGTGGAAGCGTACGGCCGCGCGGATGTGGCGAACCCAGTAGTCGGGAGAGGCGAGTTCACCGGCCGTGGCCACCTGCCCGGTGACGTTGGAGATCACCGGGATGGCGGGTTCGCGGTAGGTCACGGCTTCGGCGGCCCGCCGGAACTCCTCCAACACGCCGTCCATGTGCGGCGAGTGGAAGGCATGGCTGACCCGCAGCCGCTTGACCCGTACGCCCTCGCTGCGGAACCGGTCCTCGACGGCCCGCGCCGCGTCGGCGTCTCCGGCGATCACCACCGCGCGGGGCCCGTTGACGGCCGCGAGGCTCAACTGGCCCTCGTACTCAGCCAGTACGGGCAGCACCTCACCCTCGGGCGCACCGATCGCCAGCATGGTGCCGCCCTCGGGGGCGCTCTGCATCAGCCGTCCCCGCGCCGCGACCAGCGCGCACGCGTCCGGGAGCGAGAAGACACCGGCCGCGTGGGCGGCGGCCAGTTCGCCGATGGAGTGGCCTATCAGGTGGTCGGGGGTGACACCGAAGGACTCCACGAGCCGGAACAGCGCGGTCTCGACGGCGAACAGGGCAGGCTGGGTGAAGACCGTGCGGTCCAGCAACGCCGCCTCGGCGCTGCCCGGTTCGCTGAACATCAGGTCCCGCAGCGGCCTGTCCAGGTGGGCATCGAAGTGCGCGCAGACTTCGTCGAAGGCGGCGGCGAACACCGGGAAGGTGCGGTACAACTCGCGCCCCATGCCGGGGCGTTGGCTGCCCTGTCCGGTGAACATCAGGGCTGTGCCGCCGGATCCGGCCGTCGAGCCCTGTGCGACGTGCGGCGCGGACTCGCCTCGGGCGAGCGCGGCGAGTCCGTCGAGCAGTTCGTCGCGGGTGGCGCCCAGGATGACGGCGCGGCGGTCGAAGGCGGTGCGGGTGGTGGCGAGCGAGAACCCGACGTCGGCCGGGCCGAGTTGGGGGCGGCCCGCCACCGACTCCCCCAGCCGCGCGGCCTGTTCGCGCAGCGCCCGCTGGGTACGGGCCGACACGGGCCACACCACCGGGACGCCGTCGCCGGTCGTGTCCGGCGACGGCGGGGTGTCGACCGTGCGCGCCGGGGCCGGTGCTTCGGCGAGTACGACATGGCAGTTGGTGCCGCCCATGCCGAAGGAGGAGACCCCGGCGACGAGCCGTGCGGCCGGACGCGGCCAGGGCTGGCGCTCGGTCGACACGCGCAGGCCGAGCCGGTCGAGCGGGATGTCCGGGTGGGCCGTCTCGAAGTTGAGGCTGGCCGGGATCTCCCGATGCCACACGCTCAACGCGGCCTTGATCAGCCCGGCGATACCGGCGGCGCCTTCCAGGTGACCGATGTTGGTCTTGGCAGAGCCGACGAGGAGCGGCGGACGAGGGGCGTGGTCCGAGCCCCTCTCGGTAGCGCTCCCCGCGTCACCGTCAGGCCCGAACACCGCGCCCAGCGCCGCGGCTTCGACGGGATCCCCCACCTTGGTACCCGTCCCGTGCAGCTCGACGTACCCGACGTCGGCCGGAGACACCCCGGACCGCCGCTGGGCGATCCGGATGACCTCGCTCTGCGCGGCCCCGCTCGGCGCCGTCAGCCCAGTACCGCCACCGTCGTTGTTGACGGCGCCCCCGAGGATCACGCACAGGATGTCGTCCCCATCGGCCTCGGCGTCCGCGAGACGCTTGAGGACGACGAGGCCGCCGCCCTCGCCTCGGACGTAACCGTTGGCGCGCGCGTCGAACGTGTAGGCGCGGCTGTCCGGCGAGAGCCCGCCGAACTTGGCGACGCCGACGGAACTCTCGGGAGCCAGGATGAGGTTGACGCCGCCCGCCAGCGCGAGGGACGACTCGCGTTTGCGCAGGCTCTCGCAGGCCTGGTGGACGGCGACCAGCGCGGAGGACTGGCCGGAGTCCACGGCGAGGCTGGGCCCGCGCAGGCCCAGGAAGTAGGAGATCCGGTTGGCGATGATGCTGCGGTGCAGGCCGGTCGAGGTGTAGGGGCCGATGGCGGCGGTGCCCGAGCGGTGCAGGAGCGTCGAGTAGTCGTCGAGCATCGCGCCGATGAAGACGCCCGTGCGGGTGTCCCGGATCCGCTCCGGGAGCGTGCCCGCGTTCTCCAGCGCCTCCCAGGCGAGTTCGAGCATCAGCCGCTGCTGCGGGTCCATGCTCGCCGCTTCACGGGGCGAGATGCCGAAGAAGCGGGCGTCGAAGGTGTCGACGCGGTCCAGGAATCCGGCCTGCCGGGCGTTGGTCCGGCCGGGTGCGGCGGGGTCGGAGTCGTAGAACTCGGCGCCGTTCCAACGGTCTTCGGGGACGTCGCGGAGGGCGTGCTCGCCGTTGACGAGCAACTGCCAGTACCGCTCGGGGTCAGGGGCGCCCGGGAAGCGGCACGAGAGTCCCACGATCGCGACGGCGTCCGGGGTCAGGCCCTGGTCGTCGGCCGGGTTGGTGCCTGCGTCGATGTCATTCACCATGAGACGTCCTCACACTCACTGCGGGATCCCGCCGAGTTCGGTATCGATGAAGTCGAAGATCTCCGAGACCGAGGAGTCCCGGATGCGGGACGCGATGTCCTCGGTGTCCTGTGCCGTCGCGTCGGCCGTCGCGCCGCCGTTCCACTCGGACAGCAGTTGCTGGAGCCGGGTGCTGACGGTCTGTCGGAAGGTGTCGTCGCCGCCGAGCACGGCCAACGCCGCCTCCAGCCGGTCGAGTTCGGCGAGCAGAGGCGCTCCCTCGGTGGCCGCCGGGGGCGCGAGGGACGACAGGACGAACGTGGCCAGCGCGCCCGTGCTGGGGTGGTCGAAGACGAGGGTCGCGGGCAGTCGCAGGCCCGTCGCGGCGGAGAGCCGGTTGCGCAGCTCGACCGCGGTGAGCGAGTCGAAGCCGAGGTCCTTGAACGACCGCTCGTCCGCCACCTGTTCGGGTTTTCCGTGGCCGAGGACGGCGGCCACCGCCGTCCGGACCAGTTCGAGCACGGCCCGCCGCCGCTCGTCCTCCGTGAGCCCCATCAGCCGCTCGGCGAACGGCCTGGCGGCCGGGTCCGCTGCGGCGCGCCGGGCGGGAAGCCTTACCAAGCCCCGGAGTTGGGGTGCGAGGACGCCTGCCGAGGCCTGTGCGCGCAGGGCGACAGGGTCGAAGCCGGCCGCGACGACGGCGGGTTCCCGGGTGGCCAGGGCCGCGTCGAAGAGGGCGAGTCCCGAGGCGGCGTCGAGAGGCAGCAGGCCGCCGCGTCCGGTACGGGCGAGTCCGGCGGCGTCCAGACCGGTGGCCAGGCCCGTCGCGGCATCCGCGCTCTCCGCCCACAGCCCCCAGGCGATGGAGGTGCCGGGCAGCCCGAGGGCCCGCCGACGCTGGGCCAGCGCGTCCAACAGGACGTTGGCGGAAGCGTAGTTGCCCTGTCCCGCGTTGCCGACGACACCGGCCAGCGAGGAGAAGAGGACGAAGGCCGCGAGGTCCAACTCCTCGGTGAGTTCGTGCAGATGGAGCGCGCCGTCGACCTTGGGCCGCCACACGGTCTCGAACCGGCCCTGGTCCAGGGCCTGCACGATGCCGTCGTCCAGGACAGCGGCGGTGTGCACGACTGCCGTGAGCGGGTGTTCGGCGGGGATGCCGGCCAACAGGGCGGCGACGGCGTCCCGTTGGGCGACGTCACAGGCGGCGACGGTCACCGTGGCGCCCAGCGCGGTGAGTTCGGCGGTGAGCGCGGCGGCCCCCTCGGCGGCGGGGCCACCACGACTGGCGAGCAGCAGATGCCGGGCGCCGTGCTCGGTGACCAGGTGGCGGGCGATCAGCGCACCGAGGGCGCCCGTGCCACCGGTGACGAGGATCGTGCCGTCCGGGTCGGGAGCGAAGGCGGGTTGCGTACCGTCGGCCTCCACCGGGGCGGCGCCGGGAAGGTGCAACTCGCCTTTGCGGAGCGCCAGTTCGGGCTCTCCGCTCGCCAGGGCCGAGGCGAGCGCGCGGGACGACGCCGGATCGCCGTCCGTGTCGATGAGCACCGCCCGTCCGGGGTTCTCCGAGCGGACGGTACGCATCAGCCCCCAGAGCGCCGCCTGCGCGGGGATGACGTCCGTGTCACCGGGGGTGAGTACGGCACCGCTGGTGACCACGGCGAGCGTGGTGGCGGCAAGGTGCTCGTCGGCAAGCCAGTCCTGAACCAGCGTCAGCAGCCGGAAGGTACCCGCACGGGCCGCCTCGGCGGTACCGACTCCGTCGGCCGATGGGCACGGCACGAGGACGAGGTCCGGGACAGGCCGCCCACCCTCGACGGCGGCGCTCAGCGCGGCGACGTCCGGGAAGGCCCCGTCCGCCAGACCCGGCTCCCGGCCCAGCCCCATGACGTCCGAACCGACCACCACCGCACTGCCCCCGAACTGCCCCTCCACACCCGTGAGTTCAGCCCGCTCCCACCGCACACGCCGCAGCGGATCGCGCCCGGAACCAAGAGCGGCAAGCCTCCCGGGATCCGTCGCACGCAAGGCGAGCGTCTCCACCACAGCCAACGGCACACCGGCGACATCAGAAACGCTCAACGTCGCCGTCTCCTCCCCAGTCCGGGCGAGCCGCACGCGGCAGGCACTCGGCGAGGCGGCACCGTGGTGCAGACCGACCCCGCTCCACGAGAAGGGGATCAGAAGCGGCAGATCCGCACCGGCGTCAGCATCGGCGAGGGCCACGGCGAGGAGCGGATGGAGAGCCGAGTCGAGCAGCGCCGGGTGCAGAACATGCCCGGCGGGATCGATGGCGTCCGGCAGTTCGAGCTCGGCGTACAGGACGTCGTCGTCATCACGCCACAACGCCCGCAGCCCCTGGAACACGGGCCCGTACTCGTACCCCCGTCCGGCGAGCCGCTCGTACACATCGGCCAGTTCGACCGGGACGGCGCCGGACGGCGGCCAGAGCGACAGGTCCCCCGGAGCAGGCGCAGGCGTGGGCCCAGCGGCGAGCACCCCGGTGGCATGCCGGGTCCACACCTCCTGCTCCCCCTCCGGCGCCTCAGGCCTGGCATGCACCGCCAGCACCCGACGGCCGGACGGATCGGGCGCCTCGACGGTGATCTGAACCTGAACGGCACCCTGTTCCGGCACCACCAGCGGCTCATAGAGGGTGAGGTCGTCGACCACGGCAAGCCCGGTGTGCCGCGCGGCGTGCAACGCCAGGTCGACGAACCCGGTACCGGGCAGCAACACCGTACCGAGGACGGCGTGATCGGCCAGCCAGGGATGCCCGCTGAGCGACAGCCGCCCCGTGAGCAGGACTGTGTCAGAGCCACCGAGGGTCACGGCCGCACCCAGCAAAGGGTGTTCCGCAGCACTGAGACCAGCGGCGCTGATGTCCCCGACGTCCGGTGTGGCCTCCAGCCAGTAGCGCTGGCGCTGGAAGGGATAGGTAGGCAGATCCACCGGCTGCGCACCAGAAAACAGAGCTGACCAGTCGACCGACACACCCTGCACATGGGCCTGGCCCAACGACAGCAAGAACCGTTCCATCCCACCCTCGTCACGCCGCAATGACGGGACGACAACAGCGGCACCTTCGCTGGCGTCCTCGAACGTCTCCTGAAGCCCGATCGCGAGCACCGGGTGGGGGCTCACCTCGACGAAGACCCGATGCCCGTCGTCCAGCAAGGCCCGTGTCGTCGCCTCGAACTCCACCGTCCGACGCAGGTTCCGCAACCAGTACGAGGCGTCCAACTCCGCCGTATCAATCCGCCCACCCGACACCGTGGAGTAGAACGCCACCTCAGACGACCGAGGCACCACCGGTGCAAGCAACCGCAGCACCTCCTCCCCGATCCCGTCCACGTGCGCGGAGTGCGAGGCGTAATCCACCGGGACGCGCCGCGCCCGCACCCCCTCCGCCTCCAATGCAGCCATCAGCTCGTCCAGCGCCCCAGCCGAACCCGACACCACTGTGGACGTGGGCCCGTTCACCGCCGCCACATCGATGTCCTCACTCCACCGACCAAGCCGCGACCGGACCTCTTCAGCGGAGAGTGCCACCGACACCATGCCGCCACGACCCCCCAGCGCGGTGATCGCCTGACTCCGCAACGCCACCACCCGCGCCCCGTCGTCCAGACTCAACGCACCCGCCACCACAGCCGCCGCAATCTCCCCCTGCGAATGCCCCACCACCGCATCCGGCACCACCCCGTACGACCGCCACAACGCAGCCAACGACACCATCACCGCCCACAACGCCGGCTGCACCACATCCACCCGCTCCAGTGAGGCCTCACCATCCAGCACTTCCAGCAAGGACCAGTCCGTGTACGACGACAACGCCGCCGCACACTCCACCAACCGCTCCCGAAACACCGGCGACGCCTCACTCAACCCCCGAGCCATCCCCACCCACTGCGACCCCTGCCCCGGAAACACAAACACCGTCCTGCCAGCCCCCACCCGCCCGGTAACAAGGTGTGAGGCCTCACTACCGACCCCAAGCGCACCAAGCCCCTCCAAGAGCCGATCCCGCCCCCCACCC
>DATCQX010001173.1:0-6481 GCA_036569285.1 Streptomyces sp.
CGGTTGACCGGCACGTTCTTCGCGACCGAGATGACGGAGGTCGCCGCGGCGAGGACGGCGGCCACCGCGAACGCGGCCCGCGCGAACGGCTCCGGCGCGAGGAACGCCAGGGCCGTGTCGCAGCCGACGGTGCCGACCAGGCACAGCGGCATCGCCGGGTCGTAGCGCGTCCCGAAGAACGCGTGCGCCTCGACGTACCGGTCGGCGGGGAGCGAGGCGAGATAGGGGAAGCCGCCGAGCTGGGTGCCGAACAGGACGCCCGCCGCGAGGCCGTTGAGCAGCAGGACCAGGGGGAGGAGGAGGGTCAGCACGACCGCTCCCCTAAAGCGCGAGGGCCTTGGCCGCGGCCTCGACCTTCTCCTTGATGAGCGCCATCTGGATCTTCGTGTTGCGGTTCAGGTGCTCCGTCATCCGCTCGTCCGTCGCGGGCGCCTGCGGCTTCATGTGGAAGTCCTGCACCCAGCGCATCCGCACCCCGCCGCCGGGCTCCTCGGTGTACTCCCAGTAGATCTTCATGAAGTCGAACGGACCCGTCTCCACGCGCTCGGCGTGCACGGTGCGGGCCGCGGGGTCGCTGGTGCGCCGCGAGACCCAGGACCAGACGTTGCCGTCCTCGTCCGGATGCATCGTGAGCCGGAACAGGACGGTGTTCCCGTCCCGCTCCAGGACCTCCGCCTTCGCGTACTCGCTGAACAGGTCGGGCCAGTTCGGGATGTCGTCGGTCATCGTCCACACCAGCTCCATGGGGGCCTGGATGACGATGTGGTTGTCGGTGTGTCCGGCCATCGTTGTGTGCGCTCCTCTCGAATCAGCGGCCCAGGACCAGGGCCGAGGTGAACCCCCCGTGCCCGCGCGCCAGGACCAGCGCGTGGCGCAGCGGGAGCTGCCGGGGGCCGTCGGTGACCAGGTCGAGGTCCAGGCCGGGGGCCGGGCGCCGGGTCCCGGCGGTGGGCGGGACGACGCCGTCGCGCAGGGCGAGCAGAGCCGTCGCGACGTCCAGCGGGGCGCCCCCGCCGTACAGCCGGCCGGTGAGGGTCTTCGGCGCGGTCACCGGAACGCCGAAGGGCCCGAACACGCCCGTGATGGCCTCCGCCTCGGCGCGGTCGTCCTCCGGGACGCCGGCCGCGTCCGCGAACACCACGTCGATGTCCTCGGCGTTCAACTCCGCGTCCCGCAGGGCCTGTTCGGCGACCCGGCGCAGTACCCGGGGCCGTCCGGTCTCCGCCGGCGGGTCGAAGCCGGCGGCGTGGCCGAGGACCCTGCCGTAACCCGGTCCGGCCCCCCGCGCCCCGGCCGACCCGGCGCTCTCCATGACCAGGATCGCCCCGCCCTCCCCGGGCACGTACCCGCGGGCCTCCGCGTCGAAGGGGACGTAGGCGCGGGCCGGGTCCTGGGAGGTGGAGAGCTTGCCGGTGGAGAGTTGCGCCGTCAGCCCGTACGGGCACAGCGAGGCGTCCGTGCCGCCGGTCAGGACCAGCCGGGCGCCCTTGCCCGTCAGGCGTTTCGCCTGCGCGACCGCGTCGAGGCCGCCCGCCTGCTCGCAGGCCAGCACCCCGCAGGGGCCGCGCATCTGGTGGCGGATGGACAGCTGGCCCGTCGTCGCCGCGTAGAACCACGCGATCGACTGGTAGGCGCCCACCCACGACGGTTCGTGCTGGTACAGCGCCGTCATCTCGCGCTGCCCGAACTCCGTGCCGCCCGAGGAGGACGACGTGACGACCGCCATCTCGAACTCCGGGAGCGCGCTGAGATCGACCTCGGCGTCGGCGAGGGCCTCCTCGGCCGCCGCGAGCGCCAGGTGCGTCCAGTGGTCCGTCTGCGAGATCAGCCGCCGGGGCCGGACGGCGCTCTCCGCGTCGAACCCCGGGACCTCACCGGCGAGCCGCACCGGGTAACCGGCCGCGTCGAACCGCTCGATGCGGCCGATCGCGGACTTTCCGGCAAGGACGGCGGCCCAGTGCGCCTCGACGCCGATGCCGGTGGGGGCGGTGATGCCGAGGCCGGTGATGACGGGGGCGGTTTCGGGGGTGGCCGTCATGCCCCACCCCTTCCGGCCGCCGCCGCTGCCGTCCCCGGGCGGGCCAGCAGCATCGCCGTCTGGAAGCCGCCGAAGCCGCTGCCGACGCTGAGGACCACGTCGAGGGGGTGGTCGCGGGCGGTCAGGGGGACGTAGTCCAGGTCGCACTGGGGGTCGGAGTGGTGGAGGTTCGCCGTCGGCGGGACCACCTGGTGGCGCAGGGCGAGCGCGCAGGCGGCGACCTCGATCGAGCCGATCGCGCCCAGCGAATGGCCCACCATCGACTTGATGGAGCTGACCGGGATGTCGTACGCGTGCGACCCCAGGCTCCGTTTGAACGCGGCCGTCTCGTGGCGGTCGTTCTGCTTCGTGCCGGAGCCGTGCGCGTTGACGTAGTCCACGGCCGTCGGGTCGAGTTTCGCCTGGTCCAGGGAGACCCGGATCGCCTCGGCCATCTCCCGGCCGTCCGGCTTGAGGCCGGTCATGTGGTAGCCGTTGCTGCGGCCCGCGAACCCCACGATCTCGCCGTAGATCCGCGCCCCGCGCGCCACCGCCGCCTCCCGCTCCTCCAGGACGAGGACGGCCGACCCCTCCGCCAGCACGAAGCCGTCCCGGTCCCGGTCGAAGGGGCGCGAGGCGTGCTCCGGGTCGCTGTTGTTGGGGGTGGTCGCCTTGATCGCGTCGAAACACGCCGACGTGATCGGCGAGAGCGGAGCGTCCGTCGCGCCCGCGATCGCCACGTCCGCGCTGCCCTCCTCGATGAGCTGCGCGGCGTGCGCGATCGAGTCGAGGCCGGAGGTGCAGCCCGTCGAGACCAGCGCGACGGGCCCCTCCGCGCCGACCTCCCACGCGACCTCGGCCGCGAGGGTGCTCGGCACCATGTAGCCGTACAGGTGCGGGACGCCGTACTCGTGGTCGACGAGCCACTTGCGGCCCCGGTCGCTGAGGACGACGTACTCCTCCTCCAGGCCCATCGTGCAGCCGACCGCGCTGCCGATGCTGACCGTCAGCCGCTCCGGGCGCAGGGCCGCGAGGTCGATGCCGCTGTCCGCGACGGCCTCCCGGGCGGAGACGACGGCGAACTGGGCGGCGCGGTCCATGCGGCGGATCTGCTGCGCGCCGAGGCCCGCCGCGACGGGGTCGAAGTCGACCTCCGCGGCGACCTGGGAGCGGAAGGGTGCCGGGTCGAAGAGGCTGATCCTCCTGGTCGCCGTGCGGCCCTCGGAGAGCAGCTCCCAGAACGCCTCCCGGCCCACCCCGCCGGGGACGACCGCCCCGACGCCGGTGATGACGGCCCGTCGGCTCACGGCGTACCGCCCACGTCCGGGTTGGCGCGCTCGGGGTGCTGGGCCGGCTCCGTGTCCACGTGTCCCAGCTCGGGGCGCGGTGCCAGGGGGGAGAGGTGGAAGGCGCACTTCGCCGTCACGTCGCCCGTGTTCACCAGGCGGTGGCGGACGCCGATCGGGACGAGCAGGGAGTCCCCGGGGGCCAGGCCGATGCGCTCGCCGTCCAGCGTCATCGTCAAGGTGCCCTCGACGACGTGCAGGAACTCCTCCGAGTACGGGTGGTAGTGCTCGGTGACGTGGTCGCCGGGGGCGAGGGTCATGACGCCGCCGAAGCCCGACGTGCAGCCGACCGTCTTGGGGCTGAGGGTGACCCGGATGTCGCCGCCTCGGCGGGTGTTGGGGACGGCCTCGTCCGCCGAGACCTTCACGGTGCGGGTGAGGGAGGTGGTCACCGGAGCCGCCCCCCGTCCTTCGTCCAGACGTAGAACGGCTCGGCCATCGCGTCCTTCGGTTCCTTCCACTGCGGGTCGTACGGCTCGACGCACCGCGCCAGCCGCGTGTTGATGTCGTCGTAGAGGGGGTGGCTGCGGGCCCGGTACAGGTTCGGGGTGATGTCCTCGTCCGCCTCGACGAGGTGGAAGTACAGCCCGTGGAAACGGAACAGGGTGCGGCGGGAGACGCCGATCATCCTCGGGAGGTCGGAGGCGTCGGACTCGGCGAAGATCTCGGCGATGTCGTCTGCTTTCTCCGGCTTGAGGCGGGCGACGATCAAGGTGCGGTGCACGGCGTACCTCCAGGGGAACGGCGTCCGGCATCAGGTCGGTGGGGACCGTCGCACCGGGGTCTGGAGAGCGGCTCGAAACGCCGTCCAGCGCCGGGGTTCGAGCGGACCCCGAGGGAGCTGGGCTGACCTGGGGGCATCCCTAGCGAAGGAGCCGTCCATGCCGTTCGCGGCGATCACCTACGACATCAAGCCCGGCTGCGAGAAGGAACTCACCGAGATCTTCGGGAACTTCCGGCGCGTGCGCGGCAGCACCGTGACCGACGCGGCGGGCCGGGAGGCCGGCACGATCCTCGCCACCGCCGTCTTCCTGCGCGACGACACCCTCGTCCGCGTCATCGAGTACACCGGCGACCTCGACGCCGTCGCCCGCCACATGGCGCAGCAGCCGGGGGTGCGGGAGGTCGAACGCAAGCTGAAGCCCTACCTGACCCGGCCCCGTGACACGGACACGACCGAGGGGTTCGTGGCGACGTTCCGCCGCAGCCTGCTGACGACGGTGGCGGAGATCTCGGCGAGGGAGTAGGGGGACGACAGCCGTGCAGCCCCACCCCGCCGACCGGGGTGGGGCTGCACGGGTCTCAGGAAGCGGTGACCGCCGCCGCCGTCGCGGCCAGCGCCAGGACGGCCAGGGCCGTGCGCAGCAGGTGCCAGCGGCGCCACAGCGGGCGGGGGTCCTCCCAGTCCGCCGGAAGCGAGGACGGGTCGGTGACGGACTTGACCCGCCGGTTGATGGGGACGTTGCACAGGTGCGAGACGGCGGAGACACCCAGCAGGAGGACGACGGCGGCCCAGAACAGCGCCTCGGACGTCCGTACGGCCAGCACGCCGTTCGCGAGGGCACTGCTCAGGACGATCACCGGCATCGTGGGATCCCAGTTGCGGCCCAGGAGGCGGTGGGCGTGGACGTAGGTGCCGGTCTCCATCGCGAAGAGCGCCGGGACGACGCTCAGGGCGACGGCGAACAGCACGCCCGCCGTGATCCCACCGCCCAGCAGAGCGGCGACTCCGAGGAGCCGGGTCATGACGCCGGGGCCGCCGAGGGATGCGTGTCGACCGTCAGCTGGGAGACCGTCCGCATCGTGGCGTCGCGGAAGTACTCCGCGAAACCCTGCTCGGACCGCGTCTCCCGCTGCTCGGCGAGGTACGGCGCCAGCTTCTCCTCCAGGACGTGCACCCCCTTCTGCGCGGCCATGTGCCGGGCGACCGCCGAGAAGTCCCCCTCGTAGTGGATGACCCGCACGAGGACGTCGTCCTTGACGAAGACGGCCGTCCCGAGGAGCCGCCCGGCAGGCGACCCCCCGGCCCCCGCGAAGTCCGGCGTGTCGACCCGCTGGAACCCGGCGAAGATCGCGGCGATCTCCTCCTCGTGGCCGGTCTTCACCCGGTAGGTGATGGCTGCGTACGGCATCAGATACCTCCGTCGACTTCGAGCGTGACGCCGGTGACGTACGAGGCGCTCGCCCCGGCGAGATACAGGACCGCTCCGGCGACGTCCTCGGGACGCCCGAGCCGGCCGAGCGCGGTCAGCCCGGCGAGCCGGGACGCGAGCGCGGGCGGCAGACCGGCACCCGGCTCGGTCTCCGTCACCCCGGGCGCGACCGTGTTGACCCGGATCCCCCGGCCGCCCAGCTCCTTCGCGAGCGCCCGCGTGAACCCGACCAGCGCTGCCTTGGAGGCGCTGTAGTGCACGCCGAGCGGCCGGCCGCGCAACGCCACCGAGGCGCCCACGTTGACGACCGATCCGCCGTCCGTCACCAGCCCGACCAGCGCGTTCGTCACGAGGTACGCGGACGTCGCGTTGTGGTCCATGACCCGGCGCCACTCCTCCTCGGCGAGGTCCTCGAACTTGGCGTGGCCGTCCACCCCCACGTTGTTGACGAGGACGTCGACCCCGCCCAGCCGCTCGCGCACGGTCTCGGCGAGCAGCCGGGCGCCGTCACCCCTCGTCAGGTCGGCCTGTACGAAGACGTGGCCGTGCCCGTCCCCCAGCTCGTCCGCCAGCCGCCGCACCGGCTCCCCCGCGGTGCGGTGGACGACGACGAGCCGGGCGCCGGCCCCGGCGAAGGCCAGCGCGATCGCCCGGCCGATCCCCCGGGTGCCGCCCGTGACCACCACCCGGGCACCGTCGAAGCCGGTCACCGGGCCACTCCGGCGCCCGGCGCCTCCTTGATCATGTTCAGCAGCAGCCGTGGGGTCTCGGCCTCCATCACCGCGTCGTCGGACAGCACGATGCCGTGCCGCCGGGTGATCAGACCGGTCACCTGGAGCAGGGCCAGCGAGTCGTAGCCGAAGTCCAGGAACGGCGTGTCCAGGGCCTCCTCGCTGTCCAGGCTCGTGCCCTCCTCGGGCGCTCCGACGCATTCGAGCAGCAGCTCGCTCAGCTCGGCCAGGGTG
>DATCQX010001174.1:0-4291 GCA_036569285.1 Streptomyces sp.
GCTGCTCAACGCCTCGGTCGAGGAGTCCTCCGCGGACCAGGACACCCAGTACGAGGGCTGCCTGTCCTTCTTCGACGTCCGCGGGCTCGTCCCCAGGCCGCTGGACATCGTCGTCGCCCACACCGGCCTCGACGGGACCGCACGCCTGTCCCGCTTCTCCCACGGGATGGCCCGCCTCGTCGCCCACGAGATCGACCACCTCGACGGAATTCTCTACCGCGAGCGCATGCGCCCCGGTGAACTCCCCATCCCCGTCGAGGAGTACCGAGGGACGGGGAAGAAGTGGCGGTATCGCTGACGGAACTCCCCGGCTGAAGTCTTTTTCTGGGAGGCGTCCTCTTGAGAGCAGATTCACCGTCTCGTACGGCGGGGGTGCCCCTATCCCTTTCGTCAAGGGGTAGAGACACCCCCGTGGGCGCAGCGCGCCATCACGGACAGTCAAGCCACCGTTCTCCAGGCCTCACCCTCAGCCGGCGCCGTCCCGCTCGTCCTGCTCGACTTCGCTCGTTCCAAGAGGTGGTTTTGCATTTGGCGATTGGAGGATGGGCTGCGTGGGCGTCCCGTTGAGGAGGAAGGGCTCAGTAAAGGATCAAGCTGGCACGCCGACTCGCTCCGCACTGGTGGGGACTCAAGGTGGCAGTGAGCGCGAGGCTTGCACGCGTGTATTGTAACGATCGATCCAAAACGGCTAGGCTGACGCCATGGTCCGACCGCGGATGTTCGACGAGGAACGGGCCCTGGACGCGGCGATGCGCGCGTTTTGGGAGAAGGGCTATGAGGCCACTTCCACCCAGGACCTGTGCGAGGCCACCGGGCTGGGGCGCAGCAGTATCTACAACACGTTCAAGAGCAAGCACGACCTCTTCGAGCGTGCGCTGGCCCATTACATCGACACCATGACCACCGCCCAACTGGCCGTCTTGGAGGACGGCCGACACAGTGCCGCCGACCGCATCCGCGCCCTGTTCGCCATGGTCGTCGACGGTGAGACCGAGCATCGGGCCGGCGGCCGCAGTCTGGGCTGTCTGACCGTGAACACCACGGTCGAACTGGCTGCTCGCGACAGCCGGGCGGCGGGCATACTGGAGCGGGACACAGCCCGCAGACTCGCGGTGTTGCGTGCGGTGATCGAGGAAGGCCGCCGGGACGGCAGCATCACCTCCCAGCGGGACGCCGGAGCACTGGCGCGCTTCATCAACGCGGCGATCGGCGGCATGCGGATCTCCAGCCAGGGCGGCGCCGACCGGAGCGCGCTGGAGTCGATCGCCGAAGTCACCCTCGACGCGCTCACCCACTGACCCGCGCTCCATCTCAGGCAGTGCCTGTCCGTGCTCACGTTTTGAACTGACCGATCCATAACTCTCCAAGGAGACCAATCCGTGCCCCGTGCCGTATACGTCCTGGCACTCGGCATCTTTGCCATGGTGACCAGCGAGTTCGTGGTCGCCGGACTGATGCCGCAGATGGCCGACGGCCTGAACGCCACCATCCCTCAGATCGGATACCTCATCACCGCGTTCGCGGTGGCCATGGCGGCCGGTGGGCCGTTCCTCACCGTGGCGCTCATGAAACTCCCGCCGCGGACTGCGCTGATAGTGCTGTTCGTCATCTTCCTGGCAGGCAACGCCCTGGCCGCCACCGCGACCGGCTACGCCACGATGATGGCCGCCCGGATCATCACCGGCATCGCCTCCCAGGCCTTCTTCGGCGTGGGCATCTCGATGTGCGCCCAGATCACCCGCCCCGAGGTCCGCGGCCGGGCGATCGCGGTCACGATGAACGGCCTGATGCTCGGCACCCTGCTCGGTCTGCCCATCTCCACGCTGGTCGGTGAGCGCTTCGGCTGGCGCGCGGCGTTCTGGACCATCGCCGCCATCACCGTGATCGCCGCCGTGGCCACCTGGTTCGGTGTGCCCCGCATCGAGCGCGCCGAGGGCGGCGGCGGCTTCCGCCAGGAGGTCGGCGTCTTCAAGAAGCCCAAGCTGTGGCTGGTGCTGTCCACCAGCACGTTCATCATCGGCGCCACCTTCTCCGCCTTCAGCTACTTCAACCCCATCCTCACCGACCTCACCGGCTTCTCCACCGGCACCGTCCCCGTCCTGCTGATCGCCTACGGCGCCGCCACCGTCGTCGGCAACAACATCGTCGGCCGCTTCGCCGACTGCCACACCGTTCCTGTCCTCGCCATCGGCCTCGTCCTCAACACCCTGTTCCTGGTCGGCTTCGCGCTGCTCGCCGATCTGCCCGCGCCGGCCGTCGTCTGCATGATGGGCATCGGCCTCGTCGGCGTCACCATGAACCCGGCCATGGCGACCCGCGTTCAGCGCACCGGAAACGCCGGCCCGCTGGTCAACACCGTCCACTCCTCGTTCATCACCCTCGGCATCATCCTCGGCTCCTCCATCGGCGCCGTCGTCATCGACACTTGGGGTCTGCGCGCCCCGCTCTGGCTGGGCGCGATCATGGCCCTGGTCGGCCTGGCCACCGTCCTGCCCGACCTCGCCCGCCGTTCCACCCCCACAACGGGCCTTGCCCCACGCCCTGCCGAACACACAGAACGAGTGTGAGCGTTTGCGTCATCCGGCAAGGCGGCGGTAGCAGATGACGGCTACGGCAATGCCGGTGAAGACAAGGAAGTGCTCGGCCTTGCGCTCGTAGCGGCGGTGCAGCCGACGAAAGCCGCCCAACCAGCTCACCGTGCGCTCGACAGTCCACCGGTGCCGCCCGAGCCGAGTCGAAGACTCGATGCCCTTACGGGCGATACGGGGTGTGATGCGCCGACTGCGAAGCCACATCCGCAGGTGGTCGTAGTCGTACCCCTTGTCGGCATGGAGTTTGGCGGGGCGGCGCCGACGCGGGCTGCGGCGGGAGCGAATCGGTTGAATGCCGCGAATCAAAGGCTCAAGCCCCAGGCTGTCGTGGGTATTGGCCGCAGAGATGCCAACCGAGAGGGGCAGACCGGTCCGCTCGGTAACCAAGTGGATCTTTGAGCCTTTCTTGCCCCGGTCCACCGGATTCGGACCCGTCAGCTCCCCCCTTTCAGCGCCCGCATGTTCACCGAGTCGATCGCGCACCGCGACCAGTCCAACTCACCCTTCCGGCCGAGTTCGTCCAGCACCAGCCGCTGCAGCCTGGCCCAGACCCGGGCCTTGCTCCACTCGGTGAACCGTCGGTACACGGTCGACCAGGACGGTCCGAACGTTTCCGGAGTCTGCCGCCAAGTGCAGCCGGAGGTGGCCACGAACATGATGGCCGCCAGTACCTCCCGGTCGCCGTAGCGTCGCCGGCCACCGCCTTGCCGCCGGACCGGTGGGGCCGGCACCACCCGTTGGAACAACTCCCACAGCCCGTCCGGGACCAATCGCTCCACGATCGTCACGGACGTGCAGGCTACCGATCACACCAAATGCAACGACGTCTAAGTACAGGGAAACCTGACGCGAACCGTCGTGTCCTCATCGGTTCGTCGGACGGCTGCGAGGGTGGCGGCCGGGCGGCTCGCGGGTTGGGGCTCGGCCGTGTCAGAGGGAGCAGAGCGTGTCGGTGAGCACGGTGGTGACGAGGTCGGTGCGGGAGCGTATTCCCGCACGGGTGAAGAGCCGGGACAGGGGAACCGCGTCGGATGGCGATGGCCTGTGTGAAGGCAGTGATCGCGCCGGACGAGCGGAAGAACGGCTGGCGGATCGCCGAGCATGTCGGGCACGCGACACCGGACCGGGTGCAGGGGTTCTTGGCCTGCTCGGCCTGGTGCGCTGATCAACTCCGAGATGCTCTGCGGTCGTTCGTGGTGCAGTTCCCGGCCCTGGAGGACGGGGTGCCGGCGCTGGACGAGACAGCGTTCCCGAAGAAGGGCCGGATATCGGCCGAGGTACCCCCTCAATACGCCGGGATCACGAGGCAGATCGAGAACTGCCAGGTCGCGGTGGTCTGCACGTAGGCCACCGGCACCGGACGCGCTTTGACCGACCGCGAGTTGTACCTGCCCGCGAGTTGGTGCCAGGACGCCGGCCGCCGTCGCGCCCAGCACATCCCCGCCCCGCGCGAAGGCGGTGGTGACCAAGCCGGAACCGGGCCGGCGCATGATCGAACGCTGCCGCCCGGCGAAGGTGCCGTTCGGCCGGGTGGCCGCCGACAGCGCCTACGGGCAGGGCCGCAAGCTCCGCCCGGACCTGGAACGCCGCCGCATCCCGTATGTGACGGCCGTCCCGGTCGACGAGAGCGTGCGCACCGGCGGCACCGGAAACCTGCGCGTGGACGCGTTCGTCGCCGAGATCCCGCTGCGCTTCGAACG
>DATCQX010001175.1:0-15508 GCA_036569285.1 Streptomyces sp.
CTAGGGGGTTCCTCCGAGACACCCGCCTCGCCGCGCGTCCCACTTGTTCTGCCCGCTCAGCCCGTCGAACCCGCTGCCCCGAACCCGGTGCCCTTCCTGCGAGCCTCCCCCAGCGCGTCCGCCTCGCCGTGCGTCCCACCTGTCCCGCCCGCCGCACCCGCTCCCCCCAACCCGGCGTCCTTCCTGCGGAGTTCCCCTGACGACTCCTCCTCGGGCGCCTCCTCCGGCGGGCCAGAGCCCTCCGAGGCCAGCTTCTTTCCCCGCGCCGCAACCCACCGGCCCTCCGACCCGACGTCCCCGGATCTCACTCCCCGAGAAACCCCCGCCCAACCCCCCGCGCCCCTTAATCCCGATGCACCTCCCGGCGCTCCGGGGCATAGGGGCGGTGGGGGGAAAGGTGGTGGGCGGTGGAGGTGATCGGGGGGCGCGCTGGGGGCGCGTCGAGTGGAGGGGATGCCGCCCGGCGTGCACTGCGTGGGCTGGTCGTGGGGGCGACGGTGCGCATTCATCGGAGTGGGGGAGGGTATGGCCCTGACGAGGTGGACAGCTTTCTCGGGAGCGGGTTCTTCGTGGCTCCCGACTGGGTATTGACCTGCGCGCATGTCGTCTGCGGAGGGGAGGGGGACGAGGTGGCGGTGGTGTATCGGAGCTCGCTCGATGATCGGCTCGTCCCTGGGGACCGTCTCTCCTACGGCGGTCAGCTCTCCGCCAGTGATCGGTATTTTCCCGGGGACCGGCACTTCCCCGGGGGCGGGTTCTCGCCCGGTGACGGGTTGCGGGCGGTGCGCGGGAGGGTCGTCGCGACCGTCCCGGAGCGCCCCGGCCGGATGCCGGACTCGGGGAACTGGCCCGCCCCGGACCTCGCGCTGGTCCAACTGTCCGAGCCCGTGGACGATCACGAGTGCGTGTACGTCTCGGAGCGGCCCGCCGCCTACTTCGGGGAGGGGAGGGTGCTGTACGCGGGATGGACGGTCAGCGAGGGCCGCCTCCGGCTGCTCGACGGCACGCTCTCCGTCCAGGGCACGATCGGCGGCTGGTCGTCGGACGTCCAGATGCGCCTCGGGGACAACGACCTGCCGTACGGCGTCTCCGGCGGCCCGGTGATCGACCTCGCGCGCGGGGAGGTCATCGGCGTCATCAAGGCCCGTTCGGACCACCGCCCCGGCGGCACCTCCACCGGCATCGAGCAGTTGCGCGCGCTGAAGGTCCCGGCGGGGGAGATCAGCGCCGAGCACGACGACCTGTACCAGGCGGTGTTCCACGCGCACGACCGCTACCACCGCGACCGCCAGCGCCGTCCCTCGGCCCGTGTCCAGACGTGGACGGAGGTCCAGGGCAGGCTCGGCGCGCGCCCCGGCCGCACCCTCGACCCCGACGAGCGCGTCGAACTGCTCGGCCGCCTCGCCGACCTCCCGCCGCCCACGAGCACGCGCGCGCTGCTCGACATCCTGGACTCCCTGCCGGACCTCCAGGGCCCGCCGCCCCCGCCGGCCCCGCGCGGCTGGCGGGACGGTCTGGGCGCGCTGTACGAGAGTGCCCGGGACGACGGCGCCCTCGAACTCGTCCTCGACTACGCGATGCGTGTCCTGTCGGCCGACCGGCCCTTCACCTCGGCCACCACGGCGGACGCCGAGATGGCCCTGTGGGCCTGGATCCGGCAGGCGGCGGGCCACCTGGGCGCCCGCTACCGCGCGGGCCTCGCCGAGCAGCGCATCGACCGTCTCCGCGACCGCGACGAACGGTCCCGCCGCGAACGCCGCTCCCGCGAGAACGGCCACGCACCCGACCTCACCCTCCACACCACCGTCCCGGACACCATCTCGGGCCCACCGCACACGGAAGGCGTACCGCACAGGGAAGGTGTACCGCACGGGGATGGCCTGCCGTATCAGGACGGCTCGCCGCACGGGAACGGCCTGTCGCATCGGGACAGCGAGCCCTACCAAGGCGGTCCACCGCACAGGCACGGGTCACCGGACCAGGACGGCCCACCGAGCCCAGTCGCGCCCCCACCGCCGGACGGCTCTCCGCACCAGAACACCCACCTCCCCGCCGTCCCCACCCAGAGCTCCCGTCTCTCCCCCGGCACCACCCCCGCCGTCCTCCTCGAAATCCTGCCGCGCCCCTGGGAGCCGGACCGCTGCGACTGGACGGTGTCGGTGCTGCATGCCGACGGCGGGGCGGACCCGTTGCCGGGGGAGGAGCGGACGAGGCTCGTGGAGTTGCCGGAGAGGCTGGCCGCGCCGTTGGCGGAGGCGTTCCGGCGGTGCGACGAGCCGGGACGGCCCGCGGTGCTGCAAGTCGCACTGCCGCACGGGCAGTTGGGGCTGGACGTCGAGACGTGGCGGCCGGTCCGCGGGGAGGGGCCGCTGGGGACGGCGCGTCCGGTGGTCGTCCGGATCGCGGACCGCGAGCAGCTCGTGGACGACATGCGGGACGGCGAAGTCGCGGACGACGAGGAGTGGTTCGACGCGCAGGAGGAGCGCCGGGCGCGCTGGCGCTGGCTGCACTCGCACCGCGCGCAGGCCGAACTCCTGGACTGCGACGACGGGTTGGGGGTACCGGTACCGACGGTGGAGAAACTGCGTTCCCTCGCGCACGGCACCGTCCCCGTGCTGTGCCGCTACGGCGACCACCGCTACGAGAACGACGCGGCGGCGCTCGCGCGGATCGTGTACGGCGGGTACGGTGTCGCCCTGTTGCGGCGGGGACGGCCGGAGGCGGTGTGCGGGGAGTTCCACCGGGGCAGCGCCGACGAGATCGCCCGCCCGCCGAGCGCGGCACGGCTGCCCGAGGCCGTGCACGACCTCCGGGTGCGGCTGAGCCGGGGCCGCAACGAGACGTTCTGGGCGGCGGGGGTCGCACTGCTGTACGACGATCCGCACCAGCCCCTGCCGGGGACGGGCGATCTCCTGGAGGCGCCGTGACACACCGCCCCGCCGTGACACCGCCGCACCCGCCGGCCGTCCCACAACTCCCCATCGTGCCGCGCCCCTTACCAGTGGACCCCTGGCATCGATACCGTGAACGCGGCCGTACACGCCGGGTGAGCCGACGAGTGACGAGGACCGGATCATGACCGAATCCAGCGAGTGGCTCATCTACCGGGGTGCAGGTGAACCCCACGACGGCATCGAGCGGTTGCCCGCGCCGCCCCCCTGGCGGGACTTCGCGGGGCGGGAGGCGCCGGGGGAGGGCACCGAGGACCGACGGCTGGGCACGCACCGGCACCTCGCCGAGCTGCACCGGCCCGGCGCGGAGGAGCTGGAGATGATCAACGCGGCGCTGTATCTGCGGCGTCCGCTGCTGGTCACCGGGGACCCGGGGGCCGGCAAGAGCACCCTCGCGCACTCCGTCGCCTACGAGTTGGGCCTCGGGAACGTGCTGCGCTGGTCCATCGTCAGCCGTTCCGCGCTCCAGGACGGGCTGTACCACTACGACGCGATCGCGCGCCTCCAGGACGTCCAGATCGCCGCGCAAGGGGGGTTCGGGTCGGCGGCGGGGTCGCCGGGGGCCGTCGAGGGGATCGGGAGCTACATCCGGCTCGGGCCGCTCGGGACGGCGCTGCTGCCGTCGGACGTGCCGAGGGTGCTGCTCATCGACGAGCTGGACAAGAGCGACATCGACCTGCCGAACGACCTGCTGAACGTGCTGGAGGAAGGGGAGTTCGCGATCCCCGAGCTGGAGCGGATCGCCGACCGGCTGCCCGACGGGGAGGCCGAGGTGCTGACGGCGGACGGGGTGAAGGCCCGCGTCAAGGACGGGCGGGTGCGCTGCCGGGAGTTCCCCTTCGTCGTCCTCACCAGCAACGGTGAACGGGACTTCCCGGCCCCGCTGATGCGCCGCTGCATCCACCTGGAGCTGGGGCGCCCCGACCACAACCGGCTCGCCACCATCGTCCGCGCGCACCTCGGCGACGAGGCGGCCCGCGTGGGCGACGACCTGATCACCCACTTCCTGGAGCGCTCCCGCAGCGAACTCCTCGCGGCGGACCAGCTGTTGAACGCGATCTACCTCACCGGCGCCGCCGCCCCACCCAGCCGGGACCGCCTCGCCGACCTCCTCATCCAGCGCCTCGACCGCCCGAGGTGACCGCCGATGCCCGACGCGACCCCCCGCCACGGCCCCGACGACACCCCTACCAACTCCAGCCAACAGAAACCGAGTTCAGGCTCAGGCTCCGAGCCGGACGACAATCCCGGCACCGAGCCCACCTCGTCCTACGACCCCCTGGCCGAACTCGTCTCCCGTCTGCGCCTGGCCGGACTGAACCCGGACCACCGGCAGTTGAGGGACGCCCTCTGGCTCGCGAGGTTCACCCGGCGCCCGGTCCCGGACGACGTCGAAGAGGTCGCGGGGGAGAGGCCCGAACCGGTGGGCCAGGTCGGCGCCGGGGTGGTACCGGCGCCGGTGGTGCAGCCGCCCGTCGAGGTCCGACGACCGCCCAAGCGGCCGGTGTTGGACGGTCAGGTCAGCCTGTATCCCGTGCCGCACGGGGAACGGGGTTCCGGGGAAGGCGTGTTGGCCATCGGCGTGCCCGCTGCCCCGGTGCTGCCCGCCCCACTCGAACTCCAGCGCGCATTGCGGAGGCTGCAGGCGTACCGGAGCCCGGCGCGCCCGCTGAAGACGCGGCTGGACGAAGAGGCGACCGCTGAACTCAGCGCGCAGGCCGGGGGGTTGATCATCCCCGTGCACCGGGCGGTCGTCCGCAGGGACGCGCGGCTGCAGCTCGTGCTCGACGCCTCCTCGTCGATGCGGGTGTGGCACCGGATGTTCGACGAACTGGAGCAGGTCTTCGGCCAGTTGGGCGCGTTCTCGGACATCCAGGTGAGTTACCTGCACCAGGGCCCCGACGGTGAACCGGCGGTGAGCCGCAGCCCGGAGGCGCCGGCTGCGCCGCTGCACTCGCCGGAGCGGCTCAGCGACCCCACGGGCCGCAGGATCGTCGTCCTGGTCAGCGACTGTGCCGGGCCGCTCTGGCACAGCGGTCAGGCGCACCGCCTGCTGCACCACCTGTCCAAACAAGGGCCCGTCGCCGTCCTGCAGCCGCTCCCGCAGCGCATGTGGGCCCGCACCCGACTCCCTGTCACCTTCGGCGAGTTGAGCCGCCCCGAGACGTTCGGCGGAGCGGTGCGCGTGCGGACGTCCGGGGAGGTCCGCAAGCCGGGCGCGCTGCCCGTCCCGGTGCTGCCGCCCGAACCGGTCGCCCTCGGCGCCTGGGCGCGCCTGCTGTCCGGCTCGGGCTCGGGCCCGGTCCCCGGCGCGGTCGGCTGGGTCCGCGCCGACCAGCAGCCCGCACCGCCCGCACGCGCCGACCGGCGGCGCACCCCCCTGGAGCGGGTCAGCCGGTTCAGCGCGAGCGCCTCCCAGACCGCCGGCCGCCTCGCCGTCTACCTCGCGGCGACCCCCCTGTGCCTGCCGGTGATGCAGCTCGTGCAGCGCACGATGCTCCCCGGCTCGGGCCCCGCCGACCTCGCGGAAGTGCTGGTCGGAGGCCTGGTCAGCCGAGCCGGGGAGGAGCACGGCGGCGACGGCGCCCAGTGGTACGAGATGGAGCCGGACGTCCGCGACGCCCTGCTGTCCCGGCTCGGCCGCGACGAGGCGATGCTCGTCCTCAAACACACCTCGGAGTACATAGAGCAGCGCTTCGGCAAGGGCGGCCCCAACTTCCCGGCCCTCGCGCTGGCCCAGTTGGGAGACGGAGGCGCGGGACGGCCGTACGCGCCCGGGGACGGCGACGGCTCGGCGCCGTCCGTACCGCAGCCGTTCGCCGAGGTCGCCGCGCGGGTCCTGAGGCGGTTCATGCCGCTCCCGGCGAGCTACGAACAGCCGGGCGCGAGCGGCGCCCTCGCCGAGCGCCGCACCCACCCCGTGGTGGTGCGGGCCCGCACCCTGATCGGCCGCTTCGACCGCGAGGGCATGATCCAGGACGCCATCGACGCCGTGCAGTTGCTGCGCGGCGCCACCGAACGCGACGAACAGGCCGCCACAGACCCGCAGTTGTGGGCGGAGTACGCGCACTGCACGCTGCGCCTGTGGGAGGTGCAGGGCGGCGACGACCTGCTGCGCGAGGCCGAGACGGCGGCCCAGCGCGCCGTCGCCCACCCCCGCGCCCTGCACGAACGCGCCGTCCTCGCACGGGTGTTGCACGCCTCGGCGGCGGACCGCAGGCGCCGGGGCGACCTGTCCGGCGCCCTCGACCTGCTCTCCCGCGCCGACCGCGAGTACGCCGTCGCCTGCGCCGCCCCGGGCCTCGGCGAGAAGGAGGCCCTCAAACTCACCCTGGAGCGCGTGCGCGCCCTGGAGGAGCAGTGGCGGCTCGGCGGCGACAGCGCCCTCCTCCAGGTCTCCGTCGGCATGCTGGAGGCGTTCGCCGACGTCTGGCCCGACCGGCGCACCCGCCCGCCCGAACTCCCCCTCGTGCACGGCCGGGTGCTCCTCCTGCTGTCCGGCGCCACCGCCGACCCCGACCAGGCCCGCCGCTACGCCGAACAGGCCGCCCACTCCCTCGCCGCCGCCCTGGAGACCAGCCCCGAACCGGACACTCCGGACCAGATCAGGTCCCGCGTCCGGGTCCTCCTCGACCTGATCGACGCGCTTCTCGGCGCCCGAGGTCCGCTGGACGAGGTGCAGGGCCGGATCGACGAGGCGCTGGGCATCGTCCGCCAGCAGGCGCAGCGCGCGGAGCTGGCAGTGCGCGCCGGGCGGGTCGCGGTCGCCCGGTACCGCGAGAGCGGGCTCGCCGCCGATCTGGAACGGGCGGCGGGGCACTTCGACCGGGCCGCGCAGCGCGTGCCCCGCGACTCGTCCACGCACGCCGACATCCTCGCGGAGTGGGGCGAGGCCCTGCTGCGGCTCGCCGCGACGGGCGACCGGTACGCGCTCTCCGGCGCCATCCGCGTCCTGCGCGACTGCCGCATGGAGACCTCCGCCGGAAGCCCCCAACTCTCCAACCGGCTCCTGCTGCTGGGCCGCGCGCTGATGGCCCGCTACCGCTCCCGCGGCGACCGCGTGGACCTCCGCGAGGCCGAGCATCTCTTCGGGCTCGCCGCCGAGGAGGCGGACGACCCGCTGCTCGCCGCGCACTGCCTCCTCGACCTCGGACAGGTCCAGTACGAGGCGTACCGCAGCCTGCTGCGCCCCGCCCGCCTCGACCTCGCCGTCGACGCGTTCCGTGACGCCGCGCAGGCGGCCCGCGACGCGGAGGACACGGCCGGAACCGAGCGGCGCCGCCAGGAAGCCATCAGGACACGTGCGCAGGCACACCACTGGCGGGGTATGTCCTATGAAGCGGCCACCCGGCCCCGCGCCGCCCGGGAGGCGTACCGCGCGGCGCGGGGGGAGTGGGCGCGGCTGCCCGAGGACAGCGTCGTCCCGGACAGGCCGACACCGCAGGAGACGGCTGAGCGCTTGGCGGCGCTGGAGTGACCTGAAGGGGACGCCGTGGACCACGAGGACCTGCCGGATCTGCTCACCCTGGACCTGGAGGAGCTGAGGAACACCGACCACCCGGTGCTGCGTGAACTTCTCGCCGACTTCACGGCCTGGGCCGCCCGGCCCACCGAGATGCTGTGGGGGTTCAACAGCGCGCTGTGACCTGAACCTTTCGGTCGATCTACCCGCGTGAACCGGTCAACTTCCGTACGACGGCGTGTGCCCGTGGCCGAATCGCGGGAACACACGTGGTGTACAGCCGCGCACGCATGGGGGGTGCCGAGTGACTGGACGCAGGGCCGCGCCTGTGCAACTCGCCGTCCCGTTCCGGCAGTTCATCGTCAAGATGCACGGCCGCTGCAACCTCGCCTGCACCTACTGCTACCTCTACGAGGGCCCCGACAGCACATGGCTCACCCGCCCCCGGCGCGCCTCCGAGGACGTCCTCGACCGTACGGCCGACCGCATCGCCGAACACGCCCGTGTCCATGGACTTGCCGAGCTGTCCCTGGTGCTGCACGGTGGCGAACCCCTCCTCGCGGGCGCGGGCACGCTGGCCCGCTTCACCGGTCGGGTCTGTGCGCGCGTCCCCGAGGGGTGCGCCGTGCGGCCCGTCGTCCAGACCAACGCGACCCTCCTCACCGAGCCCCGGCTCGCCGTCCTCGCCGCTGCCGGCATCCGGGTCGGCGTCAGCCTCGACGGCGGTACCGCCACGCACAACACCCGCCGCGTCGATCACGCTGGTCGCCCCTCCTGGCCCGCCGCCGTACGCGGCACCCGGCTCCTCGCCGAGCGGTTCCCCGAGACGTACGGCGGCATCCTGACGGTCGTCGACCCGACGCTCGACCCGGTCCGGACCTACGACTCGCTCGTCGCACTTGGGCCACCCGCCCTCGACTTGCTGCTTCCGCACGGCAACTGGTCGGCCCCACCCGACCACCTGGGCCGCTACGGGGAGTGGCTCGCCGCCGTCTTCGACCGCTGGTGGGCCGCCGGGCGGCGCGAGACCCATGTCCGGCTCTTCGAGGCGTGCCTCACCCTGCTGCTGGGCCGGGCCGCCGGTATCGAGGCGCTCGGCCTTGCCCCCTTCGACTCCGTCGTCGTGGAGACCGACGGGACGATCGAGCAGATCGACTCGCTGAAGTCCGCGTACGACGGCGCCGCCCGCACCGGGCTCGACGTCTTCCGTCACCCCTTCGACGACGCGCTGCGCCACCCGGCGGTCGCCGACCGGCAGGCGGGTGCGGCGGCGCTGGCCGCGCAGTGCCGAAGCTGCCCCCTGTTGCGGGTCTGCGGCGGCGGCCACTACGCGCACCGTTACCGTGCCGGCCACGGCTTCCGCAACCCGTCCGTGTACTGCGCCGACCTCCAGCACTTCATCCGGCACGTGGCCCACCGGCTCGCTGCCGTCACCGGAAGGGGGACACCGTGACCCTCTCCGACGCCGCCGTCACCGACCTCGGCCGCACCGGCGCCGACCCCGAGACCCTCGGCCTTCTCGTCCGCGACCAGCACCGCCGCCAACTGCTCGTCGTACGCGCCGTGCTGGACGCGACCGGAGACCGACTGCTGGACGCCTGGGACCTGTTGACGCAGGCCGACCGGGCGGCGTCCGCACCGGAACACGCCGTCACCCCCGACACCCCTGTTCGTGCCCGCCTCCTGCACCCCCTCACCGGCTCCTGGGCCTGGCACACCCTCCGTAACCCCGCACAGCCGCAGGCCCTCGGGCACCTGGCGGCGATCGCCGCCGCCTGCGCGGTGCGGGCCGGACTCGACTTCACGCTCCGGATCGCGGCGTACGACGGGATGCTCGTCCTACCGTCCCTCGGGGCGCTGCGCACCGAGGGCGACGCGGAAGTCACCTACAGGAACGGCAAGGTGACGATTCGTCAATCCGGTGAGCTCGACGTCACCGTGCACCCGGAACCCGACGTCGGCGCCTGGTCCGCCTCGGGCGCCTGGCTGCCCGCGCACGCGCTCCCCGGCCTGGTGGCCGGCGCGCCGCTGGTGCCGCTGGAGGACCTCGACCCGTACCGCACGGCCCGATCGCCGCGCAGCCGGGTCGGGTTGGGGGAGGCGGTGGTGCTGGACGACGCCGGACGCAAGCGCTGGGCGCAGGTGTGGTCCGGTACGGGAGAGGCGCTGCGGACCGGAGGGGAGCACCGGGTGCGGGAGGCGCTGACACTGCTGCGCTGTCTGGTGCCGCTCACCGCGCCCCCCGACATCTCCACCGCGCACGGGACGAGCAGTGCGACCCGGCGGGAGGCGTTCGGAGCGCTGCTCAGCAGCATCCCGCCTGGCCCGGTGTCGTTTGCCTCGACCCTCGTCCACGAACTGCACCACGCCAAACTCTCCGCACTCTCCGAGATGGTGACACTCCATCAGGCAAGTGACGAGGAGCGGTACTTCGCACCCTGGCGGCAGGAACCCCGCCCCTTCGAGGGCCTCCTCCAGGGCGCCTACTCCCACCTCGCGATCGCCGACTACCAGCAGCGCCTCGCCCTCACCGACCCGGCGCACCGTGAGCGGGCCTGGACCGAGCACGCCCGCTGCCACGCCATGGTCGGCGCGGCCCTCCCGGCTCTCGTCGGATCACCCGATCTCACCGTCCGGGGACGGCTGTTCGTCGACGCGATGGCCGACACCCACGAGCGCATGCGCGACCATCCGGCACCTCGGGGCCAGCGGGCGCGCGCCCAGGCGTATGTGCGGGCCGCCCGCACGCTGTGGACGCAACGGCACGCTTCCGCCCGAGGGCGCCCGAACGAGTGAGGGGACGGAGGAGGAGTGGCCAAAGACCCGCGCGCGTACGGATTCCTACGCGAAGATCTCCCTGCCTGGACGCCCGCCCGTCGACTCCCGGGACCTTACGGGCGGCGCGCCGAGGCCCTACGATTTTTCTTGGAACGACGCGCTGGAGGCCGCCTTGTCTGGAGCCCGCACACCGGTCAGGTCCACCGAGAGGGGGACCCCACGGCAGACCGTCACCATCAGCTACGCGGGTTTCAACCGGGCCTGGGCCGCCTGGATCACCGACCGCCTCGAACGCAACGGCGTCCGGGTCGTCATGGTCCGCTGGGACGCCCCGCCCGAGGTGCCGCTGCCTGACCTCCTGCGTGACTTGATGCTCTCCGAGGGCCGCATCCTGGTCCTCGTCAGCGAGTGGTACTTCCAGCTCGGCCCGCGCAGCCACGAGGAGTGGAACGCCGCCCTGCGCGAGGTCGTCGCACCCGACCCGTCCCGCTTCGCCGCCGTCTCCCTCACCAACGCCCCCCTCCCGCAGGCCGTGACGGTCCTCGCCGCGGAGAACCTCACCAACCTCGGCGCCGACGAGGCCGAACGCCGCCTCTTCGACCGCCTCGACCTCCCCTACGACCCGCACGCGAACAGCGTCGACGGCCGGCGAGGACCGCGCTTCCCCGCCGCCATGCCCGAGGTGTGGGGCGGAGTGCCGCGCCGCAACACCCGCTTCACCGGCCGCGAACCCTTCCTCAACGACATCCACCACTCCCTCCAGAGCGCCGCATCCGGCGCGGGCGTCGTCACCATGCACGGCATGTCCGGCGTCGGCAAGACCCAGCTCGCCACCGAGTACGTCTACCGCTTCGGCTCCGAGTACGACGTCGTCTGGTGGGTCAATGCCGACAAACGCGTCACCTACCGGCGCTTCCTCGCCGAACTCGCCCCCAAGCTCGACCTCCAGACCGGCCAGGAGTACGGCGAGCGGCTGCGCGCGGTCCGGGACGCCCTGCGCCGGGGCGAGCCGTACTCCCGCTGGCTGCTCGTCCTCGACGGCGCCGACGAACCCGATCAGCTCTGGGACCTCCTGCCGACCGGGCCCGGACACGTCCTGATCACCTCCCGCAACCCCGAATGGTCCGAGCACAACAGCCAGCTGGTGGAGATCCCGGTCTACTCCCGGGACGAATCCGTCGCGTTCGTCCGCCGCCGCGCGCCCCGGCTCACCGAACCCGAGGCCGACCAGCTCGCCGAAGCGCTGGAGGACCTCCCGCTCCTCCTCGACCAGACCGCCGGCTGGCTCAACGACTCCGACCTCTCCGTCCGCGATTACATCGCCCTCCTCGAGGGCGGCATCGACTCCGACGTCGTCAAGGTCTCCGCGGACTTCCCCGTCGCCTTCCAGACCGCTTGGTCGATACTGCTGAACAAACTCCGCGAGACCGTCCCCGAGTCCGTCGACCTGCTGCGGCTGTGCACGTTCTTCGCGCCCGGCTTCATCCCCGTACGGCTCCTGCGCGACCTCCCAGGGGACGAACTCCCCGAGCAGATCGCCGGACTGGTCAACGACCCGCTGCTGTGGAACAAGGCGATCAACCAGCTCCGCCAGTACTCCGTCGTCCGCCTGGAGTCCCACGAGGTCTCCCTCGACGAACCCGTCACCACCGGTGACTCCCTCTACCTGCACCGCATGGTCCACCAGATCGTCCACAAGGACTTGCCCGAACCGGACCGCAGGGAGTTCATCGACGTCGTACGGCGCGCCCTCGCCCTCGCCGATCCGCGCCGGCCCACCGACACCCGGATGTGGTCGTCGTACGCGGAGATCGTGCCGCACCTCAAGTACGCGGACGTGCTGCGCACCAAGGACCCCGACGTACAGCGGCTCGTCTTCAACTGCCTGCGCTACATGTACTTCTCCGGCGAGTACCGGGCCGGCATGAAGCTCGGGCAGCGTGCCATGGAGGCGTGGCGCGAACTCCTAGGCGAGACCCACCCGCGGATCTGGGACCTGTCGTACCACTACTCCAACCTGCTGAGGTCGAGCGGCGACTACGCGGCCAGTGAGGTGCTCGACCGGACTGCCGCCGAGCACCTGCGCCAGGAGCGCGGGCCGCAGGACCTCGAACACCTGCGAGCCGCCAGCGGACTCGGCGGGGACCTGCGGGGTCTCGCCCGGTACGAGGAGGCCCTGGAACAGTCCCAATGGGTCCTTGCCGCCTACCGAGACCTGCTCGGCGACCAGGACTCCCGCACCCTCAACGCGATCAACAACCTCGCCGTGTCGCTGCGGATGCTCGGCCGGTACGAGGAGGCTCTCGACACCGACCGCAGGGCCTGGGAGGCACGCCGCAACCTGCTGCGCGCGCGGCACCCCTGGACCCTGCACTCCGAGCTGTCGTACGCGGTCGACCTGCGCCTGCTCGGCCGATACGCCGAGGCCGAGTCGGTGCAGACGCGCAACGTCGACGAGCACCGGATCGTCATGGGCGACGACAATCCGCAGACCCTGTACGCCGAGCACAACCTCGCCATGTGCTTCTACCGCACCGGCAACCGCGACGCGGCGGGCCCCCTCTTCGCGAGCGTCCTCGAACGCGGTGAGCGCGTCCTTGGCGAGAACTCCCCGACCACCCTCATCTCCGCCATCGCCCAGAGCTGCTTCATCCGCGAACACGGCGACATCGACCAGGCCCGCGAACTCAGCGAGACGATCGTCGCCCGCTACGAGGAGACCCTCGCCGACACCCACCCCTTCCTCGTCGGCGCCCGCGCCAACCAGGCGCTCGTCCTGCGCAACGTAGGCGAACGCGACCACGCCCACGCGATCCTGGAACAGGCGCTGACCGACATGACCGCGAGCCTCGGCGCCACCCATCCCTGGACCGTCGGCACCGCGCTCAACGCCGCCGCCCTGCGCAACCTCGTCGGCGACACCGAGTCGGCGGAGGTCCTCAGCCGCGCCACGATCACGAACGCGACCGAGTCCCTCGGGCGCACCCACCCCCTCACGCTCTCCGCCCGCGTCGCCCACGCCGCCGACCTGCGCAACCTCCGCGACCGCCGCCAGGCCGAGAAGGTCGAGCAGGAGGCCCTCGCCGACTTCGAGTCCACCCTTGGCCGCCAGCACCCCCACACGATCTCGGCCCGCTCCCGGATTCGGCCCTACTGGGACTTCGAGCCGCTGCTGAACTGACCCGGGACACGAAGAAGCCCGGCTCCGAAGGGGCCGGGCTTCCTCACACCGCTACGTCACGAGGCTCACGCCTCGAACACCTCACGCACCAACTGCTCCTGCTCGGCCTGGTGCCGCTTCGCGGAACCCACCGCCGGCGACGAGCTGTGCGGACGCGAGATCCGCCGCAGCCGCTCCCCGTGCGGGACGTCCGCGCCGACCGCCAGGTCGAGGTGGTCGATCAGGTTGAGGGCGATGAACGGCCAGGCACCCTGGTTCGCCGGCTCCTCCTGCGCCCACAGGTACTTCTCGGCGTTCGGGTACTTCGCGATCTCCGCCTGGAGCTCCGCACCCGCCAGCGGGTACAGCCGCTCGATCCGGATGATCGCCGTGTCCGTGATCCCGCGCTTCTGCCGCTCGGCGTCGAGGTCGTAGTAGACCTTGCCCGCGGTGAAGACGACCTTGCGCACGGCGTTCGGGTCGACCGAGGAGTCGCCGATGACCGGGCGGAACTGCCCGCTCGTGAACTCCTCCGCCTTCGACGCCGCCGCCTTCAGACGCAGCATCGACTTCGGCGTGAAGACGATCAGCGGCTTGTGGTGCGGGTTGTGGACCTGCCAGCGCAGCAGGTGGAAGTAGTTCGACGGCAGCGTCGGCATGGCGACCGTCATGTTGTTCTGCGCGCACATCTGGAGGAACCGCTCCGGGCGGGCGGACGAGTGGTCCGGGCCCTGGCCCTCATAGCCGTGCGGCAGCAGCAGCGTCACACCGGACGTCTGCGACCACTTCTGCTCGGCGGAGGAGATGAACTCGTCGACGACGGTCTGCGCGCCGTTGACGAAGTCACCGAACTGCGCCTCCCACATGACGAGGGCGTCCGGGCGGGCCAGCGAGTAGCCGTACTCGAAGCCCATGGCCGCGTACTCGGAGAGCAGCGAGTTGTAGACGTTCAGGCGGGCCTGGTCCTCCGAGAGGTAGTTCAGCGGCGTGAACTCCTCGGCGGTCTCCCGGTCGATGATGACCGCGTGCCGCTGGCCGAACGTACCGCGCTGCGAGTCCTGCCCGGCGAGCCGCACCGGCACGCCCTCAAGGAGCAGCGACCCGATCGCGAGGGTCTCGCCCATGCCCCAGTCGATCGTCCCGTCCTCGACCATGGCCGCCCGGCGCTGGAGCTGCGGCAGCAGGCGCGGGTGGGCCGTGATGTGGTCCGGGATGTTGATCTGGGACTCGGCGATCCGCTTGACCGCCTCGGTCGAGATCGCCGTGGCCGTGGCGACGGGGAACCCGTCCTGCGCGTCCTGGCCACCGGCGGCCGGCGTCTGCGCGGTGGCCTCGCGGACCTCCGTGAAGACCTTCTCCAGCTGCCCCTGGTAGTCCTGGAGCGCCTGCTCGGCCTCTTCCAGCGTGATGTCGCCGCGCCCGATCAGGGACTCGGTGTACAGCTTGCGCACCGAGCGCTTCTTGTCGATCAGGTCGTACATCAGCGGCTGCGTGAACGCCGGGTTGTCCGACTCGTTGTGCCCGCGGCGGCGGTAGCACAGCAGGTCGATGACGACGTCCTTGTTGAACGCCTGACGGAACTCGAACGCGAGCCGCGCCACCCGGACGACGGCCTCGGGGTCGTCGCCGTTGACGTGGAAGATCGGCGCCTCGATCATGCGGGCCACGTCGGTGGCGTACATGGAGGAGCGGGACGACTCGGGAGCCGCCGTGAAGCCGACCTGGTTGTTGATGACGACGTGGACCGTGCCGCCGGTGCGGTAGCCGCGCAGCTGCGACATGTTCAGGGTCTCGGCCACCACGCCCTGGCCCGCGAAGGCCGCGTCGCCGTGGATCGCGACGGGCAGGACGGTGAAGTCCGTGCCGCCCTTGTTGATGATGTCCTGCTTGGCGCGCGAGACACCTTCGAGGACCGGGTCGACGGCCTCCAGGTGCGAGGGGTTCGCGACCAGGCTGACGGTGATCTCCTCGCCGTCCAGACCGGTGAACGTGCCCTGCGCGCCCAGGTGGTACTTGACGTCGCCGGAGCCGTGCATCGACTTCGGGTCGAGGTTGCCCTCGAACTCGCGGAAGATCTGCGCGTACGACTTGCCGACGATGTTCGCCAGGACGTTCAGGCGGCCGCGGTGGGCCATGCCGATGACGACCTCGTCCAGG
>DATCQX010001176.1:0-7780 GCA_036569285.1 Streptomyces sp.
TGCCGAAGCCGCCCGAGTTGGTAGGCGTGGCACTGACGGGCTGCAGGTGCCGGGTATGGCGGCGTAGCCGCCGTTTAGGGGCGCGGGGAGCTGCGCGAGTGGCCACGACGGGCCCGCAGTCGCCCATCTGCCGAAACCACCCGAGTTGGTAGGCGCGGTGTCGGTGGGGAATCGATTTGCCTGTTGGGGTGGGGGCGCGTAACGTTGGGTTTACCGACGCGGGGTGGAGCAGCTCGGTAGCTCGCTGGGCTCATAACCCAGAGGTCGCAGGTTCAAATCCTGTCCCCGCTACTGATGAGGGCCCGGAATCTGGGAACAGGTTCCGGGCCCTCAGTGCGTCCGGGGTGGAGTGTGTCGGTCACCCGGTGCTTACGCCTTCGCGCAGTTCGGGCAGACACCCTTGTACGTGACCTCTACCGCCTCGATGGTGAAGCCGAAGCGTTCGGTGGTGGGGAGGTCGGTGAGGGGGTCGCCGGTGGGGTGGACGTCTCGGATGGTGCCGCAGTGGGCGCAGACGAGGTGGTGGTGGGGGCGGTGGGCGTTGGGGTCGTAGCGCTTGGCGCGTTTGTCCGTCGAGACTTCCAGGACCTCACCCAGGGTGACCAGCTCACCCAGCGTGTTGTAGACCGTCGCCCGCGAGATCTCCGGAAGTCTCGCCACCGCGCGGGAGTGGACCTCGTCCGCGGTGAGGTGAACGTGTTCGCCGTCGAGGACTTCGGCCACGACACGCCGCTGTGCGGTCATACGCCATCCGCGTCCGCGCAGCCGCTCCAGAAGGTCACTCATACGGTCCAGATTAACAGCAGGGTGCAGTTTCCCGAACAGGTGTGACTTTGGAAGCTGGCTTGACTTGGACTTAGTCCAATGTAGGATCCGGAGTGAGTTCGACGGGCGGCTGGAGGGCTGCGGTCCAAGGCCCTGCGCGGCAGCTCCAGCACTGGACCGCTCGTCGAGGTGGTGGGTCGTTCCCTTCAGGGGACGGCCCATCCCGCACTTCCGGCTTACGCCGGCACCCGCAGCCCCGCCGGCGCCCAGCACCGCACGATGTCCCGCACGGACACGATCCCCGCCGGCTCGCCCCCCTCCAGCACGACGAGATGCCGGAACCCGCCCCGCGTCATCGCCCGCGCCGCCTCCTCCAGCGGCATCGAGGGCGTCGCGAAGACGACGTCCGTGGTGGTGTGGGCGTGGGCGTGCTCGCTGTCGGGGTTCTGGCCGAGCCCCACGGAATTGAGGATGTCGCGTTCGGTGAGGATGCCGATGCCGCCGGCGTCCGGATCGAGGACGACGGCGGCGCCGACCCGGCGTGCGGACATCAGGGCGGCGGCCTGGCGGAGGGTGTGGGCGGGGCCGATGGTCAGGACGGTCGGGCTCATGGCCTGTCGGACGAGCATCGAGGGTGACCTCCTCCTGTGATCCCGGAAAAGTTCAGGGATTCACAAGTGCACAAGTGGGGGTGTCCTCAGAGTCCCAGGTAAAGCAGGGGTCAACAAGGGGGCTCGCGTTGCCAATTGAGGGCGCACGCGCTCAAGCGTGCCGACGCCGAGCGCCCGCCCACACCCCGTACCCGCTCAGTACCGCTGGTTCAGATACCCCAGCAACTCGTCGTGCAGCAGCCCGTTCGACGCCGCGGCGTTCCCGCTGTGGGGCCCCGGACGGCCGTCCAGACCCGTGAACGTGCCGCCCGCCTCCGTCACCACGATCGCCGTCGCCGCCATGTCCCACAGGGACAGCTCCGGTTCCGCGCACAGGTCCACCGCGCCCTCGGCGACCATCATGTACGACCAGAAGTCGCCGTACGCGCGCGTGCGCCACACCTCACGGGTCAGGTCCAGGAAGCCGTTCAGGGTGCCGCGCTCCTCCCAGCCGGAGAGGGAGGAGTAGGCGAAGGACGCGTCCGCGAGGTTGCTCACGCGGGAGACGTGCATGCGGGACGCCGAGGACAGGGAGCGGCCCGTGAACGCGCCGTGCCCCTTCGCCGCCCACCAGCGGCGGCCCAGCGCCGGCGCCGAGACCAGCCCGACGACGGGGTGGTAGCCGCCCTCGCCCGCCTCCGTCAGCGCGATCAGCGTCGCCCAGACGGGGACGCCGCGCACGTAGTTCTTCGTCCCGTCGATCGGGTCGATCACCCAGCGCCGGGGGCCCGTGCCCTCCACGCCGTACTCCTCGCCGAGGATCGCGTCCCGCGGCCTCGCCCGCTGCAACTGGCCCCGGATCAACTCCTCGGCCGCCTTGTCGGCCTCGCTCACCGGAGTCATGTCCGGCTTCGTCTCGACCTTCAGGTCGAGGGCCTTGAAACGGGCCGTGGTGGCCGCGTCGGCCGCGTCCGCGAGGACGTGCGCGAGGCGGAGATCGTCGAGGTAGTCCGGCATGGGGGAACCGTATCTGTCGTGGTGGGGGCGGGGCCATGCGGGCGGTTGCGGCTTGGTGTCGGTTTCGGCACGCCTCGGGGTGCGGGCGAACAGGGGTACGGGAGTGACGTGTTCCGGCCGTCCGGCGCTTCGGTGGTCTCACTGACCCTTGACACTGGCTGCGGGCCCGTCAAATGTGGGCGGCACAGGTGCTCGGCCCAGGGAGGCGACGATGCCCTCAGCGCGGGAGTCTCTGCTGGACGCCGCTTTCGCGGCGCTGGCGCGCCGGTCGTGGACGACGGTGCGCATGGTGGACGTGGCGGCCTCGGCCGGGGTGTCCCGGCAGACGCTGTACAACGAGTTCGGCAGCAAGGACGGCCTCGCGCGTGCGCTGGTACGGCGCGAGGCGGACGGCTATCTCGCCGGGGTCGACCGGGCGTTCACCGGCGACACCGAGGACGCGGGGGGCGCGCGGGAGCGGCTCGTCGCCGTCGCCGAGTGGACGGTGTCGTCCGCGCGGGAGAACCCTCTCGTCCGGGCCCTGCTCACCGGCTGCTGGAGCGAGCGGCTGCCCTCGCCGCCGCTGCGGGCCGTGCCGTCGGGGACGGCCGTCCCGGCGCAGCGGCGCGCGGACGGGCCGCTGCCCTCGCCGGGGGACTTCGTCAGCCATGTCCGGGAGCGGGCGACGGCCGTGCTGGCACCCACGGGCGGGGACGGCGCCGGCCTCGCCCGGGGCGCCGAACTCGCCGTCCGCCTCGCGCTGTCGTGTGTCGCCGCGCCCGCCGGGGAAGGCGGCGTCGGGAAGCTGGTGCGGGAGACGCTCCAGCCCTAGTGCGCCGACCCCGACAACTGCAGCCCGATCACCCCGATGATGACGAAGCTGATCGACACGATCTTCAGGGTGGAGACGAGGTCGCCCAGGAAGACCATGCCGTAGATCGCCGTACCGGCCGCCCCGATCCCCGTCCACACCGCGTACGCGGGCCCCACGTCGAGCTTTCTCAGCGCGAGGGTGAGGAGCCCGAAGCTGCCGAGGGCGAACGCGGCGAACGCGATGGTCGGCCAGAGCCGGGTGAAGCCGTGCGAGAGCTTGAGACACACCGCGAAGCCCGTTTCGAGCAGTCCGGCCACGACGACCAGCAGCCAAGCCATGTGCTGTCCTCCCGTTGGTCTCGCACGTCGAGGTCGGTGCGATTGTGCACTTACCGGACTCAGGTTCACACAAACAACACCCAGGTCAGGGGCGTGAAATGACGGACCGTCAGTCGCCTTCCGTACGCTCGCGCGTCGCGAGCAGCCGGCGCAGGGAGTACAGGCGCGCCGGATCAGCGTGCCCCTCCGCGACCCACGCGTCCAGCGCGCAGTCCGGCTCGTCGTGACTGCACGCGCGCGGACACCCGGCCGTGCCCTCCTCCAGGTCCGGGAACGCGTGGATCACCCGCGACGGGTCGATGTGCGCGAGCCCGAAGGAACGGACGCCAGGGGTGTCGATGACCCACTCGTCCACACCGTGCAGAGGCAGCGCGAGGGCGGACGTCGTCGTGTGCCGGCCCCGTCCCGTCACCGCGTTGACGTGCCCGGTCAGCCGTCGGCGGTCCTTCGGGACCAGCGCGTTCACCAGGGTCGTCTTGCCGACGCCCGAATGGCCGACGAACGCGGTCGTGCGGCCCACGAGGTACTCGCGCACCCGGTCCGCCGCGTCCCCGTTCTCCAACTCCTCGCGATTCGTGACCACATACGGGATGTCGAGGTCGCCGTACAGCTCCAGGAGCTTGTCCGGCGGGGCCAGGTCCGACTTCGTCATGACCAGCAGCGGCTCCAGACCGCCGTCGTACGCCGCGACCAGGCAGCGGTCGATCAGGCGGGGGCGGGGCTCGGGGTCCGCCAGGGCGGTGACGATGGCCAGCTGGTCCGCGTTGGCGACCACGACACGCTCGTACGGGTCGTCGTCGTCCGCCGTGCGGCGCAGGACGGACGTCCGCTCCTCGATACGGACGATGCGGGCCAGCGTGTCCTTCGCGCCGGAGAGGTCGCCGACCAGGGCGACCCGGTCGCCGACGACCGCCGCCTTGCGGCCCAGCTCGCGGGCCTTCATCGCGACGACCGTGCGGTCCTCGACGAGACAGGTGAGGCGGCCCCGGTCGACCGTGAGGACCATGCCCTCGGCGGCGTCCTCGTGCTTGGGGCGGATGTTCGTGCGGGGACGGTTGCCCTTGCGGTTGGGGCGCGAGCGGATGTCGTCCTCGTCGGTGTGCTTGCCGTAGCGACGCATGATCGTCAGTTCCCGAGCATCCCGGTCCACATCCGCGGGAAGTCCGGGAGGGTCTTGGCGGTCGTGCCCACGTTCTCGATCTCCACGCCCTTCACCGCCAGACCGATGATCGCGCCGGCCGTCGCCATGCGGTGGTCGTCGTACGTGTGGAAGACACCGCCGTGCAGCGGGCGGGGGCGGATGTGCAGGCCGTCCGCCGTCTCCGTGACGTCTCCGCCCAGCTCGTTGATCTCCTTCGTCAGGGCCGCCAGGCGGTCCGTCTCGTGGAGGCGGAGGTGGGCGACGCCGCGCAGGGTCGACGGGGAGTCCGCGAGGGCGGCCACCGCCGCGATGCCGGGGGTCAGCTCGCCGACGTCGCTCAGGTCGACGTCGATGCCGTGGATCTTGCCCGTGCCGGTGAACACCAGGCCGTGGTCCGTGAGGTCGCAGGAGCCGCCCATCGCCGTGAAGATCTCCCGCAGCGCGTCCCCGGGCTGGGTCGTGCGCCTCGGCCAGTCCGGGACCGTCACCTTCCCGCCCGTCACCAGCGCCGCCGCGAGGAACGGCTGCGCGTTCGAGAGGTCCGGCTCGATCGTCAGGTCCCGGCCCAGCAGAGCGCCCGGCGTGACCCGCCAGACGTTGCGCTCGCCGCCTGCCTCCGGGGTGTCCACCTGGGCGCCGGCCGCGCGCAGCATGTCCACCGTCATGCGGATGTGGGGGAGAGAGGGGAGGGTGGCGCCGGTGTGCCTCACCTCCACGCCCTGGTTGAAGCGGGGGGCACTCAAGAGGAGCGCGCTCACGAACTGGGACGACGACGACGCGTCGATCTCCACCGGGCCGCCGTCCAGAGCGCCCGTTCCGTGCACGGTCAGGGGTAGCGCGCCCCGGCCGTCGTCGTCGATCCTCGCGCCCAGGGCGCGGAGGGCGTCGATCACGCCGTGCAGGGGGCGCTCGTACGACCTCGGGTCGCCGTCGAACCTGATCGGGCCGTCGGCCAGGGTGGCCACGGGGGGCAGGAAGCGCATGACGGTGCCCGCGTTGCCGACGTCCACCGTCGCCGGGCCCCTGAGGTCGGCCGGGAGGACGCGCCAGGCCTCGCCCGTACCGTCAGGGCCTACGCCCTCCTCGATGCCCACACCCATCGCTCGGAGCGCCGCTGCCATCAGGAGGGTGTCCCGGGAGCGGAGGGGGCGGCGGAGCCAGCCCGGTTCCGAGGCGAGCGACGCCAGGACCAGGGCGCGGTTGGTGACGGACTTCGACCCCGGCACGTGGACCGTCGCGTCGACGGCTCCGCTCGCGGTGGGGGCGGGCCAGTGGGCGGTGTCGGGGGTCTGCGGCATGCGTTCACTTTAGTCGGCCGGGGTGTTTCGGGTGCGGGCGCATGGTTGGGGGCGGGGCGTCTGTCGGGTGTGAGTGCGTTGTTGGCGGTGGTCTGTCGGGTGCGGCTCCGTCGTGGTTGGTCGCGCCCACGCGGCGGTAGCCGCACATCGATACAGACCCGCGCCCCTGTGATGCGCCCCTTCGGGGCTGCATCACATACGGGTGGTTGCCGTCTCACAGCCCCAGCAGCCACCTTCCCCCTCCCAACAGCGAACACAGCGACACCGTATGGAACAAGAACAGCCACAACCCCGCCGGCACATGCGTCAGCCTCGACAACTGGTCCGCGTCCGACTCCGATGCTCCTCCCCGCCTCCTCTTCGCCTGTAGCTCGAACGGGGGGCGTACCCCTCCCAGCAGCAGGAACCACACCACCGCGTAGGCGAAGGCGGCCTGGATCTGGGGGCCCGCGAGCCAGGACACCAGCACGAAGGCGCCGCCGGAGAGGACCACCGTCAGTACGCCGTACGCGTTGCGGATCATCACCAGCATGGCGATCAGCAGTGCCGTCGCCGCCCACAGCAGCAGCGTGATCCGGCCTTCGCCCAGCAGGGCCGCGCCGCCGAGGCCCAGCAGTGAGGGGGCCGTGTAACCCGCCGCCGCGGTGAGGATCATGCCTATGCCGTGGGGCTTGCCCCGGCTCAGGGTCAGGCCGCTCGTGTCGGAGTGGAGGCGTATGCCCGTGAGGGTGCGGCCCGTCAGGAGGGCGATCAGGCCGTGGCCGCCCTCGTGGGCGATGGTGATGGCGTTGCGGGAGAGGCGCCACAGGGGGTGGGGGACGACGATCGCCAGGGCGGCGAAGGCGGTGGCGAGGACGACCCAGAGGTCGGGGTCGGGCTGGAGGCCCGTGACGCGGTCCCAGAGGTCGGCGGTGCTGTCCATTTCGGCGGTGGCTCCCTAGCGGCGTACGGGGTCTGGCAGTGTGGCACGTATGTGCGGACGGTATGCGGCCAGTCGTGGGCCCGAGGATCTCGTGGACATCTTTGAGATCGAGAAGTTCGAGCCGGAGGAGACACTGGCTCCCGACTACAACGTGGCGCCCACGAAAGAGGTGTACGTCGTTCTGGACCGCCCGTTGAAAGACGCGGACGACCGGCGGCCGGTTCGGCAGCTCCGCAAGGTGAAGTGGGGGCTCGTGCCGTCGTGGGCGAAGTCGCCGGAGGGCGCCGCGCGGATGATCAACGCGCGGGCCGAGACGGTGCACGAGAAGCCGTCGTTCTGGCGGGCCTTCGCGGCCCGGCGCTGCATCGTTCCCGCCGACGGGTACTACGAGTGGGTCACCGCCAAGGACGAGCGGGAGCTGGAGGTCGAGGGGAAGAAGAAGCGGTCCCGTAAGCAGCCGTACTTCGTGCTTCCGGCCGACGGGTCCGTGTTCGCGATGGCCGGGCTGTACGAGTTCTGGCGTGATCGGACGCTGCCGGACGAGCATCCCCTGGCCTGGTGGGTCACGTGCTCGGTCATCACCACCGAGGCCGAGGTGACGCCGTTGGCTGTGGCGCCCGCCGAAGGGCCGCGTACTTTGGCCGACATCCATCCTCGTATGCCGCTCATGCTTACGCCTGATCGGTGGGATGCGTGGCTTGACCCGACGGCGACCGACTTCGATGAGGTGACGCCGTTGCTGGCGGCGCCTCCGCACGGGTTGATGCGGGCGTATCCCGTTTCCACTGCCGTGAGCAATGTCCGTAACAACGGTCCGGAGCTGTTGGCTGAGCTGGAGGGGCCTGAAGAGGCGACGTTGTTTTGAGTTCGTGCGTCCTGCCGGGTTCTGTTTGAGTGCGGTGCTGCGCCGTTGTGG
>DATCQX010001177.1:0-7296 GCA_036569285.1 Streptomyces sp.
TGGATGCGCAGGCGACGCGCTTCCTCGAAGTCCGACATCAGGGTGTGGGCGGAGTCCACGGCCTGCTGGTAGCCGCCTTCGACGAGTTCCACCCGGGCGGGCAGTTCCCGGCGCAGGGCGGCCAGTTGGTCGTGCGGGTCGGCAGGCCGAGCGCCGGGCAGGGTAACGGCCGCGGGATCCGTGCTGGTTCCGGGCATGAAGGGCGTGATGATGCTCGGAGAGCTGCCGGGTGCCGTGCGGCCGAGTTCCACGGGGAAGATCTCGTCGAACCATGCCTTGTCGGCGACGTACGGGGTGGGCCGGCCTTCGGTGTCGGGGGCGATCACCATGCCGGTGGTGATCGGTGTCCGGTCTTCGGTCCAGTGCTGCTCGCCGTAACAGACCAGGGGTGTGCCGTCCTGCGCCTGGGGCGGCTGTGTTGCGTCCGGGTGTTCCAGCACGGCCTTCGCGAACGCGAGGAGAAGGGCCCGACTGGTGCCGGGGCGATTGGTTGCCGTGTAGGCCAGGGTGAGGGCGGCGAGGGCGCTCTTGGGGGTGCGCCGAACGCCCTTGCGGGTGTCGCCCGCCTCGCTGCCCTGGCCGGGGGTGATGAAGGGCTGCGGAGCGTGGATCAGTGCCGGGGCCATGCGCTGGACGAGGGCGGTCCAGGCGGTTGCGTCGTCGGCTTCTGCGGCGAGGAGCAGCGTCTTGAGCGAGCGCGGGTCCTGCCCGGCGCCCTTGGCGGTCTCGGGGACGCCGAAGAAGCCGAGGGCGGAGAGGATGTTGCCGCGGTGCAGGAACAGCTGGGCGATGGCGGCGGACCACAGGCGGGTGCGTGCTTCTGCCGTCTTGGCCTTGGTCTGGCTCCACGCCGGCTCCTGCAGTGTGCCCCTGACGATCGGCCAGAAGCGCCCCGTGTCGCGGACGGTGCGTGCGTTCGTCGGCCTCGGGGCCTCGGGCGGGATTCCGGGGAACACGAGTGCGGTGATGGCGCGCACCGCGATGTCGCGCAGGACGGCCGGGGAGACGTCGTCGCCTGCGGGCACGAGCGGTACGAGCGGGTCGAGCGGTCCGTTGGCAGTCAGCGCGTCGCGCACTCCGATCAGGTCGAGGAGGTCGGCGGCGCGCGCGTCGGGGAACGCTTCGGCGAGTGCGTCCGCGAGGAGGGATTCCCTGGCGTAGGCGTCGACGAGCGTCGCGAACAGGGCGATCAGGCGGGCGTCCTCGTCGTAGGGCTGGATGCCGCGCAGGTGGTCGTTGACGTTCAGCGTCCGCAGGACGTGTTCCAGCGCCGCCGGCTTGGTGCAGCCGATCACGATCTCCGCGGAGACCGTGGCAATCTTCCCGGCCCGGATCGACGGGTCGGTCGCCTCCGTCTCCGGGCGAGCCGCGGCCTCGTTGAAGCGGTCGGAGAGCCGGTTGAGGATCTCCCGCTGGCTCAGCAGCAGCAGATTAGGGTCGGACTTCTTGCCCTTCGGCATGGGCAGGAGGGACTGGGGCATTCCCGTGACCAGGTGTTCCGGGCGCACACGGAAGACGTCGAGACGGGCCAGCGCGCGGTTGTTCCCAGTCACCGCCGTCAGCCGCCAGAGCTTCGACACGGTGCCGTCGGGATGCGTGATCTGCCACTGCTGCAGGACGTTCATGCCTTTGGAGAGCTGGCCCGCGTCCACGAGAGACTCGGCCAGGTCGTAGCCGCGGGTCTTCCCTGCGCGCTCCAGATTCTCGGCGGCGTAGCGCTGCATGTGGACGGCCACGTCGTAGGGCTGCTCGGCGAGAGCGAGTGCCGACTTCGGTTCCCCGTCCTCCTGTGCCGCCCGGACCACGGGGCGCGGCCGTCGGCCGCCGAGGGCGGAGAGGAGAGCCTGGCGCTCGCTTTCGAGTTCCGCCACGCGCCGGTCGGCGTCCTCGTGTTTCTGCTGGGCCGCAGCCAGGGCCTGCGTGGCGTACGGGTCGTCGCCGGCCGCACGGCGGCAGCTTTCCCGTTCCTTCTCGGCGGTCCTCGCGGTCTTCCTGGCTTCGTGCAGTGCCAGGTCGGCAGCGATGAGGTCCCTGACGCGCTGGCTGGCCTGCGGAGTGGGCGGGGACCAGCAGTTGACGGTGCGGTCGTTGAGGTCCCAGGGGACCACCGCCGCGCCATGGACGTCGCACATCAGCAGGAGCACCTGCTCTTCGCCGGACTGCACGAGGCGGTAAGCCGAGGGCTTGAGCACCTTCTTGCTGTTCCGGCTGGCGATAAGGTTTTTGATCTCGGTGTCCGGGAGGGCGGTGGCCAGCCCTTCGGTGATCGCCTGGCGGGGAGGCGGGACGACCCCGTATTCCGCGCAGGTGTTCTCGACGGCGTCCGCGAGGTTCCGACCCCAGGTCTCGGTGCCGATGCGCGGGAAGATGCCATCAGGTCGTTTCGCGACCATGGTGTTGTCCTATCTATTGATGTGGGTCTGAACTGGTCATTCGTAAGATCGGCGGGACCCAGGGGCCCGGGGTATGGCTGTCATGGTGGAGCCGCGAGATGGCTTGAAGGACATGGCCGCCCTGGGCCCCGCGACGACTCGACCGCCAATTGGGAGATGCGACTCGATCGCTGCATAGGACAACGTCGGCGAGGTCGTCTGCTGGGCTGATGCAAGGACGAGCTGACGGAGGTGGCCGTGCCCGAGATCTGGGCCGGAGTGGACATCGGCAAGACGCACCACCATGCGATGGTGATCAACGCGGACGGCGAACGGCTGCTGTCCCGTCGCGTCCTGAACGACGAATCTGAACTGCTGGAGCTGATCGGCGATGTCCTGGAGATATCCACCGACGTGCTGTGGGCGGTCGATCTCAACCATGGCGGCGCCGCTCTGCTGATCGGTCTGCTGCTCACCCACGACCAGCTGATGACCTACCTCACCGGCCTCACGGTCCACCGGGCCTCGGCCTCCTACCGGGGTGAGGGCAAGACCGACGAGCGCGATGCCTTCGTCATCGCCGACCAGGCCCGCATGCGCCGCGACCTGGGTCTGCTGCGGCCCGGCGACAAAGTGGCCGTCGACCTGCGCACGCTGACCACACGCCGCCTGGACCTCGTCTTCGACCGCACCCGGCAGATCAACCGGCTGCGAGCGCAACTTCTGGAGATCTTCCCGGCATTGGAACGCTCGGTCGACCTCATGAAGAAGGGGCACGTCACGCTGCTGACGGGTTACCAGGCCCCGGCCGCGATCCGCCGAGCGGGCGCCGAGCGCATCGAGACCTGGCTGAAGAACCGCAAGGTCCGTGGCGCAGCCGCCGTCGCCGAGATCGCCGTGGAAGCGGCCCAGGCCCAGATGACCGCGCTGCCCGGCGAAGAGCTGATCGCGGCCATGGTGGCCCGTCTGGCGAAGGGGGTGACGGCCCTCGACGAGGAGATCGCCGAACTCGACGCCCTCATCGAGGCCCGGTTTCGCGAGCATCCGCACGCCGCGGTGATCCTCAGCCTGCCCGGCATGGGACCCAAGCTCGGGGCCGAGTTCATCGCCACGACCGGTGGTGACATGGACGCCTTCGGCAGCGCCGACCGCCTGGCCGGATTCGCCGGCCTGGCCCCGCAGCCTCGTGATTCCGGCCGCGTCAGCGGCAACCTGCGCAGACCCCGCCGCTACCACCGCGGGCTGCTGCGGGCCATGTACCTCTCGGCCATGGCCAGCCTGCCGGCCTGCCCCGCCTCCAAGGCGTACTACCGGCGCAAGCGCGATGAGGGGAAGGGGCACAAGCAGGCCCTGCTCGCTCTGGCACGCCGACGCCTCAACGTCCTGTGGGCCATGATCCGTGACGGAGCGTGCTACCACGCTTCACCTCCCGTCACGGCTGCGGCTTGACAACACGATTGGGATGTCCTTCCACCCGGGTGTACCGGGGGAATGCACGCGCTCCCGTCTCTCGGGGGCGCGTCACGCGCCCGAGTGCCGAAGCCTCGTGCCGACGAGGAACGGGCCGACACCCTGCAAAAAGGAGTTCGGCGGTCCTCGCCCCGTACGGCCCACCTGCCGACGCCCGAAGAACGATCAGCCCCAACAACACCCCGGTGGCGTCTGGACGTCTCGCAGCCTGTTCCTGCTCCGCCGACGGCGGCATGAGGCGGACGCCGGTGATGAGCCACCGACGTGCACCACGGATCGTGCCACCCCGCCTCCGTTCAACTCCGCTCCCAGAAGCGGGAGTTCACCGGATCAGGTGAAATCGACAGCACTCTGTGTCTTCCGCAGGCCGATCTGAGGTAGAGCGCGACGGCAGCGCAGCGGAGCCATCCGGTGAGCGGGCTCCTCGCTTCGGTCTGCGGGCCGTCGGCGGTGGCCCACTCCGGCCTGCGTCGCACTCCTGACGGCGGCCAGCGCAAGTTCCCCACGTACGGCCAGTTAGGAAATCACACTCTGTGATCAAGTGCCGTTCCCCAGAAGCACTTGTGGCGTGAGCCGTGAACTGAAGGGGTGATGGCGGGCCTCTGCGACCGACGGGTGGCCTCACTCGCTGGGAGTGGCGGAGTTGTGATCCGTTTCGAGGGGCTCTGGTGCTTCTCCAGTTGTGACTCATCAGTGGCGTCGCGTATGGCTGGGTCGGCGGGGGGCGATCTGGAAGGTGTTCGGGCTGATTTCGTGGGAGCCGGCCTTTATCTTGGGCGCCATCTTGGGTGGCCAGACGGTCGCGCGGTTCCAGATGATGCCCACCAGCCAGCTCACCTCGGCACCGGTCAAGTCCACAGTGCTCAGGTCGGTGCCCGAGGCGTCCAGGGGGATCTCTTCCAAGTGGCGGGTGATGCGTTTACCGAGGGAGGCAAGGTCTTCCACGCTGACCGTGTCTAGGTCGACGCCGGTACCGGACGTCAACTCGTCCGCCATGTCGCTGACTCGGCGCAGAGCCCGGAGCAGGGAAGCGTCTGAGGCAGCGTCTGGGTCGCTCATGGTTGCTCCGGCTGCCCCCCTGTCTTCGAGTTGGTCGGTGAAGTCGTCGGGAAGGTGCTGGAGCGTGAGCGCGAGGTGGTGGGCGAGGTCGCAGGCATAGGTGAAGTCGGGGTCGCTAGCGTAGATGGGGTCTGGGCGGGGGATGACCAACCCGGAGGCCGTGGTGACCTCCAGGCCCCGCTCAAACTCATAGACCATGAGGCGCGCCCACACACGCACCGTGATGATGCTCCTCGTCAGACTCGGGTCTGTGACCGCTCGCAGGCTGCTGATGCTGGTCGTGCGAGGCTGTGGACGCGCCGGTTCGGAGGGGGGCGCTTGGGCCGCGCCCGGGTTCGGGGCGTCGGTGGGCGCGGCGTTCCGGGCGAACAATAGCCGGGCCGCATGCCCGGACGCTCGGCTTGTCGGCACAGGTTTTCCGTCCCGGGCGAGCGCCTCGGCGGCCTCGTGGAAGATGGGCTCGAGTGTCAGCTGCGGTCCGTGACCGGGGATGCCGCGTTCGATGACGTCGGCGAGGTACTTGGTGAAGTAGGTTTGCGGCGCCGTGAGCGTCTCATCGGTTTCGAACCAGGCACGGGAGAACTCGCCCGCGGCCGCCAGTGTGTAGGCGCCCGTCCCACGGGTGAGGTCGGACAGATCACCGGCCGAGAGAGTGGGCTGGGCGGCCAGTCCGGCGTAGCAGCAGTCGAGAATCACGATCTTCACGCTGGCACGGCTGAGCCTTAAGGCATACCGGATGCTGTCGAACGGCAGGCTGGTGGTGCGCCGCAGCTCCGCTTCCGTCCGGGAGTCCACCAGGGCCAGGCACAGGCTGTCGTCCGGGTCCACCTGTCCATGGCCCACGAAGTAGAACAACGCTACGTCTTGAGCATCCAGGAACAGCTCCACCAGGGTGTGCGGGAGACTGCCGGGGTTCCGCTCGTCGGCGAACACCGAGACATTGCCGGCGGGCCAGCCGCACAACTCGCCCGTCAGTAACGACCGCATACGGGCCAGACTGTGTCTCGCCGCCGGTACCGGCGGCAGGTAGCCATAGGTTCCCGTACCGATCAGGACAGCACGCGACCGTGCCAGGTCCAGGCCGCCGTCAGGCATCCAAGTCCTTCTCGACGGCTTTTTGGAGAGCCTTTTCGATCACGGGCGGGAGTTCGTTCAGATTCTCGGCGTTCAGGGTGTACTCCGTGCCGTCATCGAGCTTCACAGCGAGCGTGAAGCTCGAGCGTCGGGACCGGACGAACTCCGGCAGCGTTCGGATCGTCACCGCCAGCACGCCGCCGCTGCCCGCCAGAATCGTCAGGACGTCCGCAGCGCCCTGCTCGCCGGGCCCCGGCGGCTGCGCAGTCTGCTCAACACGCACCCCCGGAACACGCTCCAACCATTCCCGAAGCGCACGTTGCTGCGAGAGATCGGAAAGCCAGACCTCAAAACCGTGCTCCTGGCGCGCATCCATACCGGCCATCGCCATCCCTCACGACCGAACTGCCCCGACATCCGAATCGTTCCAGGAATGACGCCGTCCGTGAAGCAAACAGCCCGACGAGCGGCAAAGGCGCAGGTTCCGGACGGCTTGCCGAGAGGGCTGCCCAGCACCACGTGTCAAGGATGCCCAGAAGGACATCTACGAGGTGGTCCACTGACGGCCATCGCTATCCGTTGACGCAGACAATCACAGTTACAGATCGTAACCACTGGCGGCCAAATAGCTCCCCGCTAACTGGCCGCGGATGGGGATTCTCTACTGGCCACTGACACACTCCTGGCCCAGCGGACCTGCGAGGCAGGCAAAGACCAGCCGGAATACTCCCCCGCCGTTGGCACGGGAGCGAAGTTCGGGGCGTCAGGCGCACGCCGGTACAGGGCTGCTGAAAGTGCAACATCTCACAGCATGTTACCCCGTGGGTGAGGCCCGGTTCGGGGCGGATCCGCCCTTTGCGTGCCGGACCGCTTCGTGTCCGGTGTTCCGGCCCGGGACCCGGCGGCCGTCAGCCGCTGCCGCCGGATGTGCGGCAACTTCCCGTCTCCGGGAGGCGAGTTCACCGCACCGGCCGCAGGGCTCCCCGGCCGGCGGCCGTCGGGCGCCAGGGATCACCGCGGTGCCGCTGGGGCAACGGAGAGCGCGGACTCTACACACCGCCACTGACAAACCCTCTCGTCCGACAACTTCTCGCCAGATCAACTGTTTTACGCCAGAGGGGGCGGGATGTTTGCATGACGCCAGCTCAGCCGCCTGACCTGCAACGACAGCGGACGAGTACCTGTTTGTGTCCCTCGTCGTGCTGTGAGGAGAAGCGTCGTGTCCAAGCCGTTCTGCGTGGCCCGGGACCCCTGGATCACGGTCCGTGTGAGAGCGGACCTCGATGAGGCGGAGCGGGCCGAGCTGGGACTGCTGCTGCCG
>DATCQX010001178.1:0-6080 GCA_036569285.1 Streptomyces sp.
CTTCCAGGCCAGCGCGGCGGTGAACGAGTCCCCGGCGCCGGTCGTGTCCACGGCGTCGACCTTCACGGACGGCACCCGGACGACGTCACCATCGGCAGAGGCGACCAGCGCCCCCTCCGAACCCAGCGTCACCACAACAGACTTGGGCCCACCGGCGAGCAACTCCCGCGCCCACTCGGCGGGATCGTCCCCGATCGCCCCGCCGCCCAGGATCACCTGAGCCTCGTGCTCGTTGACGATCAGCGGATCGCACGCGGCGAGCACCTCGGCGGGCAGCTCGCGCGGCGGAGAGGGGTTGAGCACGAACCGTGTGCCGGACGGCAGTTGCCGCACGACCTCGACGACCGACTCCAGCGGGATCTCCAACTGCGCCGACACCACGCGCGAGGCGTGCAGCAGCGGCGCGGCGGCACGGACGTCCTCCGGTGTGAGCCGCCCGTTCGCGCCGGGCGACACCACGATGCTGTTGTCGCCCGACGGGTCGACGGTGATCAGCGCGACGCCGGTCGGCGCCCCGCCCACCAGCACGCCCGCCGTGTCGACCCCGGCGCCCTGCTGCGACTCCAGCAGCAGCCGCCCGTTCGCGTCGTCCCCGACACGCGCCAGCAGCGCCGTCCGCGCCCCCAACCGGGCGGCGGCGACAGCCTGGTTGGCGCCCTTGCCGCCGGGGTGGACGGCGAGGTCCGAGCCGAGCACCGTCTCTCCGGCGCCGGGCCTGCGCTCGACGCCGATCACGAGGTCGGCGTTGGCCGAGCCGACGACCAGCAGGTCGTAGTCGTACATGTAACTCCCCAATCAAGCGAGTTGAGCGGAAACGCCCACGGGGGCGGCCCGGGAGTCCCGGACCGCCCCTCGGACCGTCTCAGCCGCTGAACCCGGCCACGTTCTCCTTGGTGACCACCTTCACCGGCACCTTGATGGTCTCCTCGACCTTCTCGCCCTTGATCGCCTTGAGCGCGTTGTCGACGGCGATCTTCCCGAGCTGGGACGGCTGCTGCGCGATGGACGCGTACAGCGTCCCCTGCTCGACCGCCTTGAGCCCGTCGGGAGTTCCGTCGAAGCCGACGACCTGGACGGACTTCCCGGCCTTGGAGCCGAGCGCCTTGGCCGCGCCGAGCGCCATCTCGTCGTTGGCGGCGATGACACCCTGGACGTCCGGGTGGGCCTGGAGCAGGTTCGACATCACGTCGAGCCCCTTGGTCCGGTCGAAGTCGGCCGGCTGCTGGGCGACGACCTGGATGCCCGGGTACGCCTTGAGCCCCTTGGCGAAGCCCTCGGCCCGCTCGCGCGCCGCCGACGTACCTGCCTGCCCCTGGAGGATGACGATCTTCCCGTTGCCGCCGAGCTTCTCGGCCAGCGTCTTGGCGGCCTGCTCACCACCGGCGACGTTGTCGGAGGCGACGAGCGCGTCCACGTCCGCCTTGTTGACGCCGCGGTCGACGGCGATGACCGGGATCTTCGCCTTGTCCGCGGCCTTCACGGAGTTGCTCGCGGCGTCCGAGTCCACCGGGTTGACGATGATCGCGCCGAGGTTCGAACTGGTGAAGTTCTGGAGCTGGTTGGCCTGCTGGGAGGCGTCGTTCTGCGCGTCGGTGACGGTCAGGTCGACACCGAGCTTCTTCGCCTCGGCCTGCGCGCCGGAGCGGATCTGCACGAAGAAGGGGTTGTTGAGGGTGGAGAGGGAGAGCCCGATCTTCTTGTCGGCGGACCCAGAGCCCCCGTTGTGCAGGAACGACGTCGCCCCCACGATCGCCACCGTCGCCACCACCGCGATCCCGTACGTGGCGAACTGCTTGCCCTTGCCGCCCCCGGGCCCGATCGCCGTCGGCGTCGCCCCGGCCTTGCGCCGCACCGTGTCGAGCAGCACCGCGAGCGCGATGACGACGCCGATGACGACCTGCTGCCAGAACGCGGAGACGTTGAGCAGGTTCAGCCCGTTGCGCAGCACCGCGAGGATCAGCGCGCCGATCAGCGTCCCCGAGGCCTTACCCGTACCCCCTGCGAGGGAGGCGCCGCCGATGACGACGGCGGCGATGGCGTCCAGCTCGTACCCGCTGGCGGCCTGCGGCTGCGCGGAGGAGAGGCGGGAGGCGAGGACGATACCGGCGACGGCGGCGAAGACACCGGACATCGCGTAGATCGCGAGCTTCTGGCGCGGTACCCGCAGCCCCGAGAGGCGTGCCGCTTCCTCGTTACCACCGATGGCGTACATCGAACGGCCGATGTACGTACGGCCGAGCACGAACGCCGTGATCAGACCCATGGCGATCATCACGAGCACCGGCACCGGCAGCCATCCGCCGAGCGTGTCGCCGAGGTGGGAGATGGAGTCCGGGAACGCAATCGGGGACCCGTCCGAGATCACCAGCGCCAGGCCGCGCCCCACCGACAGCATGGCGAGCGTCGCGATGAACGGCGGCAGCTTGCCGTACGAGATCAGGAAGCCGTTTATCAGACCGGCGGCGATACCCGTGGCGAGTGCCAGGATGACCGCGATGAACACCGGTACCCCGTGCGACGTGGCGCTCCACGCCAGCACGGTCGCCGAGAGCGCGGCCACCGAGCCGACCGACAGGTCGATGCCCGCCGAGACGATCACGAAGGTCACGCCGAAGGCGAGGATGGCGGTGACGGCCGCCTGGACACCGACGTTCAGCAGGTTGTCCGTGGTCAGGAAGTCGCCCGACAGCGCCGACATGGCGATGACGAGGACGATCAGCGCGGTGAGGGCGCCGTTGTCGAGCAGCAGGCGGCGCACCGCCCCGGCGCCACCGGCGCCCGTACCGCTCTTGAGCGTTTCAGCGGCCACGGGGGGCCTCCAGTTCGGTAGTGGGGTTGCTCACGGCCAGCGACATGACCGAGTCCTGCGTGGCCTCGTCGGCGGACAGCTCGCCCGCGATCCGGCCCTGCGCCATCACCAGCACCCGGTCGCTCATCCCGAGCACCTCGGGCAGATCGCTGGAGATCATGAGGACGGCCGCCCCGGCAGCCGTCAGTTCGTTGATCAGCTGGTAGATCTCGACCTTGGCGCCGACGTCGATGCCGCGCGTCGGCTCGTCGAGGATCAGTACCTTCGTGTCGGCGAGGAGCCACTTGCCGATGACGACCTTCTGCTGGTTGCCGCCGGACAGGGTCCGCACCTGCTGGCCGAGCCCGGCCATCCGCACGCCGAGCTGTTCGGCGATCCGGGCGGCGTCGTCGTGCTGGCTCTTGAGGTCGACGATCCCCCCTTTGGTGGCAGACCTGAGAGTGACCAGTCCCAGGTTCTCCTCGACCGACTGGTCGAGGACGAGGCCCTGGCCCTTGCGGTCCTCAGGTACCAGGCCGATCCCCGCGTCCATGGCGGCGACGACGTCGTGACGCTTGAGGGAGGTACCGGCGACCCGGACCGTACCGTGGTCGTACGGGTCCGCCCCGAAGACGGCCCGTACCACTTCGGTACGACCCGCACCGACCAGACCCGCGATGCCGACGACCTCGCCGGCCCGCACCTCGAAGCTGACGTCGTGGAAGACGCCGTCCCGGGTGAGCCCCTCGACGGACAGCAGCGCCGCGCCTGTCTCGGCCCGCTCGCGCGGGTACTGCTGCTCGATGGACCGGCCGACCATCAGCCGGACGAGTTCCTCCTCCGGCGTGGAGGCGGGCACCTGGCCGACCGACCTGCCGTCCCGGATGACCGTGACCCGGTCCCCGAGCGCGGCGATCTCCTCCAGGTGGTGCGTGATGAAGACGATGCCGACGCCGTCCTCGCGCAGCTTCCGCACGATGACGAACAGCTTCTCGACCTCTTCGGAGGTCAGCACGGCCGTCGGCTCGTCCATGATCAGGACGCGCGCGTTCAGGCTCAGCGCCTTGGCGATCTCGACCATCTGGAGCCGGGCGATGCCCAGTTCACGCACCCTCGCGCGGGGCGAGACGTTCACGCCGACGCGCTCCAGGAGGACAGCGGCGTCCGCCTCCATCGTCTTGCGGTCGATCATCCCGTACTTGCGCGGCTGGCGGCCCAGGAAGATGTTCTCGGCGACCGTCAGGTCGGGGACGAGGTTGAACTCCTGGTAGATCGTGGCGATCCCGAGCCGCTCGGAGTCCTGCGCACCGTGGATGCGCACCTCCTCGCCGCCCGCCAGAATGCGTCCCTCGTCGGGGGTGTAGGCGCCGGAGAGCATCTTGATGAGCGTGCTCTTGCCCGCGCCGTTCTCACCGAGCAGCACATGGACCTCGCCCCGCTTCAGGTCGAAGTCGACGCGGTCCAGCGCGACCACCCCGGGGAAGGTCTTCCGTATGCCCTCGATGCGCAGCAACTCGTCCGCGTTGCTCACGACTGGCTCCTGTTCGTTACGGGGTTCTCGCCGCACGAGCGGCGAACGACGAGACGGGCGGGCAGAGTCACCGATTCCGGCACCCGCCCCTCGATGCGGTCCACGAGCGCGCGGACGGCGGCCCGCCCCAGCTCGCCGGTGGGCTGCGCGATCGCGGTGACCGGCGGGTCCGTGTGCACGAACCAGCGGATGTCGTCGAACGCGGCGAGAGCGATGTCGTCCGGAATCCGCAGACCACGGGCGCGGACGGCGTCCAGGGCGCCCAGTGCCATCAGGTTGTCGGCGGCGAACACGACCTGCGGGGGTTCGTCGAGGTCGAGGAACCCCTCGGTGACGCGGCGCCCGCTCTCGGCCTGGAAGTCGCCCTGGCCTATGTACTGGTCCGGCAGCTCAAGTCCGCACTCCTCCAAGGCCGTTCGGAAGGCCTCGACGCGTTCCTGGCCGGTCGTGGTGGCCGCCGGGCCCGCGATGATGGCGAGTCGGCGGTGGCCCAGCCGGTGCAGGTGCGCGACGAGATCCCGGACGGCCACGCGGCCGTCCGAGCGGACGACGGGGACGTCCACGCCGGGGATCCAGCGGTCCACGAACACCATCGGTGTCCCGCCCCGGGCGGCCTCCAGCATCAGCGGGGAGCCGCCGTCGGTGGGCGAGACGAGCAGGCCGTCGATCCGGCGGTCCAGCAGCGTGCGGACGTGGTGGTCCTGGAGGTCGGGACGTTCGTCCGCGTTCCCGATGATCACGCTGTAGCCGAGCGCCCGCGCCTCTTCCTCGACGGACCGCGCCAGCTCGGTGAAGTAAGGGTTCAGCACGTCGCTGATCACGAGCCCGAGGGTGCGCGTCTGGTCCGTCCGCAGCGACCTGGCGACGGCGTTCGGCCGGTACCCCAGCGCCTCGACGGCGGCCAGCACGCGCGTCCGCGCGTCCGCGCTGACCGAGGGGTGCTCGTTCAGGACACGCGACACCGTGGCGACGGAAACGCCCGCCTCGGCCGCGACGTCCTTGATGCTCGCCATAGCCGCCCCACCTCCTCGTGGAATCGATTACATCGACGTGTCAACACGATTGGAATCGATTACATGCCCGAGAAGCAAGTCTTCAGCCAGTGGCCGAAACCTGATTGTGATGAACCTCGCTCATTTGAGCGCGAGGGTGTAGTGGAGGCCACCTCGGTCGGTGGTGCCGGTGGGCACGAAGCCGTTGCGCTCCAGGACGGTGCGGGAGGCGAGGTTTTCGGGGGCGGTGCCGGCGAAGAGGGTGTGGAGCCCGTACACCTTCCGAGCCAGCCGGCACACCTCCCCTACCCCCCAGGTAGCAGCCCCCTGCCCGGCCCACCGCTCCCCCACCCGGTATCCCAGCTCGGCGATGCCGTCCTCCACGTCCACGAGGTTGATCCGGCCCGCCACCTCGTTGCCGCTCAGCAGGACGTGGAAGTGGCAGATGCCGTTCGCTTGCTCTTCGAGCAGGGCGGTGAGGCGGGTGTCGAACTCGCGGAAGTAGGCGTCGCCCCGGTCGGGGATGGTGCGGGCGAAGTAGGCGCGGTTGTCGGTCTCGAAGGTGAGGAGGGTGGGGGCGTGGGTGGGGTGGAGGCGTTCCAGGCGCATCATGCGGGGACATTACCCAGGCGTGGAGAGACGGAGAGGTCCCGTCCGTCCGCTGCGGGGGTCAGCGAACGGGCGGGACGTTCAAGGGGGTTGGATCAGGTGTGGAGGAGTCTCGTCAGGGTCGCGGCGGTCATCGCGAAGAGGCTGGCGAGGCTGAGGG
>DATCQX010001179.1:0-17723 GCA_036569285.1 Streptomyces sp.
GACCAGACTTCCGCCGGATGGTGGCGGGGGTCCCGGGCGGCCAGAGTTGAAGCATGGAACGACACGCACAGCAGAAGGAGCGCCGGTCGCGTGGTGGCCGGTGGGAGGGCGTCATGCTGAGCCTGGCGGCCGGGTTCGCGGTGCTGGCGGTGATCCGCCCGGATCTGTACGGCGGACTCGTGGAAGGGTTCGCCGCGCATGTGACGGGAACCAGCCACTGACCCGTACGCTGCCTGTACGTCCCTTTCGCTCCTCTTTTCGATGAAAGTCCCGCTCCGTGATCCCCACCATCCTGGCCGCCGCGGTGATGGCCCTGGTCCGCTCGCTCGCCGCGCTCCGGCTCCAGCGCTGGCATCTCGGCGCTCCGGCGACGATGGTGCTCGCCGGTGCCGTGGTCGGGGTCGTCGTCGAGGACTCCGTGGCCGCCGCGCTCAACACCGAGATCGCCCAGCACGTCGCCGAGATCATCCTGGCGTTCCTGCTGTTCGTCGACGCGACAGAAGTGCGCGGCGGACGGCTGTGGGGGAACTCGCCCCGACTGGTCGCCCGGGTCCTGCTGATCGCGCTCCCGCTGAGCCTGGGCGCCGCGATGGTGCTCGGCAAGCTCGCGTTCCCGGACCTCTCCTGGGCGCTGATGCTGGTCATCGCCTGCGTCGTCGTCCCCATCGACTTCGCGCCCAGCGAGGGAGTCGTCCGCGACGGGAGGCTGTCGTCGCGCGTGCGGAGCGTGCTGAACGTCGAGAGCGGCTACAACGACGGCATCGTGTCGCCGCTGTTCGTGTTCGCGCTGATCCTCGCGGGCGGCAGCAGCACGGTCCACACACCGGCGGAGGCCCTGACGAGCGCCGCCGGGCAGGCCGTGAAGGCGGTCCTCGCCGGGGTCGTCATCGGCGGCCTCGTCGCGTGGCTGCTGCACCGGGCAGGCCTGGCCGGCTGGACGACCGACCAGTCACGCCGGTTCGCCGTGCTGCTGACACCGCTGATCGCCTACACCGCCGGCGTCGAGATCGGCGGCAACGGCTTCGTCACGTCGTTCGTGTGCGGGATCGCGTTCCGGTACGCGCACCGCGTCCTCGTCGCCCGCGGACAGGCCCACCGCTCGTCCATCGGCACCCACGAGGTCGGCCTCCTGGAGGACGTGACCTCGCTGATGACGATGACCATGTGGTTCGTCGTCGGCCTCGCGGCGGTCGTGACCTTCGCGATCGGCGTGGACTGGCAGGCGGTCCTGTTCTGCCTCGCCGCCCTCACCGTCGTCCGCGTCGTCCCCGTCCTCCTCGCCTTCGCCGGATCGCCCCTCGGGCGGCGGGACCGGGTGCTGATCGGGCTGCTCGGGCCGCGGGGGACGACCACGATCGTGTTCGGGCTGATCGCCTACAACAGCCTTCCGGACGGGGCCCGGGCGGACGCCGTGCTCCAGACGACGGTGCTGTGCGTCCTGGGCAGCGTGCTGCTGCACGGAATGTGCTCGGAAATGCTCATCAGGCGCACCGCCCGCCTGGGATGAATGGCCCAGGGACCATTGTCCTATAGCGGCGCCGCTCCACGATCAACCATAGTTATGACCACGGCGAGGAAATTCGCAGAGGCCATGACGGGAGTGATCGTGTCCGAACTCATAACAATTGATCCCGGCCGTTTCAGCCAGTTCGGAGAAGCTACCGGAAGCAGCTTCTGCCTGATCACGAATTCCGAGCTCGTCGACCAGATCGAGGTCGTGGAAAAGGCCCCCTACCGGGAATTCCTCACCATCACTCTGGACCGTGGGGACAATTTCACGGACATTCTGGAGAAGCGGATCCCGGAACCCGCCCACGTGCTGGTCGTCTCCCCCCACCGGTTCTTCGAGTCACCGGACCCCGACCTCGTCGGCCGGCGGAAGATCATGGGGATGGCGTGCAACTCGACGCCCACCACCCTCGCGGAGATCCGGCACTTCCTGAAGGTGATGGAGCGCACCTCCGCCTCCGACCAGGCCGCGTTCTGCGACACGTTCTTCGAACTGGCCGAGGACTCCGAGCACCTCGTCTACGCCGACCCGAAGCACGGCACCCGCGCCACCCTCGACCACCTGCGCGACGGCCTCGTCTGGAACCAGCAGGCCGGCCCCCTGGACTGGGGGGACCAGCAGATCGTCCCCTCCGGGGAGATCAGCGTGCTGCCCGTCGAGATCAGGGAGTTCGACGAGGCGCTGAAACTGCCGCTGGAGGGCGAGATCACGCTCCGCGGCTACCCGATCCTGCACAGCGGCACCCCCTCGTTCTCCCGCGCCGACCAGACCCGCCTCCACTCCCGCCTGTGGACGATGCGCGACAACGCCATCAAGGCCGTCGTCGAGGACGGCAGGATCACGCGCCTTCAGGCGCTGGACGCGGGGGCGGCCCCTGCGGTGGAGACGCTGGAGCAGATGTTCGCCGTGGACTCCCGCTACCGCATCGTGTGGGAGATCGGCCACGCCCTGAACACCACGCACGACATCCTGCCCGGCAACCACGCCATGAACGAGGTGTACGGAGGCACGGAAGGCTGCCTGCACTACGGGCTCGGCCTCACCCCGTACACCCAGTACCACCTCGACATCATCGTCCCGGACACCCGTGTGCTGACCACGAGCGGCGTCGCCATGATCGGCCACCCGGACCACCCCACCGTCGAGCGGGTCACCGCCGCCTCCTGACGGCGGACGGCCACCGGCCATGTGGGGTGAACGCAAGGAAATCCGATACGACAGGAGGTGACTCGCCATGAAGAAGATCAAGGTGCAGAAGAACCGCAACTACCTGGGCACGCTCCTGGGCTGAGTACCGACCTGCGGCGGGGCATTCATCATGCCCCGCCGTGGGGTCATCGGCGTCCCGACAGGTATTCACCAGGGAGATCCCCGTGGCACCGCTGGAATTCGCGACGAGCGACTTCGAACAGTTCGGCGACCCCGCCGAGACTTTCTGTCTGATCACGAGTGAGCAGTACGGCGAGCCGCTCTCCGTGCTGCCCGGCGACGGATGCTCCCGCGTGCTGCGTCTGACGCTCCCGCCCCAGGCCCGCCTCGGCGAGCTGATCGCCGGACACACCCCGCGGGACGCGCACGTCCTCGCCGTCTGCCCCGGCCGGTTCCTCGACTCGCCGTCCGAGGAGGAACTGGGCGCGCGCAAGCTCGCCGTCCTGCCCGCCGGCTCCACCCCGCTGACCGACGAGCACGTCGGCTACTTCCTGCGCACCGCCGCCCGCACCGACGTCGCCCGCCAGAGCGCCACCGCCGAGGAGTTCTTCGACCTGGTCGCCGGAAGCGACCGGCTGACCGTGGTCGACGACGTCTCCGGCACCGAGGCCGAGTTCGACCACACCGCCGGTGACGTCGTGTGGAACCAGCAGGCCGGCGTCCTGGAACCGGGCGACCAGCAGCTCTTCCCGCCGGGCAAGCTCAGCGTCACCGCCGCCGACATCACCACGTTCGACGCGGACGCCCGGCTCGCCGGACTGAACGGCGACCTCACCCTGCGCGGCTGGCCCATCGTCCACCGCCACGAGGACCCGGCCGACGGCGCCGACCAGCAGAGCCTGTTCGAGGCGCTCACACCGCTCGTCGCCCATGCCGTGACCCTGCACGTCACCGCGGGACGCGTCGAGGGGATCACCCCGCAGTCGGCGGCGGCCGCCCCCGCGGCGCAGGCACTGGAGAAGCTCCTCACCGACGACCCGCGCTACCGCGTCGTCTGGGAGCTCGGCTTCGGGATCAACACCGGCACGGAGGTCATCCCGGCGAACTGCGGCCCCAACGAGGTGTACGGGGCGACCCACGGCGTCGTCAACCTCGGGCTGGGAGTCACCCCGACGACACGCTTCGCCCTGGCCTTCCTGTGCCCCCGCAGTTCGCTGGTCACAGCGGACGGAACGGCCGTGCTCGGCGCCCGCAAGGCGGTGCGCCGAGGCCGGATGCAGCGTGTCTCCAGCGCGAGCTGCGGCTGCCACTGAACCCAGACCCCTGATCCCGAGGAGGGAAGCACGCATGTCGCCCCACCCCGAACTCCGCAAGAAGGTCGACGCGGTCCTGGACACCTTCATCAAGGACTTCTACGAGACGGTGCCCTACGCGCAGCACCAGAAGTCCGCGTCCGAACTGAACCTCGACTACTACAAGCGCCACAACATCGAGACGATCCTCAGGCTGCGCCGCAAGCGCACGGTGGACGCGCTCGCCATCAAGTACTTCACCAAGGTCGACCCCGTGCAGGCCAAGGCGTGGGCCCACTACACCGACGACGAGATGCTGCACGACCGGCTCTTCGCCGCCGACCTCGCCAAGGTCGGCGTCACCAAGGACCAGATCTACTCCACCGAGCCGCTGCTCTCCACCAAGCTGCTCACCGGATACCTCCAGTACGGCATGGAGTTCGAGGACAGCCCCCTCGCGCTGATCACCAGCGTGTACTTCGTCGAGTACGTCACCACCCGCACCCAGCCCGACTGGCTGGACAACCTCGGTGACGTCCTCGGCGAGGAGAACGTCAAGGGCGCCCGCGCCCACGTCAACACCGACCTCGACGACGACCACGACGACTTCGTGTGGCGGGTGCTGTCCACCCTGGTCACCTCGGACGCCGACGAGCAGAAGGTGATGGAGCACCTCAACCACGTCTACTGGCTGTGGAAGCTGTACTTCGTCGAGCTGCACCAGCTCACCGTCGTCGGCAACAGCGACGCGCCGATCCCGCTGCCCACCGCGGCCGACGTCTGAGCCGACGGTGGCCGACGACCGCGCGAGGCGCACCGGCGGGCGGCGGGAGGTCGAGGTGACCGCCCTGCCGCCCGGCCGGGAGCTGACGACCGAGACCGAGAAGTGGATCGTGGACGGCCTGGTCCTGGCCATGCCGGGACTGCGCACCCGGCAGCTCTTCACGCTCCGCCGCGACATGCTGACCGAGGCCGACTACGTCATCGCCGGAGTGGACCGGGGCCGCGACCGTGTCGTCTCGCTGCTCACCTCGCGGTGGGCCGAGCTGCCCTCGGGACGCCCCTGCCTCCACATCATGATCCAGTTCGTGGGAGACGCGTACCGGGGCGGCGCCGTCTTCAAGGACAGCTGGGCCCTGCACTTCGCCCGGCTCCTCGCCGAGGGCCGTCCCTTCCCCGAGGTGATCGCGCTCAAGACGTACAACCCCGTCGTGCACTGCGCGATGTCCGCCTTCAGCGGCCACCCGGACATCACCATGTACCCGGACCTCACGGGCGAGGACACCGGCAGGGCGGAGCTGGCGGCCGAGGTGGCGCAGGCGCTCGCCCCCGGCGCGCCGTTCGACGCGGCACTCGGCGTCGTCCCGGGGCTCGGCCGGCCGCGCGACCTCTACCGGGAGCGTCCCCTGAGCCACGTACCGGCCGCCAACCGGTACTTCGACGAGCACACCCGGCCCGGCGACCGGGTGCTGTGCCTGCTGGACGTGCCCACCCGCGAGGGCGCGCACGCGATCCTCACGGCCCTCGGGGTGCCGCTGCCCTCCGTGCCCCGCTGAAGCGACACCGGCCCACGGGTCCGGCCTCCTCCTCGAGGAGCCCGGGCCCGTCGGCCGTTCCCCGACCACCGAGACCCAGGAACGCGAGGCGGCATGCCCGACGACTCCCTCCACGGCTTTCCCCCCGACTACGCCCGTGCCCGCGCGGACTTCCTCGCGGCGGCGAAGGAGGCGGACGCCCGCCTGAGGTCCTTCGTCCTGCCGGGCCACCGAGGACCGGACGGCGGTGAACTCGCCGTGGACACCGCCTACCTGGGCCCCGCGGCGCCGCACAAGCTCCTCGTCGCGGTCTCCGGCACCCACGGCGTCGAAGGGTTCTGCGGCTCCGCCTGCCAGACCCGCGTCCTGCTCGGCGAGGGCGTCGCGCGCCGCGCCACCGGTCCCGCCACCGGAGTGCTCCTCGTCCACGCCCTCAACCCCTACGGCTTCGCCTACCTGCGGCGCGTCAACGAGGACAACATCGACCTCAACCGCAACTTCGTCGACCACACCGCGCCCCCGCACAGCGAGGCCTACGAGGCGGTCCACCCGCGGCTCGTCCCCGCCGACGACGACACGTTCGTCCCCGGCGAACTCGTCGCCCGGCTCACCGCACTGCGCGACCGGCTGGGACCGCAGCACCTCCAGGAGGCCGTCACCCACGGCCAGTACCGCCACCCCGACGGCCTGTTCTACGGCGGCACGGCACCGGTGTGGTCCCGGCGGGTGTTCGAGACGATCGTGGCCGAGGAGATCGCCGGCGCCGCCCACGTCGGCTACATCGACCTGCACACCGGCCTCGGCGAGCGCGGCGTCGGCGAACCCATCTTCCGGGGCGGCCCGGACCCCGACGCCCGCGCGCGGGCCCACCGCTGGTACGGGGACGCGCTCACCGCGTCGGAGGAAGGCACCTCGTCCTCCACCCCGATCGTCGGCAACACGGCGACGGCGGTCGCCGCGGGCCTGTCCGCGTCGGCGCGACTCACCGCGATCACCCTGGAGTTCGGCACCCAGCCGGGCCCCGAGGTGCTGGTGGCCCTGTGCGCGGACGCCTGGCTGCACCGGCACCACACTCCGGCCGACGCCCTGCGCTCCGGCCTCAAACGGCTGATCCGCGAGGCGTTCTGCCCAGGCGACGCCGACTGGCGCCGTCAGGTCCTGGACCGCGCGCGGGAGGTCTTCGACCAGGCGATCGGGGGCCTCGCCGACAGCAAGTAGCCGTCGGCGAGCCCCCTCCTTCTACGGATCCAGCGGATCCACCACCACCTTGGCCTCGATCTCCCGGACCCGCTTGGTGTCCTGGTCCAGGAGATCCTGGTCGGAGGTGGAGAGCAGCACCCAGCCGAGCGTGGTGAAGAGGTCCTCGGTCTTGGGCACCCGGGAGCCGTTGGGGTAACGGCACGCCATCTTCTGGAAGGACGCCAGCTCGCGCGCCGCGTCGAGGACCTCCGCGTTGCGCATGATCCCGCCGTTCGGAGCGGAGAGCCAGACCACGCGGGTGGGCCGCGCGATGGAGTACCCGGGGGTGAACGTGCCGTCGAGGTGGTGGCGGACCGCGCGGTCGATCTGGGAGTCGCCGGTGGCGAGGCGCGCCGCCTGCTGTCCGCAGCCGCCGTCGAGCCGCGCCGCGATCTCGATGAGCATCGGCCCCCGCTCCGTCAGCATGATCTCGGTGTGGGTGCACCCGGTGCGCACGCCGACCGCCTCGGCCACCCGGCGCGTGTAGTCCACCAGGACGGCGGCCAGCGGGTCGTCGGGGTGGAGGTAGTCCTCCGCGTCGTAGACGCCGATGCGGTCCCCCCGGGCCGACTTGCTGTACTGGACGACGGCCACCACGCCCAGTTCCCCGTCGACGGAGTAGGTGTCCACGACGTACTCGGTGCCCGAGGCGAACTCCTGGATCAGGATGCTGTCGTTGGTGAGGTCGAACATGTTGACCGAGCCCAGCAGTTCCCGGAACGCGGGCCGCCAGTCCTGCCCGGCCTCCACCTTGTGCACGCCGTCCGTGCCGCCGCTGCACCGGGGCTTGAGGACCAGCGCCGCCCCCTCCAGGCCGCTCTCCCGCAGCCACCTCCCGGCCGCCTCCTCGGTCGTGGCGGCGAAGGTGCGCAGGTGCGGGACACCGGCGCGCGCCACGGCCTGGAGCATCGGCCACTTGTCGCGGCGCGCGGCCGAGAGCGCGGGGTCGTTGCCCGTTCCCGGTGCCAGTGCCTCGACGAGCCGGTCGACGAGCATCACCGCGTGCTCGTTGCCGGGAAGGACGGCGAGCGGCTCGTAGGAGCGCACGGTCTCGACGAGGGCCGCGAAGTCGCCGTCGTAGAAGTGCGTCGCGGCGAACGCGTCCGGCTTCCAGCCGTGCAGATAGGACTTCAGTGGTGCGGGCGTGCTCAGCACGGCCACCGAGTCGACCCCGCGTGCCCGGAACGCGGTCGCGTACTCGGCCGCCTCGGAGTAGGGATCGACGAGGACTACATGGCGTGGCATCTGATTGCTTCCCCTTCTGACGGTTCTCGCTGATGTCGCGGCCGTGCGCGGTGCCGTCACGTCCCGGTGCGGATCTCCGCACCGGCCGTCCCGGTGTCGCCGATCTCCTGTTCCCGTTGCCTCTTCGGCGCGGACGGCTGCCGCACACCGGCCCACGCGGCGGCTGCCGCCACCAGCCCCACCACGCCGCACAGCACCCACAGCCCCTGGTGGAAGCGGTTCCAGATCATCACTCCGATGAACGGTCCGACGGCGCTGCCGAGGCCGTACAGGGCGTTGGAGGCGCCCAGGTAGCGGCCCCGCAGTCCGGGCGGTCCCGCCTGCGCGGGGTAGGCGAAGAACAGCGACGGATAGCCGATGATCTCGCCGAGCGACCAGACCAGGGTGGCGATCACCAGGGCCGCGAGGCCCCACGGCAGGGCGTACATGGCCATGCCGACGCCGGTGAGCAGCACCCCGATGATCACGGCCGTCCTGATCTGCCAGCGCTGGACGACCTTGGCGACGAGGAGTTCGCAGGTGATGACGAGGAGGCCGTTGAGCGCGATCATCGCCGCGTACACCTCGACGTCCATGCCCAGGTGCTTCACGGCCAGGGGGAGGGCGGAGATGTGCTGGATGTAGATGACGGAGCTGACGAACATCGCCAGCAGGAACATCAGGTACCTGCGGTCCGCGAGCACCGCCAGGTACGAGGCCTTCGGGGCGTCCTTCGGCTCGTCGTCCCCGCCGTCCTTCGCCTGCTCCGGCTCGGGTCCCCGGCTCGGCAGGGTGGTGGCGGTGACGGCGGAGAAGACCACGACGGCCAGCGCCTCGCCCCAGAACAGGAAGTCCCAGGAGACCTTCACCAGCGCCGCGCCCAGCAGCGGGGCGGCCGTGGTGCCGAGGTTGATCGCCAGCCGGCCCATCGCGAAGATCATGACGTGCCGCTCGGGCGGTGTGAGCAGGCTGATCATGCTGGTGGACGCGGGCTGGTACGCGAGGCTGGCCGCGCCGCTGACGGTGATGACGACCAGGATCGCCCAGTAGTTGTCGAGGTACAGGACACAGGGCAGCAGGACGGCCGAGCCCAGCAGCGTCGACGCGATGGTCAGGCGCGGCCCGAGCCGGTCGGACATCCACCCGCCGACCAGCGTGCCGAGCACCGCTCCCGCCCCGTACGCGCCGAGGGCCGCACCCGCCTGGGTGTCCGAGAAACCGCGGTGGGTCAGGTACAGCACCATGAAGACCTGCACGAAGCCGCCGAGCCGGTTGATCATGGTGCCGAACAGCAGGGACTTCACCGCTGTCGGCGACTCGCGCCAGACCTGCCGCACCCCCGCATGCCGCTTCCCGGACCCCGCGGACGCCTTCGCGTCGTTGTTCTGTGCCATGCCTCTTACTCTGCGGAACCGGCTGCGCCGGCAACAGTGTCGGCACTGACGTTGAACCGCGAATTCCTGCCACCCCGCCGTGGCACGCCTGGTGGGACGGCTGCCGACGCCCGGACCGCACCTTCCGGGACCCCACCGCCGAGCCGTTGAACAGGACATATGCGCAATTCCGGGTGGGGCGTCAATTCCGGCCATAGGACTCTAGCCCTATGGCGTGACCAAAACCGGCTGTCTAGTATGGCCGTCGCTCGGCCGAATTCCGCATGATCGGAGAAATTCGGCTTGGTCGGCTGAGACGGCCGACCGGATGCCGTTCGCCGTTCTGCGCCTCGGTCGGATTTCCACGTTCAGCGAACGAAGACGGGGGTCTACTGTGGAGTCGCTCGGGTGGAGTGGGAATACGCCGGAGCAGGAACGAATAATCAGCTGGCAGGCTCCCCCACTGAAGTTCGGGGTCGGCGCCACCCGTGAGATCGGCCACGAACTGCGCAAGGCGGGGGTCCGCTCGGTCCTGCTGGTCACCGACCCCGTACTCAGCGCCCTCGGCCTGCCCGCCCGGGTGGCCAAGAGCATCGAACAGGAAGGGATCTCGGTCGCCCTGTTCGACCGCGCCCAGGTGGAACCCACGGATGAGAGCTGCGCCGAGGCGGCCCGCGAACTGGCCGGACTGCACGTGGACGGCTACGTCGGCCTCGGCGGCGGCAGCTCCATCGACACCGCGAAGATGCTGAACCTCCTGCTCAGCCACCCCGGCCGCCCCGTGCGCGACTACCTGAACGCGCCGATCGGCGCCGGAGCGGCCATCCCCGGCCCCCTCAAACCGCTGGTGGCGGTGCCCACCACGGCGGGCAGCGGCAGCGAGTGCACCGCCATGGTCGCCCTCGGCGTCACGGACCTGCGGGTCAAGACCGGCATCAGCGACCTGAGGCTGCTGCCCGCCCTGGCCCTGGTCGACCCGGCGAACACCCTCACCCTGCCTCCCGCCGTCACCGCCTCCTCCGGCTACGACGTCCTCACCCACGCCTGCGAGTCCTACACCGCACGCGCCTACGACCGCCGCCCGCCGTACCCCACACCCGGCGACCGGCCCCTGTACATCGGCGCCAACCCGATCAGCGACATCTGGGCCGAACAGGCCCTGGACCTGGTGGGCCGCTACCTCAGGCGCGCCGTCCTCAACCCCGCCGACCTGGAGGCCCGCACCGGCATGAGCCGGGCCGCCAGCTTCGCCGGCATGGGGTTCGGCAACGCCGGCACCCACATCCCGCACGCCTGCGCCTACCCCGTCGCCGGCCTCGTCCGGGACTACCGGCCGACGGGGTACCAGGTCGACCACGCGATGGTCCCGCACGGCGCCGCCGTCGTCTCCACGGCCGCCGCGGCCTTCGAGTTCACCTACCCCACCGCCCCCGAACGCCACCTGCGCGCCGCCGAACTGCTCGGCGCGAACCTGAACGGCGTCACCACCGCCAACGGCGCGGACGCGCTCCCCGCCGCACTGCTGAGCATCGTCGCCGACACCGGAGGGCCCACCGGGCTGAAGGAGTTCGGCTACGGCACCAAAGACCTCCCCCACCTGGTCGAAGGCGCGCTCAAACAACAGCGGCTGCTGGTGTGCTGTCCGCGCGACGTCACCGCCCGCGACCTCGAACGGGTCATCGCCGCCTCCCTCACCGGCTGACGGCGCGACAACGTTCTCAATTCCCGCCCCCCACACCTAGGAGTTGGTCGTACTCGTGAGCGCAGCAGGGTTACCGGAGCACACGGCCGTCATCGCGGGCAAGAGCGTCGCCACCGGGCAGTGGATCGACGTCCTCGACCCGTCCACCGCCCGCCCCGTCGCACGCGTCGCCCGCTGCGGCCCCACCGAGATCCACGCGGCCGTGGAGGCGGCCCGCCACACCTACGAGACGGTCTGGCGCTTCACCGACCCCCCGGAGCGCTCCCGGCTGTGCCGCCGCATCGCCGAGGCCCTGCGCGAGGAACGCGAGGAACTGGCCCGGCTGGAGACCCTGGACACCGGGAAACCGATCAGCCAGGCACGCACGGACGCCGACGTCGCCGCCCGCTACTTCGAGTTCTACGCCAACGCGATCGAATCCCTCGGCGGCGAAACGATCCAGCAACGCCCGGACCGACTCGCCTTCACCCTGCGCGAACCCTACGGCGTGTGCGGCCACATCATCCCCTGGAACTACCCCCTCCAGATCGCCGCCAGAACCCTGGCCCCCGCCATCGCGGCGGGCAACTGCTGCGTCCTGAAACCCGCCGAGGACGCCCCCCTCACCCCGCTCAGACTCGCCGCCCTCGCGGAACGCGCCGGACTGCCCGCCGGTGTCCTGAACGTCGTACCCGGCTACGGGGAGGAAGCCGGAGCAGCGCTCGCCGCCCACCCCGGCATCGACCGGATCGCGTTCACCGGCTCCCGGGAGGCCGGCGAACTCGTCATGGCCGCCGCCGCCCGCACCATCGTCCCCGTCACCCTCGAACTCGGCGGTAAATCACCCCAGTTGGTCCTCCCCGACTTCGACGCGGACCGCGCCGTGCCCCAACTCGTGGAAGCCGTCACCGAACACGCCGGCCAGAACTGCTCCGCCGGCAGCAGGCTCCTCGTCCACCGCTCCGTCCACGACGACCTCGTGGCCGCCCTCGCCGAACGGTTCACCGCCCTGCGCATCGGCCCGGGAGCCGACGACCCCGACATGGGACCGCTGATCTCCGAGAAGCAGCGCGCACGCGTCCTCGGCCACCTGGCGCGAGGCGCACAGGGCGCCAAGGTCGTCGTCGGAGGAAAGACACCCCGAGGGCAGGCGTACGCCGAAGGCTTCTACGTGGAGCCCACCCTGCTCGACGAGGTCACCCCCCAGCACCCCGTCTTCAACGAGGAGATCTTCGGACCGGTCCTGTGCGTCACCCCCTTCGACACACTGGACGAGGCCCTCGCCCTCGCCGAGCACACCACGTACGGACTCGCCGCCGGGGTCTGGACGTCCGACGTGACCACCGCCCACTGGCTCGCCGCGCGCCTCAGGGTGGGCCAGGTGTTCGTGAACGACTACAGCGCGGCCGGCGGAGTCGAACTGCCCTTCGGCGGCTACCGGCGCTCGGGGATCGGGGTGGAGAAGGGGCTGGAGGCGCTGCGCGAGTACACGCGCTGCAAGACGGTCGCGATCCGCTCCGGCCCGCTCGCCTGACCCGGCCCCTGCTGAGAACACGTCCAGGTCCATTCATCCCGGTGGAGGGAGAACAACGAATGTCACGTGTTGCGCAAGTGCCCGTAGCCGAGTCGAGGGCCAGACGGTGCTGCGCCCTCTGCGGGGCACCGAACGAACCCGTCGCGGCCCTGGCCGAGGCCGTCGCCAACGTGCACAAGGCGCTGGGAGAGGCACAGGACGCCCTCGAAGCCCAGGAACAGCTCATCCAGGACCTGCGCGCGGCAGCGGGGCCCACCCCTTCCGAGAAGGACGTCGGCGCGCTCGACCTCCTCACCGCCCGCGAACGCCAGATCCTCGTCCTCATCTCGCAAGGGAATTCGAATCGAAGCGTCGCCAAAGCACTCGGAATTTCCGAGAAGACGGTCAAGAACCACTTGTCCGCCATTTTCACGAAGGCCGGAGTGTCCGATCGCACGCAGGCCGTCGTACTCGGCATCCGCTGCGGGATCGTCACCCTCGAAGCCACCACCCCCGATGACGCGCCACCGCCCGGGAGCGACACCGAATGACTCCCCACCGATTCAGGCCCATGCCGAGAGTATGAAGGCCGATTCGGCCACGGAACAGTCCGGGGACTGCCAGAACACCACGTGTTACTGCCACATTGGGGGCCATGCTGAAGAACGTAGCCGCAGTCCTGCTGGAGAACGTCCATCCATTCGAACTGGGTGTCGTGTGCGAGGTCTTCGGAATCGACCGCCAGGAGGAGGGCCTGCCCGCCTACGACTTCGCGCTGGTCGCCGCGGAGTCCCCCTCGGTGCGGGCGGTGCCCGGATTCACGATCAGCACGCCCCACGGCCTCGACCGGCTGGCGGACGCCGACCTGATCGCCATCCCCGTCGGCGACGACTTCCACACCAGGGACTTCCCGCCCGCCCTCCTGCAAGCCCTGCGCGAGGCGGTCGACCGAGGAGCCCGGGTCGTCAGCGTCTGCGTCGGCGCCTTCGTCCTGGGCGCCGCCGGACTCCTGGACGGACGCCGCTGCACCACCCACTGGCGGTACGCCGACGCCCTCGCCGAACGCTACCCGAAGGCCCGCGTCGAACCCGGCGTGCTCTACGTCGACGAAGACCCCATCCTCACCTCCGCCGGCACGTCCGCCGGCATCGACGCCTGCCTCCACCTGGTGCGCAAACTCCAGGGAAGCGACGTCGCCAACGCCATCGCCCGGCGCATGGTCGTCCCCCCGCACCGCGAGGGCGGCCAGGCCCAGTACATCGAACGGCCCGTCCCCCAGTACGGCGAGGACGGCGTGCGCGACGTGCTGGTTTGGGCCGAGGAGAACCTCGACCAGGAGATCAGCGTCGAACAGCTCTCCCTGCGCGCCTGCATGTCACCGAGGACCTTCGCCCGCCGCTTCCGCACCGAGACCGGCACCACCCCCTACCGCTGGCTGCTCGCCCAGCGCGTCCTCAGCGCGCAGCGGCTGCTGGAGAACACCGACGACACCATGGAGGCCATCGCGGCCCGCACGGGCTTCGCCAACGCGGCGGCCCTGCGCTACCAGTTCATGCGCTCCCTCGACACCACCCCCAACGCCTACCGGCGCGCCTTCCGCGGCCGGCTGACCGACACGACCACACGCTGAGCCCCACGGGGGGCCGACAGGAGGAACAGCATGCTGCGCATCGCGGTAGTGGGCGCCACCGGAGCGGTGGGCCGGGAGTGCCTGGCCCTGCTCGACGCGGGGATCGTGCCCGTGGAAGAGGTCGTGCCCGTCGGCTCCGAACGCAGCAGAGGCCGCGACCTGCGCACCGAACTCGACCTGTCGCTGCCCGTGGCCGACCTCGTCACCCTCGACGAACTGGACCCCCGGGGACTGGACGTCGCGATCTTCTCCGCCGGCGCCGAGATCAGCGCCCGCGAAGCGGAAAGACTCGCGGCGGCCGGCGTCCTGGTGGTGGACAACAGCTCCGCCTTCCGGATGCGCCCCGACGTCCCCCTCGTCGTCCCCCAGGTCAACCCCGGCCTCCTCGACACCAGACCGGGCTCCAACCTGGTCGCCAACCCCAACTGCTCCACCATCCAGCTCGTCCGCGTCCTCAGCCCCCTGCACGCGCTGGCGGGCCTGGAGGAGGTCGTGGTGGCCACCTACCAGGCCGCCTCCGGAGGGGGAGTGCACGGCCTGCGGGAACTCGCCCGCGACTCCGGGGCCGTCCTGGACGACCCGAACGCCCAGGGCACCCCCGGAGGCCGCTTCGGACAGCCCCTGGCCTTCAACCTCGTCCCCGAGATCGGCCTCCAGGACGACACCGGACTCACCCACGAGGAACGCAAACTCGTCCGCGAGCCGCGCAAGATCCTCGGCCTGCCCGGCCTGCGGGTGAGCGCCACCGCCGTACGGGTGCCGGTCTTCGACTGCCACTCCGAGGCCGTGCACGTCCGGCTGCGCGAACCGGTCACCACCGCGTCGCTGGAAGAGGCCCTGACCGCGACGGACGGACTGCGCGTCTACCCCCGGACGCAGAGCCCCTCCTACCCCATGCCCCGCACGGTCTTCGCCACCGCCGCGGACCGCGCCCTCGTCCACGTCGGCCGCATACGCGTCCAGCCCGAGGACGACCGTGCGGCAGCCCTCTGGGTGGTCGCCGACAACCTCTGGGTGGGAGCCGCGCTCAACGCCCTGCAGATCGTGGAGCTGGCCACCAAGAACGGCTGGCTCGCATGACGGCCCACCCGGCACCCGACGACGTCACGCCGGACCGCCGCACGCGGCACGACCACCCCCTCGAAGGCCCGCCGCTCGTGCTGAAGTTCGGCGGCTCCGCCTTTGCGGACCTCGACGGCTATCACCGCGTCGCCCGGTACGCGGTGCGCCGCCTCGTGACGCAACGGCGCCCGCTGGTCCTCGTCGTCAGCGCGATGTCCGGCACGACCGGCCGCCTCAAACAGACCCTGGACACCCTCGTCGACGACCCGCCCGCCGACGCCGCCGCGATGCTCCTGACCACCGGGGAGACCGTCAGCGTCGCCCTGCTCGCCGCCGCCCTGGACGCCGAGGGGGTACGGGCGCGCCCCCTCCCCGCCGCCGGCACCGGACTCCTCGCGGAAGGCCCGCCCGACCGCGCGCACCTCGTCGAGGCGAAGGCCACCGCCCTGGCCGAAGCCCTCGCCGACTGCCCGGTCGTGGTGGTCCCCGGCGGTCAGGCCGTCGACGCGGACGGCCGCACGGTGATGCTGGGCCGCAACAGCTCGGACCTCTCGGCGGTGGCCGCCGCCGCCGCGCTCGGCTCCGGAACCTGCGAACTCTTCTCCGACGTGCCCGGCGTCTGCACCGCCGACCCCTACCTCGTCCCGGCGGCCCGCGTCCTGGACCGCATCGGCTACGAGGGCCTGCGCCGGATGTCGCGGCACGGCGCCAAGGTCGTCCACGAGTCCGCCGTCGGCTGGGCGCAGCGCGAGGGCGTGCGGCTGCTGTGCCGCCCCTTCCCGTGGAGCGGGACGGCGGGGGAGGGGACCGAGGTGGGCGCGGGGCCCGCAGCGGCTGCGGTCGTCGTCCACCAGGGCAGCGACCTGTGGCGCTTCCCCTCCTCGCGCGAACGCGGGGCGGCGGCGGAGGGGCTGCGCGCCGGGGGACTGGCTGTCACCGAGTTCGACACCGAGGGCGCGCAGTGCCTCACGGTACCGGCCGGGGCGCGCGGAGCCGCCGTCCACCTGCGCGGCGCACGCCGCCTGGACGGGCTGTGCCTGGTCACCGTGCTGGACGCGGATGACGGCGCCGAACACCGCGTGGTGCCGCGCGCGCGGGCGGCGGACGAGGCCCGGCGCTGCCACGCCGCGCTGTATCCGCCGCCCGCGGGGGACACCCCCCGGGAACCCGCCGCCCCGGCGCTCAAAGCCCGCTCCGCGCAGAGCGACGTCCTGGTCGGCGGGTGGGAGCCCCCACGGCCGTACGGAGAGAACGACTGCCCGCAGTGAGGAGGCTCCTCGCTCGCTACCGCACCGGTGTGAAGTCCCGTGCCCCGATGTACTCCGGACGGCGGACGGGTGCCGCGAAGGGCTCGACCGCCGTGTTCTCGACGCTGTTGAAGACGACGAAGAGGTTGGAGCGGGGATAGGGGGTGATGTTGTCGCCGGAGCCGTGCATGGCGTTGCAGTCGAACCAGACGGCGGACCCGGCGGGGCCGGTGAAGAGGCGGATGCCGTGGGCGTCGGCGAGGTGCCGCAAGGCCTCGTCCGACGGGGTGCCCGCGTCCTGCATCTGGAGCGAGCGCTTGTAGTTGTCGCGCGGGGTCGCACCGGCACAGCCCAGGAACGTGCGGTGCGAGCCCGGCATGATCATGAGGCCGCCGTTGGTGTCGCGGTTGGGCGTCAGGGCGATGGACACCGACACGGTCCGCATCCGGGGCAGCCCGTCCTCCGCGTGCCACGTCTCGAAGTCGGAGTGCCAGTAGAACCCGGACGCCCCGAACCCCGGCTTCACGTTGATCCTCGACTGGTGGACGTACACGTCGGAGCCGAGGATCTGCCGGGCCCGCCCCACGACCCGCTCGTCCCGCACCAGGGACGCGAACACCTCGCTGATCCGGTGCACCTCGAAGACCGAACGCACCTCGCCGGAGCGGGGTTCGACGATCGCGCGCTCGTCGGCGCGGACGGCGGGGTCGTGCAGCAACCGGTCCAACTCGGCCCGGCAGCGCGTCACTTCACCGGGGTCGATCAGCCGGTCGACCGCGAGGAAGCCGTCCGCGTCGAACGAGGCGAGGTCGTCCGGGGCGAAGGGGCCGGGGTGGTCCGGGGGCGACCAGACGACCGGGTCCTGGCGGGGGACGGCGGTCTCGGCGGCGCCCCGGCTCGGGTAGACGTCGGTGAGCGTGGTCATGGTTCAGTCCTCCAGCAGCAGGGGGTAGACGCCGTTCTCGTCGTGGTCCTCGCGTCCGGTGACGGGCGGGTTGAACACGCACACGCACCGGAAGTCGGTCCTGGGGCGCAGGGTGTGCCGTTCATGGCCGTCGAGCAGGTACATCGTGCCCGGCGTGATCTCGTGGACCAGACCGGTCTCCTCGTCGGTGAGTTCGGCCTCGCCCTCGACGCACAGGACGGCCTCGACGTGGTTCGCGTACCACATGGCGGTCTCGGTACCGGCGTACAGCACCGTCTCGTGCAGGGAGAAACCCACCTTCTCCCGGGCGAGGACGAGGCGTTTGCTCTCCCAGGTCCCCGAC
>DATCQX010001180.1:0-9288 GCA_036569285.1 Streptomyces sp.
GTCGACGGCGTCCTCCTCCACCTCACCGGCCTGCCCAAGGGCAAGCCCCAAGTCGCCCTGAACTACCGCGACTTCACCGCCGCGTTCGGCGCCGACTGGGCCTCACGCCTGCACCTCGTCCAGCTCCCCGCCTGCTCCCTGACGACCCCGCAGCGCCCCGCCTGCCGCACCCAGACCCCCGTGGCGTCCACCAACGACGCCAAGACGCAGACCCTTTCGGCCCCCCTCGCCCTCGCGCAGAGCGACGTCGTCATGGCCGCCACCGCCGCGCCCACCGGAGGCGGCGGCGACTTCACGGCCACCTCCCTCAAGCCCTCCGGCTCCTGGCAGGCGGGCGGCAGCACGGACGCGTTCACCTGGTCCTACCCGATCAGCGGCCCCGCCGTCCCCGGCGGACTCGCCCCCAACCTCGCCCTGGGCTACGACTCGCAGAGCGTGGACGGCCTCACCTCCTCCACCAACAACCAGGCGTCGGTCGTCGGCGACGGCTTCTCCCTGCCCAGCAACTACATCGAGCGCGGCTACGGCTCCTGCCACGACAACCCCACGGGCTCCACGAAGACCTGGGACAACTGCTGGTCGTCCGACAACCAGCTCACCCTCTCCCTCAACGGCACCACCACGACCCTCATCAAGGACGACACCTCCGGCGACTACCACGCCCAGGGCGACTCCGACGAGCGCGTGGAGCGGCTGACCGGTGCCACCAACGGCGCCCAGAGCGGCGAGTACTTCCGGGTCACCACCTCCAACGGCACCCAGTACACGTTCGGCCTGAACAGGCTGCCGGGGTGGGCGACGGGGAACACGACCACGAACTCGGTCCTGACCGAGCCCGTCTACGCCACCGCCTCCGGCCAGCCCTGCTACAACGCGACCTGGGCCAGCTCCTGGTGCCAGCAGGGCTACCGCTGGATGCTCGACTACGTCAAGGACACGCACGGCGACGTGATGTCCTACTTCTACACGCCGACCACCGCGTACTACGCCCGTAACCTCGGCAAGACCGCCGACACCCCGTACATCCGCGACGCCGCCCTCGCGAAGATCCAGTACGGCCAGCGCGACGGCTCGGTCTACTCCACCAGCCCCGCCGCCCAGGTCGCCTTCACCTACAACGGCCGCTGCAACACGTCCGCGACCGGCTGCGCCACCTCCACGCTCACCAGCTCCACCGCGTCCAAGTGGCCCGACGTGCCGTACGACCTCAACTGCGCGAACGGCGCCACCTGTTCGTCCAACTCGCCCACGTTCTGGAGCGAGAACGAGCTGACGGGCATCCAGACGCAGGCGCTCGTCGGCACCACCGAGACGAACGTCGACTCCTGGGCGTTCACCTACTCCTTCCCCGCCACCGGCGACGCGACCACGCCCTCCCTGTGGCTCGACTCCGTGACCCGCACCGGCCAGGACACCTCGGCCGGCGGCTCCACGGCGTCCCTCGCGATGCCCAAGGTGACCTTCTCCGGCACGCCGCTGTCGAACCGGGTCGACCTGACCGACGGCTACCCGCCCATCACCCGCTACCGCCTCAACACGATCACCACCGAGTCCGGCGGGATCATCAGCGTCGGCTACACGGCCCCCGCCTGCGGCAGCGGCACCCCGAGCGACGCGAGCCACAACACCTCGCTGTGCTACCCCGGTTACTGGACCCCGACCGGGCAGACCGCCCCGATGCTCGACTGGTTCAACAAGTACGTCGTCACCACCGTCACCCAGCAGGACCCCACCGGCGGCGGCGTCAACGACACGATCGTCACCCGCTACACCCCCGTCGGCACCCCCGCCTGGCACCACGACGACAACCCCCTGACCCCCGCCGCCCAGCGCACCTGGGACCAGTGGCGCGGCTACGGCGGAATGAAGGTCACCACCGGCACCGCCCCCGACCCGGTCACCGAGACGGACTACACCTACTTCCGGGGCATGGACGGCGACGCCCTGACCGGCGGCGGCACCCGCTCGGCGTCCGTCACCGACTCGCGCGGCGACCCCGCCGTCACCGACTCCCCGCAGTACGCGGGCCTGACGTACGAGGCGATCCTCTACAACGGCCGCAGCAGCGGAAAGGTCGTCAACGACACGATCACCGCGCCCTGGAGCAGCGCCGCCACCGCGACCCACGCCCTGTCCGGCGGGCTCCCCGCGCAGAAGGCGTACCTGACCGGCCAGAGTTCGGTCGAGGTCTACACCCCCCTCGCCTCCGGTGCCACCCGCGAGACCGAGACCGACTACACCCACGACTCCCACGGCCGCGTCACCCAGACCGACGACAAGGGCGACGTCTCCACCACGGCCGACGACCTGTGCACCACGGCGAGCTACGCGGACAACGCGTCCGCCTGGATCCACGACCTGGTCGACGAGACCAGGACCGTCTCCGTCAAGTGCGCGACCACCCCGGCCCTCCCGGCCGACGCCGTCAGCGACAAGCGGGTCCTGTACGACGGCTCCAGCACGTTCGGCGCCACCCCCACGGCCGGCGACCCGACCTCCACCCAGCAGGCCACGTCCTACACGGGCTCCACGCCGAACTTCTCGACGATGTCGTCCCTCACCACGGACGTCTACGGCCGCACCCTCACCAGCACCGACGCCGACCAGCGCACCACCACGACCGCCTACACGCCGACGACCGGCGCCGCGCCCACCGCGATCGTCTCCACCGACCCGATGGGCCAGACCCTCAGCCAGACGTACGACGCCTCACGCGGCCTGATGCTGACGCAGACCACGGCCGCCGGGTACGTCACCAAGGCGCAGTACGACGCGCTCGGCCGGACCACCGCCGTCTTCCGCCCCGGCATCACCGCAGCGACCGCCAAATACACCTACGCGCTCACCCCGGACAAGCCGAGCACCGTCACCACCCAGACCCTCAACGACGACGGCACCTACCGCAGCAGCGAACTCCTCATGGACGCCCTGCTGCGCCCCCGCGAGACGCAGATCGCGACCGTGGACGGCGGCCGGGACGTCACCGACACCGTCTACGACACCAACGGCTGGGTCGCCAAGACCACCGCCCCCTACTACACGACCGGCGCCCCCTCGGCGACCCTCGTGCAGGCCCAGGACGGTGACATCCCGTCCGAGACCGGCTTCACCTACGACGGCGCCGGCCGCAAGACCGTCTCCACCGCCTACGCCCTCGGCACCGCCACCTGGAACACCACCACCGTCTTCGGCGGGAACTTCACGACGACGATCCCGCCCAAGGGCGGCGTCGCCGAGTCCACGCTCACCGACGCGCGGGGCCGCAGGACCGACCTGTACCAGTACCACGCGGGCGCCGCCGCCGACCCCGTGAACGACAGCGCCTCGGACTACTCCGACACGCACTACACGTGGTACCCGGACGGCCACCAGTCCGGCCAGACCGACCCGGCCGGCAACACCTGGTCCTGGACCTACAACCTCCTCGGCGACCAGGTCACGGCCACCGACCCCGACGCGGGCGGCTCCTCCGCGACCTACGACAACGCCGGCCAGCTCCTGACGACCACCGACGCCCGGGGCGACCAGGCCAGCTACACCTACGACAAGGACGGCCGCCGCACCGCCGTCTACGACACCACCGGGGGCGTCACCGCGTCCGCCGCGAACCAGACCGCCTCCTGGACGTACGACACGCTGAAGAAGGGGTACCTCACCTCTTCGACCTCCTACCAGCTCGGCACCACCAGCCCCTCGGTCACCAACGCCGTCCTCGGCTACACCAGCCTCGGCAAGGTCGCGGCCTCCAAGACGACGCTGGCCAACCTGCCGAGCAGCCTCGCGGCGCTCGCGCCGAGCGCCGGGTACACCGAGTCGTACACCTACAAGACCACCGGAACCCTGGCCACCAGCCAGGCACCGGCGGGCGGCGGGCTCCCGGCGGAGACCGTGAACTACGGGTACGACCAGTACGGGCAGCCCACCAGCCTCGCGAGCACCGGCACCACGGCCTGGACGTACGTGTCCGCCATCGGCTACGACGAGTACGGTTCGCCGCTCCAGTACTCCATGGGTCCGACCACCAACTGGGTCGACCTCACTCTCAAGTACGACGCGCAGACGGGCCAGCCCACCGACGCGAAGACGACCGACTCCAGCAGTTCCACGGTCGTCGACGACACGTCGTACACCTGGGGCAACACCTCCGTCTCCAAGGGCGCCGGGCTGCTCACGGCCACGAGCGGCAGCCAGTCCGGGACCCAGTGCTACGGGTACGACTGGGCCGCGCGTCTGACCGCGGCCTGGACCGCCACCGACAACTGCGCGGCCACCGCGAGTGGTTCCACCGTCGGCGGGCCCGACCCCTACTGGCAGACCTGGACCTACACCGCCGACGGCCAGCGGGAGACCCAGACCGACCACGACACCACCGGCGGCGGCGCCGACACCACCACGACCTACCACTACCCGAACCCCGGCTCCGCGACCGACCAGCCCCACACCCTCGGCAGCACCACCGCCACCGGACCGGGCGCCGGCCCGGACACCGCCTCGTACCACTACGACGCCTCCGGCAACACGACGACCGTCCAGGGCGGGGCCCTCGGCGACCAGACCCTCACCTGGAACCACCAGAACCGCCTCGACACCGACACCACCTCCGGCGGCACGACGAGCTACCTCTACGGCCTCGACGGCGGCCTGGTCCTGCGCACCGGCCCTTCGCAGGCCACGCTCTACCTCGGTGACGAGGAACTGGTGGAGAACACCACCACCAAGGCGGTCACCGGCACCCGCTACTACTCCGTGGCCGGCACCACCGTCGCCGCCCGCTCCAGCAGCGGGAACATCCAGTACCTCATCCCCAACCGCCAGGGCACGGACTACCTGTCGGTCGACTACCAGACCCAGGCGGTGACCCGCCGCCAGTACCTCCCCTTCGGCGGCACCCGGGGCACCGCGCCCGCCACCTGGACCGGCGACAAGGGATACGTCGGCGGCACCACCGACACCGGCACCGGCCTCGTCAACCTCGGCCTGCGCGAGTACGACTCCCAGACCGGCCGCTTCCTCAGCCGCGACCCCCAGCTGGAGACCACCGACCCCTCCCAGCTCACCGGCTACGACTACGCCGCCAACAACCCCGTCACCGGCAGCGACCCCACCGGCCAGAACTGGTTCAGCTCCCTGTCCAACGCGGTCTCCAGCTTCGCCGACACCGCCCAGCAGGTCATCGACCGCACGAACGGGCCCATGGCCGCCCTCGGCGTCGGGCAGTTGCTGCTCGGCGCGGCTGCGGACGGGCTGGGCGGCGCCCTCATGGCCACCGGTATCGGAGCACTCGGCCCCGGTGAGGCCCTGATCATGGCAGGATCCGCGCTGGCCGTGTCCGGCTCAGCCACCGTGGCCACCGCCGTCGCGGCCCCGAACGTCGCCTACGCCGTACAGAACGGGGACGGCGGCGGGGGAGGGGGTAACGACGGCGGAGGCTCCGACAGTTCGTCGTCCGAGGACCCGAGCCGGGACGTGGACGCGCAGAAACTGGCTGATGAGCACGGTGCGAAAGAAGGACGCGAGGCGCCGCTGACCCTGGACAACGCCTACCGCTCCCTGGACGGTGCCCCGGAGGGCACCCGCGCGCGGCGCATGCCCGATGAGCACCAGCTGACCGCCGACGAGGGTGAGCAGGTGGAGAACCCGGACATCGAGTACCTCGACCAGCAGGGCAACATCGTCGGCTACGGCGAGATCAAGACGATCATGAAAAACAGCTTCAAGAGTTTCAACGGCGCGCTCAGGGAGGCTGTCAAACAATTGCGCTGGCGGCAGGACAATTTCGGCTCGGACGTCAACCAGGTCTTCATCCAGGTTCCGGACATGGTCGATGCCTCGGAAGTCAGAGGGTGGGTCCGGAGTTACCGAACTCTGCGGATCAAGAACAATGGCAGCCTCGACAGCGTCCGCGGGTTCCGCCTCCGGGTCTTCAACGAGAGCGGCGAGAGTCTGGGCACCTTCGACAACCTGGGCGACAACGCCGACCTGGGGCATGTCGAGGGACACACCTACTACTCGCCGAACGGGTACTCCTACTGACCGCCCGATGGCGCTTCCCGACCGCAGACCACACCCCGGGAAAGGAGCGGACGCGTACCGTGAGGGCGCGTTCGCCTCCGCCCCTGACTGAAAGGCGCGCTCCTTGCCGCTCTATCGAGTGCTCGAATCTTTTCCCGACGCGCCGAGCGCGCTGACGCGGGCGCGAGAGGTCATGCGCGATCTGGCCTCCTGGAAGGCCACCCCTTGGCCCCAACTGGAGCCGGTCCACACGGCCGAGCAGTACGCACACGTGCTCCGGTCATTCGGAACAGGCCGCATCATCGGGGACCGGGAACCCGGAACCGGGCCGTTTCTCGACGAACTGCGGCGCCGTGGCGTCGTCACATTCGATGAGGAACAGCCGTATTCCTGGCTGTTCATGGCGGACCTGCGGCTCAGCCCCGAACTCGACGACCTTTGGCCACTGCCCGAGAGCGTGACCCTCAGCCTGAATCGGACGCCTCCCTTCGGCGGGCCCGACAGCGAGCCCGAGGACAATCGCACCGAGGAGGACCTGGACCGGATGGTCAGCGTGCTCGGCCCGCTCATGCTGACCGTGTCCTGGAACTGTGGCTGGCGCGGGCTGTCCGAGTTCAAGGGGTGCGGTGTGACGCTCTGCCTGAACGGTGTGTGGTCGGATCAGGCCGCCGAGTCGTCACCGGGCGAGTTCGGTGTCTGGATCTCCCTCGGCAGCGCACTCGCCCGCAAGCCCGAAGGCGAAGCCTGGCTCAGGGACTCGGGACTCGTGGTGGACTGATGATCCGGCCTTCGAACGGATCGCGGCTCCACCAGCCGCCGCGGAAACGCCCGGAGCGCACGCTCTGGCTCGTGCCCGGCGGTCATGCTCCGAAAGGAAAGTTCCTTGGCTTCGACGCTTTACCGGGTGGGTGAGTCATTTGCTGATGCCCAGGGCTCACTGCGACTTGCGCGGGCGATCATGCGCGAGCTGGCCGACTGGGCCTCCGGCCCCGCGCCTCGAATGGAGCCGTTCGCCACAGCGGAGCAGTATGCGTACGTCCTCTCCGCCTTCGACACCGCTCGTATCTACGGGAACCAGGCAGAACCCGGCGTCGGACCCTGCTTGGACGAACTGCGGCGCCGCACCGTCGTCACGTTCGACGCCGAAGAGCCGGACTCCTGGTTCGCCGGCCACGCGGCACTCCGCCCCGACCTGATCGACCTCTGGCCGTTGCCTGAGAGACTGACTCTCACTCTGGACTGGACCCTGACCTTCGGCGATCCCTACGGCGAGTTCGACCCCGACTGCACCGAGGAGGAACTGGACGCCATGGTCTCCGTCCTCGGACCGCTGTCTCTGAACGTGGACTGGGACTGCGGTTGGCGTGGCCTGTCCGACTCCAAGGACTGCGGTGTGCAACTCTGCCTGAACAGCGTCTGGACGCGGCAGATCGCCGTGCCGTCACCCGGCGAGTTCGGCATCTGGCTCTCCTTCGGCAACCGCGTCGCCTGGACGGCCGAAGCCGAGAACTGGCGCCGGGACTGCGGACTTTCGCTGGGCGGACCCCAGCAAGGCTGGTGAGCCCTGCGCCTTGCCGGGGGCAACCTGACGTCAGGTTCTAGAAGAAGCCCAGCTTCTTCGGGGAGTACGAGACGAGGAGGTTCTTCGTCTGCTGATAGTGCTCCAGCATCATCTTGTGCGTCTCCCGCCCGATCCCCGACTGCTTGTACCCGCCGAACGCCGCGTGCGCGGGGTACGCGTGGTAGCAGTTGGTCCAGACGCGGCCGGCCTGGATGGCGCGGCCCGCGCGGTAGGCCGTGTTGATGTCGCGGGTCCAGACGCCCGCGCCGAGGCCGTACGCGGTGTCGTTGGCGATCTTGATGGCGTCGTCGAAGTCGTCGAAGCCGGCGACGGAGACGACAGGGCCGAAGATCTCCTCCTGGAAGACCCGCATGCGGTTGTCGCCCTCGAAGATGGTCGGACGGACGTAGTAGCCGCCCTTCAACTCGCCGTCGAACTCGGCGCGTTCACCACCGGTGAGGATCTTCGCGCCCTCTTTGCGGCCGATGTCGATGTACGAGAGGATCTTGGAGAGCTGCTCGCTGGACGCCTGGGCGCCGATCATCGTCTCGGTGTCGAGAGGGTGCCCCGGTTTGATCAGCTCGGTGCGGGCGACGGCCGCCGCGAGGAAGTCGGGGTAGTTGCCGCGCTGGATCAGGCCCCGGGAGGGGCACGTGCACACCTCGCCCTGGTTCAGCGCGAACATCGTGAACCCTTCGAGGGCCTTGTCGCGCAGGTCGTCGTCCTTGTCCCAGATGTCGTCGAAGAACAGGTTGGGGGACTTCCCGCCCAGCTCCAGCGTCACCGGCTTCAGGTTCTCCGCCGCGTACTGCATGATCAGCCGCCCGGTGGAGGTCTCCCCGGTGAACGCGACCTTCGCGACGCGCGGGCTCGACGCGAGCGGCTTGCCCGCCTCCACGCCGAAGCCGTTGACGATGTTCACGACACCCGGCGGCAGCAGGTCGGATAGCAGGGACATCCAGTAGTGGAGGGAGACGGGGGTCTGCTCGGCCGGCTTGATCACGACCGTGTTGCCCGCTGCCAGCGCCGGCGCGAGTTTCCACGTCGCCATCAGGATCGGGAAGTTCCACGGGATGATCTGCGCGACCACCCCGAGCGGTTCGTGGAAGTGGTACGCCACCGTGTCGTCGTCGACCTCGCTGAGCGAACCCTCCTGCGCGCGCACCGCCCCCGCGAAGTACCGGAAGTGGTCGATGGCCAGGGGGATGTCCGCCGCCAGCGTCTCGCGCACCGGCTTGCCGTTCTCCCAGCTCTCCGCGACGGCCAGCGCCTCCAGGTTCGCCTCCATCCGGTCGGCGATCTTCAGCAGGATGTCCGAGCGCTCCGTCGCCGACGTCCGCCCCCAGCCGGGCGCCGCCGCGTGCGCCGCGTCCAGCGCCCTCTCCACGTCTTCCGCCGTGCCCCGCGCCACCTCGGTGAACGGCTCCCCGTTCACCGGACTCGGATTCTCGAAGTACTGCCCCCGCACCGGCGGCACGTACTCCCCGCCGATGAAGTGGTCGTAACGCCCCTGATAGGAGACGATCGCCCCCTCCGACCCGGGCGCAGCATAACGAGTCATCCCATGCCTCCCTCACCAGTGCCGCCCGCCGTTGGACAGCTCCCACGGACCGTATGCGGCGAGAGGTTGCACGGACGTTGCGCGCCGGGGTGCGACCGGCGCCGAAGCCGAACCCCGCACGCCCCCACGGCCCTCCGCCCCTACACCTCCCACC
>DATCQX010001181.1:0-3666 GCA_036569285.1 Streptomyces sp.
GTGCTGGGGACGGGTCGGAGCCACAGGAGCGTTGGTCAGGGAGTGATCGGGGTCCTCCTCCAGACCGAGCTGGGCCTCCGCGAGCCCCATCCCCCGCTGGAACGCGGCCATCAGACCCGGATCGTGTCCCCCCGGCTCCCCGTTCTCGGGACGCGCCACCGGCCCCCCGCGCAACTGCGGCGCCAAATGCTCCTGCGCCCGCCTCCTGGGCAGCCTCGGCTTCTCCATCGTCCCCCGCACCGCCCCCACCACCCTGGGCACCGGCACCTCCCCCTGCCTCTCCTCCACCACCGCCCGGTCCCCCACCTTGATCCCAGGCCGAGCCTCCGCCGGATTCGCCCGCTCCTCCCGGGGGTTGCGCATGGGGAGGGGGGCGGGGCGGACGGCGTCGTGGGGGGCGGGGTCACCGGGGTGAGCAGGAGCATCCGGCTGCGGGCCGCCGCCGTGCCCGGGTGCCGCTCCACCGGAGCGGGCCGAGCCGACGGGCCGGACGCCGTTGAGGGAACCTGAGGCATCCGGACCGGGGCCGCCGGCCTGTCCGAGGGGCGCACCGCTGGAGTAGGCGGAGGCAGGGTCGTCGGAATGGGCGGAGCCGATGAGGCCGACGCCGTCAAGGGGAGCTGGGGTATCCGGATCCTGTCCGAGGGCCGCACCGCCGAGGTGGGTCGAGTCAGCGCGGTGGGCGCCGTCCGTCGCGGTCGAGGGAGGGGAGTGCGGGTCGGGAGCCGTGTTGCCGACGGGCCCGTGGGCGTCGAGGCGGGTCGTGGCTGCGGTGCCGACACCGTCGTCCAGACTGTGCGCCGTCACACCGCTCCCAGCCGGACCGTCCGCTCCCCCGAGCCCGGGAACAACACCCCCAGCACGCGTGTCACCGACCCGTGGCGTGCCCCCCTGGGCAGCCCCGGCATGCACCCGGTCGACGCGAGGCGCGCCGGAGCCGTCGGGAATCGGGCGGCCGTTGGGACGGGGTGCGCCGCTGGTGACGGGCCCGTCGGCACCCTGCGGTCGCGGCAAGGCCGCGCCTCTCGCACGGCCGTCGGCGCCCGTGCCGTCGATCCGGCGCGTCCCTCCCGTGGCGTACCCGTCGGCCGGCGTCTCCGCGTAGCCGTTGAGAACGGCCTCCCCGGAGGGAAGCGCACCGTTCAGATCGTCGGAGTGGTCGACGGCGTGGCCGCCGGGCCGGGTGCCGTCGAAGCGGTGGGCGCCCGTCGCGCCGCCGGACCGGGTGCCGTCGGCCGTCGACGCGCGAGGACCCGCGTGGCGAGGCGCCGACCGGCGTGGCATGCCGGTGCCGTGCGGTGGAGTACCGCCCAGCGGGGGGACGACGCCGGCGGGGCCGGACTCGGCAGGGGGCGCCGGGACGGTCGTCCGGGAAGAACCGGAACCACCGGCGGCCTTCGTACCCCCCGCGGCGCCCCCGGACTCGCCCCGCCCCCCAGCACTCCCCAGCAACGCCTGCGGCACCACGAGAATCGCCTGCACGCCCCCGTAGATGTTGCTCTGCAACCGCACCCGAATCCCATGCCGCCGGGCAAGCTGGGAGACGACGAACAGCCCGATGCGCCCGTCGGCGAGCAGCCGGCCGACGTTGACCTGGTCGGGGTCCGCGAGGAGCGCGTTCATGCGGACCTGCTCCTCGGGCGGCATCCCGAGCCCCCGGTCCTCGACCTCGACGGCGAGGCCGGAGGTGACGAGGTTGGCGCGGAGCAGGACCTGCGTGTGGGGCGCCGAGAACACCGTGGCGTTCTCGACGAGTTCGGCCAGCAGATGGATGACGTCGGCGACGGCGTGCCCCCGCAGCTCCCCGTCGACCGGCGGCACCAGCTTCACCCGCGAGTACTGCTCGACCTCGGCGATGGCGGACCGCAGCACCTCGGTCATGGCGACGGGATGACTCCACTGCCGCCGCGACACCGCGCCCCCGAGCACCGCGAGGTTCTCGGCGTGCCGCCGCACCCGGGTCGCGAGGTGGTCGACGTGGAAGAGCCCCTTCAGCAGATCGGGGTCCTCGATCTCGTTCTCCAGCTCGTCGAGGAGCAGGATCTCCCGGTGCACGAGCGACTGGAGCCGCCGGGCGAGGTTGAGGAACACCTCCAGTTTCTGCTCGCTGCCGGTCCGGCTGGACAACTGCGTCGCCTGGACGACGGCGGCGACGGCCCCGTCGTGCGCCCGCGCCAGATCCGCCGCGAGCAGCTCGAACTCGTCGGCGTCGGCGGGCGGGAGTCCCCTGCTGCGGCGCTGCGGCGGCGCCTCGCCGCGCCGTAACGCCTCGACGAGCGCCCGCAGATCGGCCTCCCCGCGCGCGGCGGCCCGCCGCAGCGCGTCGAGCCGGTCGGTGACGGACCGCGCGAGACGCCCGGCGGCGACGGCGGCGACGCCGATGCCCGCGCCGGTCACGGCGACCGCGCCCGCGAGGACGGCCCACAGGGTGGGGCCGAGCCGCACGCCGGTCGCGCGGACGGTGAACAGCACGACCGCGCACGCGCCGAGGGCGACGGCGGTCGGCGGGAGCACCGCGAGCCGCATGAGGTGCGGCCGTATGTGGGTCTCGGTCGCCGCGGTGCGGGGGGCGACCGGTCGTCCGTGCCGTCCGCCCTCACGGCGGTCTGCGCGCGCGGCAGGTGCGCGGAGGTGCGACATCCGTGTCCTCGTCCTGGTCCGTCGGAGCTGTCCGGCGACTCACAGTAGTTGCCAACGGGTCATGCCTGGCAGGCAGTTGGCGAACTCCTGCGGCAATCGTCCCGCTCTGGTATGAGGCATCGCACGCCTGACCGATAACGAACCCCGAACACCCCTACCCGACGGTCACGCACCGTATACCCCTTGGCCTCGGCTTGCAGGGCCCGAACGGCGAAAAGCTCCGAGCCGTGGCGACTGGCCCGGCGCCGCGTCCCCGCAAGGTGAGGACGCCGATTCCCCCGGTCTCACCGAAACCCCGAGTGCTACAGGGTGGCACCTGGTAGCACAGGACGGCTACCGTGGAGCGATGACCGCCCAGCCCGAGATCACGCAGCGCGATCTGCGCACCAGATCCAGAGAAATCATGGACGCCGTCCAAAGCGGCCAGTCCTTCACCGTCACCCGCGACGGTCACCGCATCGGCGAGCTCATCCCCCTGCGCCGCCGTCGCCGCTTCGTCCCGCGCGGCGAGTTCGCCGCCATGTCCCGTACCGCCCCTGACGTCTCCCTGGACGCCTTCCGCGCCGACCAGGACGTCACCGCCGAGCAGGAGCAGGACGACCCCTATGCCCGGTGAGCGTCGGCCCGCCCCGTACCAGCAGGGGCTCCTCGACACCAACATCATGATCCTGCGCAAGTGGATCGACCCCGAGGAGCTGCCCGCCGAGTTGGCTATCAGCGCCGTCACCCTGGCCGAGCTCTCCGCGGGCCCCCACCAGGTGCGCGGCAACACCGAGCAGGACGACTACGACGAACACGCCGAGCGCGCCCGCCGCACGGACATCCTCCAGCGCGCCGAGAACGAGTTCGACCCCATCCCTTTCGACGCGGAGGCCGCCCGCATCTACGGCCGTGTCTGCGCCGCCGTCATCAGCGCCGGACGCCAACCCCGGCGCCGCATCGCCGACCTGATGATCGCCTCCATCGCCGTCGCGGAGAGCCTGCCCCTGTTCACCACCAACCCGGACGACTTCAAGGGCCTCGACG
>DATCQX010001182.1:0-3413 GCA_036569285.1 Streptomyces sp.
GACGGGGTGTGTCGGCGGCCGGTGCGGAGACGGTGGTCCGGGACATGTACGGCCGGACGACGCTGACCTCGAAGTCGGAGACGGCCGCGCCGCCGATGCCGTCCACGTAAGCAGCGTCGTCGTCGGCGTCGCCCTGGAAAGCGGCGTCCCCGGAAGCCTCGCCCCTGAAGGCGTCACCCTGGAAAGCGTCGTCCCCGAAGGTGTCGCCCCCTGAAATCTCGTCCCCGAAAGCGTCGCCCCGAGACACCTCGTCCCCGAAAACCTCGTCCCCAGAAGCAGCCGAGTCGCCCGCGTACCGCGAAGCCGTCGCACCGTCGGTGTCCCGGCCGAAAGCCTCACCCCGACCCAAACCCGCCGCACGTGCGCCATCCCGCGAACCAGGCCCGTCGACGAGGGGTGCCCCCGGGCGAGGCGTCGTGGGCGGGGTGTCCGGGAAGCGGGCGGAGGCGACCGGCGGTGGGAAGGCGTCCTGCGTGTTCGTGTCGTCCGACGGCCGTCCGGCGCGCCGTCCGAAGAGCCCCGCACCCCGCACCTCACGCCACAGCGCACCCGCGCGCCCCTCGGCGGAACCGGAACCGACCGGCCGTCCTTCGCTCGCCGCGGGCTGGACCTCGTCCCACGCCTCACCCCCCACGACCCGGCCCTCGCGCGAACGCGAAGACGCACCCCTCTCGCTCACCGGCCCCGCAGCCCGCCCGTCGCCCGAGGACACGCCCGTCTCGTCGACCGCCCCCGTGAACCCCGTCCCCGCGGCAGAGCCCTCGCTCAAGGACGCCCCTCCCGAAACCGAACCCGTGTGATCCGCAGGAGGGCGCCGTGCTTCCGTGCTCAAGCGCACCCCCCGTTTTCCTCGTGCCGTGCGGACAGCGCGCACCTCGGCAGCCCGGCGGACAGTGGTCCCCTCGGGCACGCATACCCGCACAGGCCGACCGGCATCCCGGCACGGACTCCCGGCCGGAGCCGTTCCTCCGTGCGTGCGCGTCACTCTACGGGTTGTCACCGGGCGAGGGAGAACCCGTACCGCCGCCCCGGGGCATCTGCCCGTATCGTCCCCCTACCCTGCGGTAATCGTCTCTGGCAGGCTTCGTGCATGACTGCGCGCGCCACCGACCGGGCCCGTTACGACCGGGCCACAGCCCATCTGGACGCCCCCGTCGCGATCGTCGACCTGGACGCCTTCGACGCCAACGCGGAGGACCTGCGCCGCCGGGCGGCGGGCAAGCCGATCCGCGTGGCGAGCAAGTCCGTCCGCTGCCGGGCCCTGCTGGAGCGGGTCCTCGCGATGGACGGCTTCGCGGGGCTGATGTCGTTCACGCTGGCGGAGTCCCTGTGGCTGGCCCGCTCCGGCTTCGACGACGTCCTGCTCGCCTACCCCTCGACGGACCGCTCGGGGTACGCGGAGCTGGCGGCCGACCCGAAGCTCGCCGCCGCCGTGACCGTCATGGTGGACGACGTCGCCCAGCTCGACCTGATCGACGCGGCGCGGGGTGACGGCCGTGAAGTGATCCGTGTCTGCCTGGAGTTGGACACGTCGTTGCAGATGCTGGGCGGCCGGGTCCGCATCGGCGCCCTGCGCTCCCCGCTCCGCTTCCCCGACCAACTCGCGGACTTCGCGCGGACGGTGACCCGGCGTCAGGGTTTCGAGCTGGTCGGCATCATGGCCTACGAGGGCCATATAGCCGGTGTCGGGGACTCGTTGGCGGGCCGCCCCCTCCGCTCGCGGGCGATCCAGCTCATGCAGCGCACGGCCCGCCGTGAACTCGCGGAGCGCCGCGCCGAGGTGGTGCGCGCGGTGCGGGCGGTCGCGCCGGGCCTGGAGTTCGTGAACGGTGGCGGCACGGGGAGCGTGGAGAGCACGGTGGCGGAGGACGCCGTCACCGAGGTGGCGGCCGGTTCGGGGCTGTACGTGCCGCGTCTGTTCGACAACTACACGTCGTTCAGGGGCCGTCCGGCGGCCCTGTTCGCGCAGCCGGTGGTGCGGCGGCCCGGCGTCGGTGTGGTGACGGTCCTCGGCGGCGGCTACCCGGCGTCGGGTGCCCCTGGCGTGGACCGGCTGCCGGTGCCGTACCTCCCCGAGGGCCTGAAGTACGACCCGCAGGAAGGCCCCGGCGAGGTCCAGACGCCGCTGCTCGGTGCCCCGGCCGACGATCTGCTGATCGGCGACAAGGTGTGGTTCCGGCATGCGAAGGCCGGTGAACTCTGCGAGCGTTTCGACCAGTTGCACCTGATCGAGGGGGACACCGTCACGGAGACGGTGCCCACCTACCGCGGCGAGGGCCACACGTTCCTCTGAGGAGACCTACAGCGGGGTCACGTACGCGCCCGAAATACCGCCGTCCACAAGGAAGTCGGTCGCGTTGACGAACGAGGAGTCGTCGCTCGCTAGGAAGGCGACGGCGGCGGCGATCTCCTCGGCTTCGGCGAACCGGCCCACGGGGATGTGGACGAGTCGCCGGGCGGCGCGCTCGGGGTCCTTCGCGAACAGCTCTCGCAGCAGAGGCGTGTTGACCGGCCCCGGGCACAGCGCGTTCACGCGGATGCCCTCGCGCGCGAACTGCACGCCGAGTTCGCGGGACATGGCCAGCACACCGCCCTTGGACGCGGTGTAGGAGATCTGCGAGGTCGCGGCTCCCATCCGGGCCACGAACGACGCCGTGTTGATGATCGAACCCCGCTGCTGCTGACGCATGTAGGGGATCGCGGCCTTGCAACACAGGTACACGGAGGTGAGGTTGACCTCCTGGACGCGCTTCCACGCCTCCAGGCCGGTCTCCAGGATGGAGTCGTCGTCGGGGGGCGAGATGCCCGCGTTGTTGAAGGCGATGTCGACGCTGCCGTACGTGTCGTAGGCGGTCTTGAAGAGCGCGTCGACCTGTTCGGGGCTGGTGACGTCGACCTTCACGAAGAGCCCGCCGACCTCGTCGGCGACGGCCTTGCCGCTGGTCTCGTCGACGTCGGCGCAGACGACGTTGGCGCCCTCGGAGGCGAGGCGGCGGGCGGTGGCGAGGCCGATGCCGCTGCCGGCTCCGGTGATGACGGCGGTACGGCCGACGAGGCGGCGGCAGACAGGAGTCTCGGTCACTGTGCGGGGTCCTCCGTGCTGATGAAGACGTTCTTGGTCTCGGTGAAGGCGGCGAGCGCGTCCGGGCCGAGCTCTCGGCCGACCCCGGACTGCTTGTAGCCCCCGAAGGGGGTCCAGTAGCGCACGCTGGAGTGAGAGTTGACGGACAGGTTGCCCGCCTTGACGGCCCGCGAGAGGCGCAGCGCGCGGCCCACGTCCCGGGTCCACAGGGAGCCCGAGAGGCCGTAGGGGGTGTCGTTGGCGAGGCGGACGGCGTCGGCCTCGTCGGTGAAGGGGAGCAGGACGGCGACGGGGCCGAAGATCTCCTCGCGGGAGGCCGGGGAGTCGGGGG
>DATCQX010001183.1:0-7204 GCA_036569285.1 Streptomyces sp.
CGGCGGACGGCGACTTCGGGGTCGTCCAGCGAGACGGGCGGCACCGGACGGCCGGTGCGGTGGCTCTCCCGGCAAGGGCCCTCGTCCTGCTGGGCCTCCAGCGGCGCTGCCGTCAACCGGCCTTCCCGGGTGGTGCGTCGAACAAGAAGAAGCCCTCCGATCGCTCGGAGGGCTTCTCTCGTCTGTGCGCCGCCAGGGACTCGAACCCCGGACCCGCTGATTAAGAGTCAGCTGCTCTAACCAACTGAGCTAGCGGCGCCTGCTGACGTCATAACTCTACAGGACTACGGAGGGTGCTTTTGACCAGCCGAACTGTCGTCCGAACCGGCGGGGCGGGGTGATACCTCGCGGGTACATCATTCGGACCGTCAACATGCGAGCCGGGACGACAGTTGAGAAACTGACGAATGTGCACAGGTTTGGATATGTCCGGCGGAGTGTGAGGGGCGTCTCATGGAGACTCCGGTGTTCGAGGAGATCGATCCCGAGAGCGACTGCGGCTGCACGGGCTGCGTACGGCGGCAGCTCGGTGGCCCCGCCCGCCCGGCGCTCGCCGTCACCCCTCGCGCGGTGATCGTCGTGGCGACCGCGTCGGCGGCCACCGCCGCTCTCGGCGCCGCCCACGCACCGCCCGCCCAGGCCGCGCCCCGTACCACCGCCCGTGCCGTTCCCGCAGGTGACGAGCCCGAGACCCCCCAGGGAAGCGCGACCCCGCTGCACGGCCCGGCGGGCCGCCCGACCCGCCCGGTCAAGGCCCCGGGGACCACCCGCGCCGACATCATCAGGCGGGCGAAGACCTGGGTCGCCGCGAAGGTGCCGTACAGCATGACCGCGTTCTGGTCGGACGGGTACCGGCAGGACTGCTCCGGGTTCGTCTCGATGGCGTGGGGCCTGCCCGGCAACGAGTGGACGGGCACCCTCGACCGGTACGGCACCCGGATCGCCAAGGAGGACCTCCAGCCCGGCGACATCCTCCTCTTCCACAACCCGGTCGACCCCCAGAAGGGGTCCCACGTGGTGATCTTCGGCGGCTGGACGGACTACACGCACAGCTACTACATCGCCTACGAGCAGACCCGCCCCGGCACCCGCCGCCAGTCCACCCCCTACGCCTACTGGACCCACTCCGACCGGTACCTCGCCTACCGCTACACCGGAGTGACTACGGGTACTCAGGGTGCGCCCCCCGACGGGACACCCCCCGCGCTCCCCGGCGGGGCCGTCCCCTTCCCGGGACGCGCCTACTTCGGACCCGGCGCGAACAACCCCCACGTCACCCTGCTCGGCACGATGCTCGTCGGCCGTGGGGCGAAACGTTTCTATACGACGGGCCCAGGGCCCCGCTGGGGTGACGCCGACCGGCGTGCGACCCAGGCGTTCCAACGGGCCCAGGGCTGGAAGGGCGCCGACGCGGACGGCCTTCCCGGCCCCGACACCTGGGCGCTGCTGAGCACCGGCAAGGGCCGCGACATCGTCACCGGCACCCCCGGCCCGCCCGCCCCCTCGTCCGCCGCGACCGCCTTCCCGGGGCGCGCGCACTTCAGGCCGGGCGCGGAGAACCCGTACGTCGTCCAGCTGGGCGAGCAGCTCGTACGCAAGGGGTACGGGAGGTACTACGGGACCGGCCCCACCCCCCGCTGGGGTGACGCCGACCGGCGGGCCGTCGAGGCGTTCCAGCGGGCCCAGGGCTGGCGGGGCGCGGCGGCCGACGGCTACCCGGGACCCGAGACCTGGAGGCGCCTCTTCTCCTGACCTTGTCGTGACGCAGACCGAACAGACGTGACGCATCTGGCGCGGAGGCTGGAGGCAGACATGAGCAGTACGACCACTTCACAGACGGCGGGCTCCGGGGGGCCCGCGGAGGAACGGCCTCAGGGGGAACCGAAGGACGTCGGCAAGGAGGCCAAGGACGCTCCCCGCCCCGCCCGTCTCATCCAGAACGAGGCCACCACCGAGATCCCCGTGCACCTTCTCTTCCGGGACGACCCCGAGCCGGGGCCCCTGCTACCCGTAGACCCTGCGGTGATCGGCGGCCCACCGGCGGCCGGCGGGATCGGTGGGACCGGAGTGCCGGTCTGGACCCCGGCAGGTACCCCCCGTAGTACTCAAGGGGGAGACTCCGGCCTCCCCCTCGGGTCCTCCGGGCACTCCCGTACAACTCAAGGACCACCCCCCACCCCCCGCCTCAGACGCCCCGGCCAGCGCACCCCCCGCCCGGCGGCCCAGGTCGACCCGGCCCTGGTGGAGCGCCCCGCGCGGGTCCTCCCCGGAGCCGTCGGTGTCCTCGCCGGCACCTGCGGCGCCGCCGGATGCGTCGCCACCTCCTGGTGGGCCGGCGTCCTCCCGCACCTCGCGACCGAGGCCCTCCACCTGCCCCTGTACGCGGGCACCGGGCTCGGCCTCGTCCAGTGGGCCGCGTACGCCGGATCCGGGGCGCTCGGGCTCTTCGGGTTCGGCGGGCTGGCGCGCGGGCGGACCGGCGGGGCCTGGGTGCTCGGGCTGTTCGGCCGCTACCGGGGTACGGTCCGCCGTACCGGGCTGATGTGGGTGAACCCCCTGCTGCTGCGCCGCCGCGTCGACGTCCGGCTGCGGCACTGGCGCAGCGAGCCGATGCCGGCCGCCGACAGCAGCGGGGTCGCGCTGCGGGCCGTCGTCCTCGTCGTCTGGCGGGTGCGCGACACCGCGCGGGCCACGCTCGGGGTCGAGGACCACGAGACCTACCTGCGGGAATGCGTCGAGGCGGCGCTCGCGCGGGTGCCGGTGGAGATGCCGGGTGCCGGGCGCGGTCCGGTCGAGACGGCCGGGGACGCGCTGACCCGGCTGGTCGCGGCGGACGCCGGGGCCATCGGACTTGAGGTGTACTCCGTCCAGCCGGTCCGGGTCGAGTACGCCCCCGAGGTCGCCGCCGCGATGCACCGCCGCCGTATCGCGGCCCTCGACGCCCAGCACCGTGCCACGGTCCTCACCTCGGTCGTCGACTCGGTGGAGGACACGGTCACCCGGCTGACCATGCGGGGCTTGGTCGAACTGGACGACTACGAGCGCAAGGCGCTGGTGAAGGACCTCACCGTGGCGTTCTGTGCGGGGCGGGGGGAGGGCGGGGCGTGAAAACTCTGAGCTTCCCCTGAGGCAACCCGTAGTACCTCAGGGGTACGTTCCCGGCACGTGGACCGACCGCCACGCAGGTGCACCGACCAGCACACCGGGGGATCTCATGGACGTTTTCTTCTACATCGTCCCGTCGTTCATGCTCGCCGTCGTCGTCGGCATGGCCGTCACCGTGATCCGCCGCTCCCGGAGGATCACCCGCGCGTGGGACAGCGGCCTCACCGCCGAGGGCCGCTGCCTGCGCTCGTACACCACGGTCAGCAGCAGTGGCGGCGAGCACCGTCACACCAGTACGACCCTGCACCACGTCTACGAGTTCACGACCCGCGAGGGCCGCACCGTCCGCTTCGAGGAGCAGAACGGCCCGGGGACGGTGATCGAGGGGGACTTCGTCACCGTCCACTACACCCCGGAGCACCCGGAGCAGGCGACCGCGAGGCCGCCGATGAAGGGCCGCCTGATGGCGGAGTCCGGAGTGCTGCTGACCTTCCTCGGGATCTTCGCCGCGTTCTGCATCGCCTTCATGATCGGCGTGCACGCCTTCTTCGACCTGTCGGACGGCATCTTCGGCAGCGGCTCGGGCGACGTTCCTGACGACTTCCCGACCGAACTCCTCACGCCGTGACCATCCCCATCTGACGGTACGTCAACTACCGTGCGCGGCCATGGAGTACACCACCACCGCGGCCGAACTCGTCGCCCGGGGCTGGGCCGACCACCGCCCTGCCCTGTGGTGGCGGGACACCGTCCTCACCCACCACGACCTCGCGCGCGAAGCCTCCACCAGAGCAGCCCTGTTGACGACCCTCCTGAGGCCGGGCGCACCACCGAACATCGGCGTACTCCTCGACAACACACCGGAGTTCGTCCACTGGCTCTCCGCCGCGGCCCTCGCCCGCGCGGCCGTCGTCGGCGTCAACCCCACCCACCGCGGCCCCGACCTCGCCCGCGACATCCTCCACACCGACTGCGCCCTCCTGATCACCGAACCGGCCCGACTCCCGCTCCTGCGCGGCCTCGACCTCCCCGGCGTCCGCGTCCTGATCACCGGCACGGACGAACACGCCGCCCTCCTCACGGAGTTCGCGGCGACCGATCTCTACCGCAACCCGACTCCGGTCACCCCCGCCGACCGCTTCCTCCTCTACTTCACCTCCGGCTCGACCGGCGCCCCCAAGGCCGCGATCTGCACGCAAGGGCGCCTCGCGGCGGCCGGCCGCAGTCTCGCCGGGCAGTTCGCGGTCGGGGAGGACGACGTCCATTACCTGTGCATGCCGATGTTCCACGGCAACGCGGTCATGGCGGGCTGGGCCCCCGCCCTCGCCGCCGGCGCCGGAGTCGCTCTGCGCTCCCGCTTCTCGGCGACTGGTTTCCTGGACGACGTACGCCGTTACCGGGCCACGTACTTCACCTATGTCGGCCGCGCGATCCAGTACGTCCTGGCCACGCCGCCCCGGCCGGGCGAGGACCGCGACCACCGGCTGCGGACCGGGTTCGGCACCGAGGCGGGAGCGGTCGACGTGGCGGCGTTCGAGCAGCGGTTCGGGACGCGGCTCGTGGAGGGGTACGGCTCCAGCGAGGGCGGGGCGGCGATCCAGTGGTCGCCCGGGACACCCGCCGGCGCGGTCGGGCGGGCGACGCCCGGTCTCGTCGTCCGCGACCCGCAGACGGCCGCCGTCTGCCCGCCGGCGGTGTTCGGGCCGGGCGGGATACTTCTCAACGGGGATGACGCGATAGGGGAGTTGGTCAACCACGGGCCGAGCCCCTTCGAGGGGTACTGGCGTAATCCCGCCGCCGAGGCCGAGCGCCGCCGCGGCGGGGCGTACTGGACGGGCGACCTCTTCTACCGCGACGAGAACGGTTACCTCTATTTCGCGGGGCGCGGGGACGACCGGATCCGGGTGGACGGGGAGAACCTGGCGGCGGCGCTGATCGAGGCGATCCTCGCGCGGTACGAGGGCGCCGACGCCGTCGCGGTGTACGCGGTGCCGGACGAGGTGACCGGGGACCAGGTGATGGCGGCGATCGCGGGCAGGTTCGAGCCGGAGTCGTTCGCCGCGTTCCTGCGGGCCCAGCCCGATCTGGGGACGAAGATGGCGCCCCGGTTCGTACGGGTCCTGGAGCGGATGCCGGTGACGGCGACGAACAAGATCCAGCGGGCGCGGCTGCGGAAGGAGGGGGTGCGGTGCGGGGATCCGGTGTGGTGGCGGCCACCGGGGGAGACGTCGTACCGGAGTATGCCGGGTACTACGGGTGCGCCAGGTACTACGGGTGCGCCAGGTACTGCGGGTACTGCGGGTACGAGCCCCGATGCCGGAGGGCCTCACGCCGAAGGGCCCCTCGCCGAAGCGAAGGGCCCTTCCGATGTGCGCCGCCAGGGACTCGAACCCCGGACCCGCTGATTAAGAGTCAGCTGCTCTAACCAACTGAGCTAGCGGCGCTTGACTCTCGCCGGGTTTGTGTTGCTTTCTCCCGGCGACAGAGAAAATACTACCTGGTCCGCAGGGGTGCTCGTGACCACGGGCGCGCCCGCCCCGGACGGCCCCCTCAGATCGCCAGCGACAGCAGCAGCGGCGCCGCCTGCCGGTGCAGTCTGTCGGCCGCCTGCCGCAGCCGGTGCGCGTCCTCCACCGGCAGCGACAGCGCGAGGCATCCCACGGACGACCCGGAGGGGATCGGCACGGCCGCGCAGACCGTACCCACGGCGTACTCCTGGAGGTCGAGTACCGGAGTACTAGGGGGCTGCGACTCCAGCCGGGACAGCAGGAGCTTGTCGCTGGTGATCGTGCGCGAGGTGAGGCGGGCCATCTTGTGGCGGGAGAGGTGGTCCCGGCGCCCGTCGCGATCGAGCTGCCCCAGCAGGCTCTTGCCGATCGCGGTCGCGTGCGCGGAGAAACGGAAGTCCACCCACTCGTGGACCACGGGAGTGGTGGGCCCCGCGGCGTACTGGTCGACCTTGATCTCGCCGTCGACGTACCGGCTCATGTAAACCGCGGCCCCGACCGAGTCCCGCAGCCGGTCCAGCGTCTGCTGGAGCTTCTCGCGGACGGCGGTCTCCCGGTCCCGCGCCGAGCCGAGGCGGGCGAGGGCCGAGCCCGTGACGTACGCGCCGTCGCTGGTCCTTTCGACGTACCCCTCACGGCGTAGCATCCGCAGCAGCGGGGTCAGTCTGCGGTCGCCGAGGCCGGTGCGGCGGGCGAGCGCAGTGTCGGTGACACCGTCCGCGTGCCCGGCGATGGTCTCCAGGACACGCAACGCCTCCCGCGCGGAGTGGTACGGCGTGGTCGGCTCGTGCTTCAGCGCCACGGTTTTCCCCCTGCGCTCGCTTTCAGGCCGTGATCCGGACGACGGATCGTGATCCGGGTGGCGGATCTCCTCCACGATAACCGCCAACCGCCGGATACGGAGGGGGTGTTGACGAGAACGTGGGGTGACCGTAGAGCCTCTCACGTGCGGCAACGTTTAATTGGCATATGCCTTTGACATGAACCGGAGCCCGGACCTGCATGCTTGGCATGCACGCGCTCGGCAGTCGGACGGCCGTACGGCGCCCCCTCCGCGGAAATATCTACGGCGTCGGCGGCGGGTGTCAGTGGCCGGGGACGTACCCGCGCGCCTTGTCCACCACGTTCACCAGCCGTCTTCCCGCCTCCCACCGCTCCCACAACTCCACGAACTGCGCGGCCAGCCGGTCGTGGTGACCGACGAACGCGCCGCTCGTCCGAGGCGTCACCAGCAGATCCGGCACGTCCCACAGCGGGCTGCCCGGCGCGAGCGGCTGCTCGGAGAAGACGTCCAGCGCCGCCCCCGCGATCCACCGCCGGCGCAGCGCCTCGGCGAGCGCCCCCTCGTCCACCAGCTCACCCCGGGACACGTTCACGAACCGCGCCGACGGCAGCATCACCCCGAACCGGCGCGCGTCGAACATCCCGCGCGTCGCCCCGGTCAGCGGAGCCGCCGCGACCACCCACTCGGCGCGCGCGAGCAGCCGGTCCAGGTCCCCGGGCCCATGGATCCCGGTCCTCGGCACCCGCCCCACCAGCGCCACCCCCACCCCGACGGCCTTCAGCGCCCGCGCGACCGTACGGCCCACCGG
>DATCQX010001184.1:0-11252 GCA_036569285.1 Streptomyces sp.
ACCGCCTCGATGTGCTCAGCGACAGCCACCACCAGAATCCGCGTATCCGGCACAGTGGCCCGCCACCGATGCCGCACCCCGCCGGTCAGATACAGCGTGTCCCCCCGCCCCAGCCGATACGCCCGCCCCTCCGCCTCGACCTCCACAGCCCCATCGGCGACATACATCAACTGGTCGTTGCGGTACTGGAATTCACGCCCGGCGTCATGATCCCCGGTGAACTCGGTCGCGTGCATCTGATGATGCCCACGAACGAGTGACCGCGCCTGCGAAGCGCCCCCGCCCTCGACCTCGTCCGCCCGCACGACATCGACACTGCACGCGGGATCCGCGGCGGCGAGCAACTCCACGGCGGTGGTCCGCAACGCGTCCGCCACCTTCTCCAGGGACGCCGTGCTCGGCCGCGCCCGATCGTTCTCGATCTGGCTGAGGAAGGGAACGGACAACCCGCTGCGCTCGGCGACAGCGGAAAGCGTCAGTTCGAGCGCGTGCCGACGCCGCCGCACGGCCGCACCCACCCGCAGGGGCCGTTCTTTGTGGTCGCCCATCGCTCCGGCTCCCTCCTTCAGCTCGTCGGCCGCGCCCCTCGGATACCCGCTCTCGCACCTACCCGAGCACACGTCCTCTGATGAGTTCTCTGCACCCTACGCATGTTCCGCAAACCGTTTCATGTGCCCGTCACATCGACGACACACCCGGTCACGTCCGACGCACGGGTTCGCGCCAGTGGATCACACGGGGAAAGCGCGCGGAAACGGCGCCCACACCCCCGGCGGGTCGCGAGCGTACGCCCCGCACGCCCCGAAGTCACCCGTCCGGCCCCGCGCGGGGGTACCGAAGGGTGACCTCGGGGCACTACATCACTCTGCGTGGTTGGCCGAATCCTGACCGTGCTGAACCAGCGGGCTCCGCGAGGCCGCCCCCACCGGCGCCCACTTCTCCACCAACCCGGGGTTCGCCTTCAGCCACCCTCGCACAGCCTCCTGCTCCCTCCCCTTCCCGGCCTTCTGGATCCGCGCCTCCAGCGACGTCAGCTGCGCCTCACTCATCCTGAAGTCCCTCAGCCACCGGGCCACCTCGGGCTGATCCGACGCGAACCCGGACCGCGCCAGCGTGTGCACCCGGTCGCCCGCGCCCCACGCCCCCTGCGGATCGGCCAGCTTCTTCAGCCCGTACTCGCTGTACGCCCAGTGCGGTGACCACAGCGTGACGACGATCGGCTGCTTGCGCGCGTACGCCCGCTTCAGCTCGGCCAGCATCGCGGGCGTCGACCCGTCGACGACGTCGTACCCGTCGAGCCCGTACTCCTCGACCACCTTGTCCTTCAGCAGCCCCATCATCCCGGCGCTCGGCTCGATCCCGACGATCCGCCCGCCGAACTCCGAGGCCCGCCCCTTCAGGTCGGCGAGCGAGTCGACGTCCTTCACGTAGGACGGAACGGTCAGCTCCAGGGACGTCGGCCCGTACCAGGAGCCCAGGTCGTCGAGGCGGTCTCCGTACTTCTTCCAGTACTCGGCGTGCGTGGTGGGCAGCCAGGAGTCGGTCTGGAAGTCGAGCTGCCCGGTGGCGAGGCCCGTGTAGAGCGGCCCGGCCGCGTACTGCGTCGTCGTCACGTCGAACCCGCGCTCCTCAAGAATCTCCTTCCACAGGTACGTGGACGCGATCCCCTCGTCCCACGGGATGTACCCGATCCGGATCTCCGTCCCGGAGGCGTGCGCCGGTGTGCCGTTCCCGCCGAACACCCCGAGCCCGCCCGCGACGACCGCGAGCACCGTCACGCAGGACACGGCGACGGCCGGGCGCGGCCGGTACGTCCAGGCGCTCGTGCGCGCCTTCGCGGCGGCCCGCCGTCCGAGCGGCGAGAGCCGGGTGCCGAGCGCGCCGGTCATCCGGTCGAGGTAGATCGCGAGGACGACGATCCCGAGCCCGGCCTCGAACCCGAGCCCGATGTCGAGCTGCCCGATGGCCTCGTTGACGGCGCCCCCGAGCCCGCCGGTGCCGACCATCCCGGCGATGACGACCATGGACAGGCCCAGCATGATGACCTGGTTGACGCCCGCCATGATCGTCGGCAGCGCGAGCGGCAGCTGTACCCGGAAGAGGGTGTCGCGGGGCCGCGTCCCGAACGCCTCGGCGGCTTCGACGAGTTCGGCGTCGACCTGCCTGATCCCCAGCTCGGTCATGCGCACGCCCGGCGCGAGCGCGAAGACCAGCGTGGCGATCACCCCGGCCGGCACTCCCATGCCGAAGAAGAGGATCGCGGGGATCAGCAGGACCATGGACGGCATCGTCTGGAGCAGGTCGAGCACCGGGCGCAGCGCCGCGCTCACCGTCTTCGAGCGGGCCGCCCACACGCCGAGCGGGATCGAGATCACCAGCGCGACGAGGGTCGCGACGAGGACGAGGGACAGCGTCGACATCGCGCGTTCCCACAGGTCCAGCGAGTCGATCAGCGCGAACCCGGCGAGCGACAGCACGCCCGCCGTGAGCCCCCGCAGCCACCACGCCAGCACCGCGAGGATCCCGGCGAGCAGCAGCGGCTCGGGCGCGTTCAGGACGGCGTCGAGGACGTCGTACATTCCTTCGACCACCGCTTTCACGGCGTCGAACAGCCAGGCCAGATGGGTGACCAGCCAGTCGACCCCGGAGTCGACCCAGTTCCCGAGGTGGAGCCTAGGCACGGGCCGCCCCCTCCTGCGCCATGAACCCGACGAGCAGATCCGAGGTGACGACGCCGACGACCGTCCCCGCGTCGTCGATCACCGGCACCGGATGATCCACACGCGCACAGACCCCGCACAGCTCCCCGAACGACGTCCCCGGCGTCACGGTCTCGCAGTCGCAGTCCGTGTCGCGGCGCCCGGCGTCGGTGTCCATGACGGCGGACGCCGTCAGCACCCGGGAGCGGTCGACGTCCTGGATGAAGGAGGCGACGTAGTCGTCCGCGGGGCGCAGGAGGATGTCCTCGGCGGTGCCGTTCTGGACGATGCGGCCGTCGCGCATGACGGCGATCCGGTCGCCCAGGCGCATCGCCTCGTTGAGGTCGTGGGTGATGAACACGATGGTTTTCTTCAAGGTCTTCTGGAGCGTGAGGAGTTGGTCCTGCATGTCGCGGCGGATCAGCGGGTCGAGCGCGCTGAACGACTCGTCCATCAGGAGGAGGTCGGCGTCGGTGGCCAACGCGCGGGCGAGGCCGACGCGTTGCTGCATGCCGCCGGACAACTCGTCGGGCCAGGCGTTCTCCCAGCCCTCCAGTCCGCACAACGTCAGCGCCTCGGCGGCGCGTCGGTCGCGCTCGGGGCGGGGGACGCCTTGGACGGCGAGTCCGTAGGCCGCGTTGTCGAGGACCGTGCGGTGGGGGAAGAGCGCGAAGTGCTGGAAGACCATGGAGACCTTCCGCGCACGCACCTCCCTCAGCTCGCGGTCGTCGAGCGCTGTCAACTCCCGTCCGTCGATGCGGACTTCGCCCGAGGTGGGGGTGAGGAGCCCGTTGAGCATGCGCAGCAGCGTCGACTTGCCGGAGCCGGACAGGCCCATGACGACGAAGATGCTGCCGGGTTCGACGGTGAAGGAGGCGTCGATGACGGCGGCGGTGATGCCGTCGGCGCGCAGTGCGTCGCGGTCGGCCCCTCGTCTCAGCCGTTCGACGACGTCGTCCGGTTTCCCGCCGAACACTTTGTGGAGATGGTCTGCTTCCAGCCGTGCGGACACGCGTACCTCTCGATGGGGGACAGAACGAGGACGCGCCTGCCCGGGACCATTCCGGTCAAACACGCGGGTGTCCCAGCTCACAAAGGGTGCGCACCGCTTGCACACGGCCGGCGGGGTGAACGCGGGCGGGGCACTGTCGGTGCGGTGCGGCATGATGCGGGGGTGACCGGACGACTGATGCTTCTCGACACCGCCTCCCTCTATTTCCGCGCCTATTTCGGCGTCCCGGAGTCCGTGAAGGCGCCGGACGGCACACCGGTGAACGCGGTGCGCGGGCTGCTCGAATTCATCGACCGGCTGGTCAAGGACCACCACCCGGACGAGCTGGTGGCCTGCATGGACGCGGACTGGCGCCCGCAGTGGCGGGTCGACCTCATCCCGTCCTACAAGGCGCACCGCGTCGCCGAGGAGCGCCCCGAGGGCCCGGACGCGGAGGAGATCCCGGACACCCTGTCCCCGCAGGTGCCGGTCATCGAGGCCGTCCTGGACGCGCTGGGCATCGCGCGCGTCGGGGTCGCGGGGTACGAGGCGGACGACGTGATCGGCACGTTCACGGCGCGCGCGAAGGGCCCGGTGGACATCGTGACCGGGGACCGGGACCTGTACCAGCTCGTGGACGACGCTCGGGGCGTGCGCGTCCTGTACCCGCTGAAGGGCGTGGGCACGCTCCAGGTCACGGACGAGGCGTGGCTGCGTGAGAAGTACGGGGTGGACGGGCGGGGGTACGCGGATCTGGCGCTGCTGCGCGGCGACCCGAGCGACGGGCTGCCCGGCGTGCCGGGGATCGGGGAGAAGACGGCGGCGAAGCTGCTGGCCGAGTTCGGGGACCTCGCGGGGATCATGGCCGCCGTCGACGACCCGAAGGCCAAGCTGACGCCGTCGCAGCGCAAGCGGCTGGACGAGTCCCGGCCGTATGTGGCGGTGGCGCCGAAGGTGGTGCGGGTCGCGAACGACGTGCCGGTCCCGGAGGTGGCGACGGCGCTGCCGCGCGGGGCGCGGGATCCGGAGGCGGTGGCGGCGCTGGGGGCGCGCTGGGGGCTCGGGGGATCGCTGGGGAGGCTGCTGGGGACGCTGGGGACCGACTGACTCGGAATGAGGGGGTGGAACCGGGGGGAACAATGCTAACTTAGGTAAACCTAACCATAACAGCGTGGGAGGCCGTCATGTCAGAACGTCCGGCACGGAAGCCGCGTAAGCCCCACTCCGCGCGGGTCGTCCGCACCGAACGGCTCACTCCGCACATGCAGCGGGTGGTGCTCGGCGGCGAGGGCCTTGCCGACTTCTCGGTGGGCGACTGCACCGACCACTACGTCAAGATGCTGTTCGCCCCCGAGGGCGTCTCCTACCCCGAGCCCTTCGACGTGGAACGCATCCGCGAGGAACTCCCCCGCGAACAGTGGCCGGTGACCCGCACCTACACCGTCCGCCACTGGGACGCCGAACACCGCGAACTGACCCTCGACTTCGTCCTGCACGGCGACGAGGGCCTCGCCGGACCCTGGGCGATGCGCGTCCAGCCGGGCGAGACCGTCCGCTTCATGGGCCCCGGCGGCGCCTACGCCCCCGCCCCCGACGCCGACTGGCACCTCCTCGCCGGGGACGAGAGCGCGCTGCCCGCGATCGCCGCCGCCCTGGAGTCGCTGCCCGCGGGGGCCGTCGCCCACGCCTTCGTGGAGGTCGCCGGGCCCGAGGAGGAGCAGAAGATCGACTCCGATGTGGACGTCACCTGGCTGCACCGAGGGGACCGCCCGGTCGGGGAGCTGCTCGTCGAGGCCGTCCGCACGCTCTCCTGGCCCGAGGGCCGGGTGCACGCGTTCGTACACGGCGAGGCGCACTTCGTGAAGGAACTCCGGCAACTGCTGCGCGTCGAGCTCCAGTTGCCCCGCGAGGACCTCTCCGTCTCCGGGTACTGGCGCCTCGGGCACAACGAGGACGGCTGGCAGGCGTCCAAGCGCGAGTGGAACGCCCGCATCGAGGCGGAGCAGGAGACCCCGGCGGCGTGATCCACGCCGTGCGGTGAGGAGTTGGGCCCCTCTCGGACACGCCCGCGTGACGCGCACGCAACAGCACCTCCCTAATTTCTGTCACCCGACAGGAATACGTGCTGGAGCACGCCGAAGGCAGGTGCCGCCGTGACGACCACGCCCCTCACCGACACACGACCCGATCCCCCCACCGACCACTCCCTGGCGGAGTTCGGCTACCGCCAGGAGCTCCACCGCAGCCTCGGCCGGTACGCCTCCTTCGCCGCCGGCTTCTCCTTCATCTCCGTCCTCACCACCGTCTTCCAGTTCTTCGCCTTCGGGTACGCGTTCGGCGGCCCCGTCTTCTTCTGGGCCTGGCCCGTCGTGCTCCTCGGGCAGCTCGCGGTGGCCGCCTGCTTCGCGGAACTCGCCGCCCGCTACCCGATCTCCGGGGCGATCTACCAGTGGTCGTCCCGGCTCTCCACCCCCGCGTTCGGCTGGTTCGCCGGCTGGATCATGGTGCTCGGCCAGATCGTGGTCGTCGCCGCGGCGGCCCTCGCCCTCCAGATGGTGCTGCCCGCCCTGTGGTCCGGCTTCCAGCTGATCGGCTCCGACCCCGCGCCCACCTCGGCGGACGGCGCGGCGAACGCGGCGCTGCTCGGGGTGTTCCTCCTGGTCCTGACGACCCTGGTGAACGTCGTCGACAACCGGCTCATGTCCCTCGTCAACCGGATCGGCGTCACCGCGGAGATCATCGGCGCCGCCCTCATCGTCGTCCTCCTCCTCACCCACTCCGAACGCACCCCGACGATCACCTTCCACACCGAAGGCGCCGCCCAGGACGGCCTGTTGGGCGCGCTGCTCGTCGGCTCCTTCACCGCCGCGTACGTCATGATCGGGTTCGACAGCGCGGGCGAGATGAGCGAGGAGACCCGCGATCCACGGCGCACGGCCCCTCGCACGATCCTGACGGCCCTGACGGCGGCCGGCGTCCTGGGCGGCCTGATCGTCCTGGCCGGTCTCCTCGCGGCGCCGAGCCTGACGGACGGCCGCCTCGCCACGGACGGCCTGAGCTACGTCCTGACGAGCAGCCTCGGCGACGGCGTGGGCAAGGCCCTGCTGGCGGACGTGGTGGTGGCGATCACCGTCGCCACCCTCGCCATCCAGACCTCGGCGTCCCGCATGCTCTTCTCCATGGCCCGCGACGACCACCTCCCCTTCTCCGGCCCCCTCGCCCGGGTCAACCCCCGCACGGGCATGCCGACGGCCCCGGCTCTGGTCGTCGGTGTCCTCTCGGCGGCTCTCCTGCTCCTCAACTTCGCCTCACCCGAAGCGTTCCTGGCCATCGGCACGACGTGCATCGCCATGCTGTACCTGGCCTACGCGATGGTCACAGGCCCCATGCTGCTGCACCGCCTGAGGAAATCCTGGCCCCACCCCACCGACACCACCACCGACGAGACCGGCGCCCCCCTCTTCTCCCTGGGCCGCTGGGGCCTCCCCCTCAACCTCCTCGCCCTCCTCTACGGCACTCTCATGACCGTCAACCTCGCCTGGCCCCGAGCCGCCGTCTACGACCCGGCGGGCGGGCACTGGTACTTCCAGTGGTTCACGGTGCTGTTCCTGGGGGCGTCGCTGGTGCTGGGGGCGGCGTACCGGGTGCGGAGGGCACGGAGATGAGCCCCGACCACGTACCCTGACCTGCCATGAGACGTCGCCGCACCCCCGCCCCACCCTCCCCCCTCCCCCAGCGGAACGGCGTCGACCCGGTCCGTGTGAGACTCCCCGGGGAGGGGGCGTGGACGACGGTGCGGGCGTACCTCGTGGAGCGGCTGAGCGGTGCCGGAGCGGGGGTCGTCGAGGGGATGTTCGCCCAGGGGAGGGTCGTCGGAGCCGATGGGAAGGCTGTCGACGGGGACGCCCCTTTCGTGCCCGGCGCGCACGTCTGGTTCCACAGGGACCTCGCGCCGGAGCCCCCGGTGCCGTTCCCCATCGGCATCGTCCACCGCGACGACCACATCGTCGTGGCGGACAAACCCCACTTCCTCGCCACGACTCCTCGCGGCAGCCACATCACGGAAACCGCCCTGACCCGCCTGCGCCGAGAGCTCGGCCTCCCCACCCTCGGCGCGGCCCACCGCCTGGACCGGCTCACCGCCGGGCTGGTCCTCTTCACCGTCCGGCCGGAGGAACGCGGCGCGTACCAGACCCTGTTCAGGGACCGGGAGATCCACAAGGTGTACGAGGCGGTGGCCCCCGACGCGCCTCACGACACCGTTTTCCCCGTGACCCTCACCTCCCGCATGGAGAAACCCCGCACCTCCCTGACGGCCCTCGAACTCCCCGGCCCGCCCAACGCCGTCACCCACATCACCCGCCTGGCCCACCGAGGCGGCCTGGCCCGCTACCGCCTCACCCCGGAGACCGGCCAGACCCACCAACTCCGCGTCCACATGGCCTCATTGGGCCTCCCCCTCCTCGGCGACCCCCTCTACCCGGAGATCCAACCCCCCATCCCGCCGACGGACTTCCACCGCCCCCTCCAACTCCTGGCCCGCGAACTCCACTTCACGGACCCGGTCACCGGCCGGGAACACCACCTGCGCAGCGAACGGGTGCTGGAGGCGTGGGAGTCGTACGAGGAATGGGCCGGGGGGAGTTGAAAAGCCCCCCGGCACCCCCTCAGTAGCCTCGCCACCAGGTCAGCACCCGCCGCCACACCCCTGGCCGCCGAGCCCCGACCACCACCGGCTCCGGCTCCTCGACCACCACCGGCTTCTCCTCGACGACGGGGACAGGCTCCGCCTCCGGCAGGGTGCGCCGACGCGTCGGCAACGGCCAACTCCCCCGAGGCTGCGGCAGGTTCGCATGGCTCGGCTTGTGGTTGATCTCCTGCTGCGGCTTGGGTTCGAAGTGCACCGGCAGCGCCACGAGGTGCCGTGACGAGATGGACTGCGTGTACCGCAACTCGGATTCGGGGCAGTCGAGTTGCACATCGGGCAGCCGGAACAGCAGCGCGTCGACGCCCACATCGGCGATGGCCCGCCCGACATCCTGCCCGGGGCACTCGTGCGCCCCGCTCCCGAACGCGAGATGGGACCGGTTGCCCCGCATGTTGGCGGACAGGTCGGGCCGCATGAGCGGATCGACGTTGGCGGGGGCGGGCGCGAAGAGCAGCCCGTCGCCCTTGCGGATCCGCTGCCCGCCCAACTCGGTGTCCACCTTGGCGAAGTAGGCGAAGATCGTGCTGAACGGCGGATGGTCCCACAGGGACTGCTCGACCGCTTCCGGCACGGTCATCTGCCCGCCGTTCAGCTTGGCGTAGAACCGGGGGTCGATGATGACCTGGAGCAGCACGCTGGAGAGCAGGTTGACGCTGGCCTCGTAGGCGGCGAAGAGCAACAGCCGCAGGTGTTCGCGGACTTCGTCGTCGGTGAGCTTCGCGGAGTGCGTGACGAGCTTGCTGGCGACGTCGTCGAGCGGCTCGGCGCGCCGGCGTGCCGTCAGCCGGCTGAGGGCGTCCATCACGTACCCGTGGCTGGCGATCGCGGTCTCGGTGCCCTTGAGCGCGTCGCGGGCGGCCTGCACGAGGCGGTCGTTGTACTCCTCGGGCATGCCGAGGACGTGGCACATGACGGCCATCGGCAGGTGCTCGGCGAACTGCGAGACCAGTTCGGCCTTCCCGCTCTCGCAGAACTCGTTGACGAGCCGCTGACTGGACCGGTTGATGTACCGGCGCAGGGTCCGGTCGTCGAGCCCGTCCATGGACGCCTTGACGGCGCCGCGCAGCCGCTTGTGCTCGTCGCCCTCGGCGTGCGAGGCGATGGGCTGCCAGGCGATGTGCGGCATGAGCGGGTGGTCGGGCTTGACCTGCCCTTCGAGCAGCGGCGTCCAGATCCGGCTGTCGCGGGTGAAGTGCGTGGGCGAGCGGACCATGTGGAGGTTCTCGGCGTGCCCGAGGACGATCCAGACGGGGACGTCGTCGTGGATGAGGACGGGTGCGACGGCGCCGTGCTCCTCACGCAGCCGTTCGTACAGCGCGTTGAGGTCCTCGGCGCCGGGCCCGAACAGCCGGGCGAGGCCGCCGGCGCCGCGGCCGTGCGCGGGGCAGCCCGCGGGGGGTTCGGTGGTGGTCGTGGGGGTGTGGTCAGACGTCACGGGAGGTCGCTTTCAGGACGAAGCCGGGTGGGTCAGACGAGGGCGCCCTCGTTGAGGAGGGAGTCGAGGAACTCCATGAGGGTGACGAGGAGTTCCCGGCTGGAGGCGCGCCTGCGGACGTCGCACTCGACGATCGGGATCCGGGGGTTGAGGTCAAGTGCCCCGCGCAGCACGGGAATCGGGTAACGGGGCCCGTCGGGAAAGGTGTTGACGCCGACGACGAACGGCACCCCGCGTTCTTCGAGCCGTCCCATGACCTCGTAACTCACGTCGAGGCGCCGGGTGTCGACGAGGACGACCGCGCCGAGGGCCCCTTCGAAGAGCCCGTTCCACAGGAACCAGAACCGTTCCTGGCCGGGTGTGCCGAAGAGGTAGAGGACGAACTCGTCGCTGATGCGGATGCGTCCGAAGTCCATGGCGACGGTCGTCGCGGTCTTGGTGTCGGAGCCGCAGTCGTCGTCGACGCCGATCCCGGCCTGCGTCATGGTCTCCTCGGTGGTCAGCGGCCTGATCTCGCTGACGGAGCCGACCATGGTCGTCTTCCCGACGCCGAACCCGCCCACGATGACGATCTTCGCGGCGGCGGCGGTGGTGTGCGGGAGCCGGTCCTCGTCGCGTGGGCCGGGGAGGGGTTCAGAGGCGTTGAAGTCCATGCATCACCGCTTCGAGGAGGGACCGGTCGGGGATCTTCTGCCGGACGATCGGGGCGCGCGAGTCGAGGAGTCCGTCCGCCAGCATGTCCGTGATCAGCACGGACACCACGCTGAACGGCAGTCCGAGGTAGGCGGAGACCTCGGCGAGGGACAGCGGCGAGGCGCACATCCGCAGCACCACCGTCCGTTCGGGCCCGGTCGAGGGGTTCGGTTCGGTACGGGCCACGACGAGCGTGACGAGGTCGAGGGGGACCCGTTCGCCGCCTTGGCCGGAGATCGTGTAGAGCCGTTCGGGAGCCTTCTTCTCCTTCTCCTCCCCCGCCGCCTCGGGCGGCTCGGGCAGGGGCCGCAGGTCGGCACGCCGCCGGCGTTGCGGAGGAGTCATACGGTCTGGCCTTTCCGCCGGGGCGGACTCGTGAGGTGCGATCCGATGCGGACGACGAGGTCGCGCATGTGCAGGCTCATCGCGCCGGGTTCGCAGCGGACGTCGGACAGGACGGCGAGGAAGGCGCCGGCGCCGGCGGCCATCAGGTAGAAGTAGCCGCCGTTCATCTCGATGACGACGAGTTTCATGTCGCCCTCGACGGTGGGGATCTCCTCGGCGACGGCGCTCGCGAGGCTCTGGAGGCCCGCGCAGGCGGCGGCGACGCGGTCGGCGGCGTCGGGGTCGCCTCCGTAGCGGGCGATGCGCAGTCCGTCGGCGGAGAGCACCACGATCATCTCGATGCCCGGGACTCCGCTGTACAGCTCCTTGAGCATCCAGTCG
>DATCQX010001185.1:0-3408 GCA_036569285.1 Streptomyces sp.
CCTGGATCCACCGCGTGGTGATCGGCCTGTGGACAGAGGAATAGGAAGAGGTGCCCGCTGACCTGCGATGATGGGAGTTCCTACGCTTCCAGCACGCACGATCGGCAAGGCACCTCTGAAGTGAAAGTCTCCCACAGGCCCGCGGGGCTGTTCGCCGCGTTCGACGACCCCGACCTGATCGCGCATGCCGGGCTGGTCCCGGTGATCCGGCTGGCCGAGCGGTGCGGGCTACCCGCTCTGGTGGCCGCGAAGGTGAAGCTGACCGGCGCGAAGAACGGCGCCGGGACGGCCGCCGAGGCGAAGGCGCTGTCGATCGTGGGCGGGATGGTGGCCGGGGCGGACAGCATCGATGACCTGGACGTGCTGCGCCACGGCGGCCTGCCCCGCCTGTTCGGCGGCGTGCGCGCCCCGTCCACGCTGGGCACCTTCCTGCGCGCGTTCACCTGGGGCCACGTGCGCCAACTGGAGTCCGCCACGCGGGCGTTCACCTGCAACCTCGCCGCGCACACCGGCCTGGTCCCCACCGGGGACGAGGTGGTGTTCGTCGACATCGACTCCAAGGTCAAGCAGGTCTACGGCCCGGCCAAGCAGGGTGCTTCCTTCGGCTACACCAAGCAGCGCGGCCTGCACTTCCAGATCGTCACGGTCAAGACGGGCACCTGCGCACCGGTGATCGTGGCAACGAGACTGCGCAAGGGCTCGGCAGGCTCCGGCAAGGGTGCCGCGTCGCTGCTGCGCGAGGCGCTGGCCACCGTGCGCGCGATGGGCATCACCGCGCAGATCATCGTCCGCGCCGACTCCGCGTACTTCTCCCACAAAGTCGTCGACGTCTGCCGCAGGGCCGGCGCCCGTTTCTCCCTCGCCGTCGCGGTCAGGAGGAAGATCCGCGAGGCCATCGTGGCCATCGCCGAGGACGCCTGGACACCGATCAAGTACGCCGCCGCCGTCCGGGACGCCGAGGAGGAACGCTGGATCTCCGACGCCGAGATCGCCGAAGTCCCCTTCACCGCGTTCACCAGCAAGAAGAAGGCGTTCCAGGCCACCGCCCGGCTGATCGTGCGCCGGGTGAAGCGGCTGAACCCCAAGAGCGTGCCCGAGGGGCAGGCCGAACTGTTCGGCGTCTGGCGCCACCACGTCATCTTCACCGACAGCCCGTTCGTCCTGGACCAGGCCGAACCCATGCACCGTGAACACGCCCAGGTCGAGCAGGTCTTCGCCGACCTGGAGGACTCCGCGCTCGCCCACCTGCCCTCGGGGAAGTTCACCGCGAACGCCGCCTGGCTCACTCTCGCAGGCACCGCCTACAACCTCACCCGCGCGGTCGGCCACCTCGCCTCCCTCTTCCACGCCAGAGCCCGTACCGGAACGATCCGCCGCCACCTGATCAACATCCCCGCCCGGATCTCCACCGGCGCCCGACGCCTCACCCTCCACCTGCCTCAACTCTGGCGCTGGGCAGACGACTTCACCGACCTGTGGACGGCGACCGGACAGCGCATGGTCACCTGACCCGCGCGACCGCCCTGTCCGCCCACGGCCTGAAAGATCTTGGAGACCCCCGCACCGGACGGCCACCCGGCGCTCACCGTTGCCCGCATCCCGAAGAAACACCCGGACCCCGCCCGACGCCCGCGATCAGAATTCGCACGGTGGATCGAGGTTCAGAGCGACGGTGGGCATGGACGACAAATCGACGGAGACGTCGGCCTCGCCGCTCCCCCTCCTCTCCCAGCCGTTTCTCCCCACCCTCTTCACATCCCCCACCTGGCATTACCCCCAGTTACCACCCCCACCTCCCCACCCTCACCTACCGGCCAGTACCTTGTGCACGAGGTAAATCGGCACACCGGGGGAGGTCCGGCCATGACGGAAAGCGTTGCCGTCGACACGCGTCCGACGAAAATCATGTACGTCGCGGAGGCGACGGCCCACGGCGGCCGGGACGGATACGTGACAAGCCAGGACGGCCAGATCGAGCTGAAGGTGGCGATGCCCCCGGAGCTCGGCGGCGACGGAAACGGCACGAACCCGGAGCAACTGTTCGCGGCGGGCTACAGCTCGTGCTTCCACAACGCCCTGATCCTGGTGGGAAATCGAGCCGGCTACGACCTCACGGGATCGACGGTCGCCACAAAGGTCGGCATAGGCCCCAACCGCACCAAGGGCTACGGCCTGGCAGTCGCCCTCAGCGTCTCCCTCCCCATTCTGGACCCCGAGATCGCCGCCCAACTGGTCGACGCCGCCCACCAGGTCTGCCCGTACTCCAATGCCACCCGAGGGAACATCGACGTAACGATTCTCCTGGGCTGAGACACCCTTAGGTGAACCCCCGTACCCCTAGGGGACCTCCCGTACCCCCACCCCCTCACACTCCCCCGAAAACCCCCGGCAACACCTAGTAACCACTTCCGTAATCCAGGAATCACAGGCTTGCCCTGAACGTTGCACCCACCATGCAAGGGCACCCCGAGAGGACTGCGGTGAACGGCACAGTAGCCCCCGGCTTCGAGCCGGTCAGAGACGCGTTCGTACAGAACTTCGCGTCCCTGGGCGAAACAGGCGCGGCAGTGACCGTGTACCGGCACGGCCGCAAGGTCGTCGACCTCTGGGCAGGCACGAAAGACGCCCCCACCCACTCCGGCACCGCCCCGTGGTCCCCCGGCACCGAGCCCTGGGAACAAGGCACCGCCCAGATCGTCCGCTCCGCCACCAAGGGCGTCGCGGCGGCGGCCCTGCTCCTCCTCCACCAGCGCGGCGTCCTGGACCTCGACGCCCCGCTGGCCACGTACTGGCCCGAGTACAAGACCGCCGGCAAGGAACACACCCTCGTCCGCCACCTCCTCTCCCACCGCGCCGGCGTCCCCGTCCTGGACCGCCCCCTCACGGTCACCGAGGCCGCCGACCCGGACCTGAGCGCGGCGACGATCGCGGCACAGCCCCCGGCGTGGACCCCGGGCGAGGCCCACGGCTACCACCCGCACACCTTCAGCTGGACCACCGCCGAACTGGTCCGCCGCCTGACCGGCCGCCCGATCGCGGACTTGATCGCCACCGAGATCGCGGGCCCGGCGAACGCCGACTTCTGGCTGGGCCTGCCCCCGGAACAGGCGTGGCGGGCCGGCCGCACGACAGTGGTGGAGACGACGACGGAGTCCCCCGGCACCCTCAAGGCCCGCCCCAAACCGGCGATCACCGAGGCGTACGCGAACCCCGACTCCCTTACCCGCCGCGCCTTCAGCGCCATCGCGGACGCCGACGAGAACGACCCGGCATACCGCGCGGCAGCCCTCCCGGGCTCCACCGGCTTCGCGACGTCCGACGGCCTGGCCCGGATCTACGCGTCCCTGATCGGCGAACTGGACGGCAACCCAAGCCTGTTCACCCCCACGACACTCCAACTCGCCCGCG
>DATCQX010001186.1:0-5808 GCA_036569285.1 Streptomyces sp.
CTCCCCACCCCCAGCCTTTCCGGCCCCCAGTTTCTCCGGCCCCGGGCTGCTCCGGCCCCAGCCTCTCCGGCCCCCGGCTGCTCGCCCCTCCGCTCCCCGCCCCCTCACTTCACCAACGGCCGCACCTCCCGCGCCGTGAACCTCAGGAAGCCCTCCGGGTCGGGGTCGTCGGGGGTGGGGAGGAGGACGACCGTGTCGGCGCCGGCGTCGGCGTAGCGGCGGACCTCGGCGGCGACCGTTTCCGCGTCACCGGCGACGCCGACTCCGGTGAGGCCCTGGTTGGTCAGTTCGCGGGCGAGGCGGGTGGGGGCGTCGTCGCCGGTGGCGGTGAAGAGGTAGACGATGATGCGGTGGGCCGTCTCCACTGTCGCGCGGATCTCGCGGACGCGGTCCGGGGTCGCCGACTCGTTCAGGACGGTGCCGTCGGCGAAGCGGCCCGCGAAGCTCAGGGTGCGGGGGCCGATTCCGCCGACGAGGATCTCGACGGGGGTCTCGGGGGGCCAGCCGAGGGTGACGTCGTCCAGCGTGACGTACACCTCCTTGCTGGTGACGCGTTCGCCGTTCAGGAGGGCGCGCAGAGCTGTCGTGTACTCGCCGAGGAGGGTCATCGGGTAGTCGGGACGGGCGCCCACCTGGCCCATCCAGTCCTGGACGCCGTGGCCGATCGCCAGCCGGAAGCGGCCGGGGAACATGCGGTGCACCGCCGCCGTCTCCATCGCGGTGAGGGCGACGTTCCTGAGGGGGACGGGGAGCAGGCCGACGCCGATGCGGACGCGGTCCGTCCACGCGAGGGCCGCTGCCGCCGCCGTCAGGCCGCCCTGGAGGAAGCAGTCCTCCCACAGCCAGAGCTCGTCCAGCCCCTCCTCGTCGGCCACGCGTACGGCCGCCTTCAGGCGTTCCGGGGGGAGTTGGGGGCGGAGGATGGCGCCGAGGCTGATGGTCATGGAGTCTTACTATCCCGGTACGGGACTCTCCATGTCGCTGGTGCGGAGGTGGTTGGTGTGGGGCGCTGGCGGGACGGACGGGGTGTGCTGGTCGTCAGGGCGGCGACGGGTCCGACGGAGGTTCCCCTGGAGATCGCCGCGTCGTACCGGGCCCGGACGAAGGGGCTCCTGGGGCGGTCGGCCGTCGAGGGGGCGCTGCTGTTGTCGCCGGCCTCCGGGATCCACACCTTCCGGATGCGGATGCCCATCGATGTGGCCTATCTGTCCCGGGACTTGAGGGTGCTGGCCGTGCGGACGATGGTTCCCGGGCGGCTGGGGCTGCCTCGGGTGCGGGCTCGGCATGTGCTGGAGGCCGAGGCGGGGGTGATGGCCGGGTGGGGGGTGGTTCCCGGGGTGCGGGTGGAGGTTGTGGGCGTGTCCTGAGGGTGGGGGCGTCGTTGTCGTACGCATGAAGAAGATCGTTTTTGCGGTGCTGCCGCTCGCTGCCCTTGCTCTTGCCGCCGGTCCGGCTCAGGCCGACGGCGACTCGAACTTCGGGGACGGGGTGAGCGCGGCCGACAACTGGAACTTCACGGCTGGGGCCGTCTGTATGCAGGAGGTCGCCGTGGTGCCCGTCCTCGGGGACTGGGTCGGGGACCACGTCAACAACTGCTCCAACGGGAACGTCGTCGACCACTCCGGGCGTTGAGCCGTCAGCCCTCCCTCGGGAACGTGATCTCCACCCGGCGGTTCTTCCTGCGGCCGGATTCCGTGGAGTTGTCGGCGATGGGGTACTGCTCGCCGTAGCCGCGGACGTCGAAGGTGAGGTTCGGGTCGTTCAACTCGTCGTCCAGGACCGCCTGGACGGCGTTGGCCCGTTGGCGGGAGAGGACGTCGCCGTGGGACGCCGAGCCCAGGTTGTCCGTGAAGCCGAAGACTCTGATCCGGGTCGCGTTCTGCTTCTTGATCTCGTCCGCGATGGCCGCGATCCGCGCCCTCGACGTCGGCGAGATCTTCGAACTGTCCTTGCCGAACAGCACCTCCGCCTGCAACGCGAACTTCACATCCGCGTTCGTGTCCTCCCTCCGCTCGTCCCCCGTCTGGTCCTCCACCACCTGCTTGATGTCCAACACCTTCGGCGCGGCCAGCGTGCCGCCCTGCGGGAGCTTCAAGTCGGGGTCGTTGGGGTCGACTTGGACGGGGGCGGAGGCGGAGGGTTCGGTGCCGGGGGGGAGGCTGGGGTCGTCGGCTCGGGCGGGGGTGGTGAAGGGGAGGGTGAGGAGGAGGGCGGTGGTGAGGGTGAGCGTGTGTTTCACCGCGAGCGGGTGTCTCATCGGCGGCCTCACCCGGAGATGCCGATCGTGGCGGTCGGGAACATCGGCAGTTGGAAGGCGACTTCGGTGGTGGCGGCCGGGGGCGCCGGGAACTGCATGAAGACCGGGATGGCCTCACCCGACTTGAGCAACGGCAGGGAGGTCGTCGTCAGGGGTCGTCCGTCGGTGTCACGCAGCACGTAGTAGCGCTTCTTGCCCTTGGAGTCGACGAGCGTGGCTCCGCCGAGAGACGTGCCGTTCCTGATGATCTCGGTCTCGTTCCCGCTGAGTTGGGAGGGCACGATCACCGTCTTGGCACCGTCGTTCTTCAGCGTGCCGTTGACCGTGACGAAGCCGCCCGAGTCGCGTTTCGCGCTGGTGATCTGGAGCAACAGGCCGGTCGGTCCCTTGAGTTCGGCGATCGGCTGCTCCGAGTCGCCTTCCTGCGTGCTCGGCTTGGAGCCGTCGGTCGTCCTCCCGACGGACGGTGTGGCGTCCGGCTTCTTGTCGTCGCCCCCTCCCCCACCGCATCCGGCCGCGCCGAGGGCAAGGCCGACCGCGAGGGTCAGAGCGACCGTCCCCCTGCGGGCCTTCGTCGTGAACCGAATGCTCATGCCTCTGCTTCCTTAGGTCTGGGGCGGGTCAGTCGACCAGGTGGACGTCGAAGAGGTCCCGGGGTTTCGGCAACCGGAGATCCCGCGGGTCCAGGTGCCACTTGACACCGTCACAGTCGAGTTCCGGAAGGGAAACCGGCGGGATCTCCCCGCCGTCTCCCGGAGGGGTGGGGTCAGGTGTGGGTGTCGGGGTGGGGGTGGGGAGCGGGTCGAACTCGAAGGTGCACAGGGAGTCGACGACGGCTGTGGCGTGCGCCTTCGAGTGGTGGTCCTCCGTGCCGGGTACGACGGAGTCGCCGACGGACTTGTTCGTCTGCAACTCGACCGTGTACCGCATGAATCCGGGGCCGCAGGACGACACGGTGGCGTCGTTCGCCGCGGCCAGCTGCTCCGCCCGCCAGCAGCCGTCGACCGCGCCGACGCCTTTGAAGATGTCGCCCCACTTGGTGGGGTCGAGGACGTTGTCCACCCAGTCCGCGGCGAGCTGGTCCCGGGTCTCCTGGGCCGCTGCCAGCGCGGCGGCGTCCGCGGCGGCCTGGGCGTCGCCCCTGTTCGCTCCCGCCTGGCCGACCGCGAGGTACGCGAACGCGAGGAAGAGCAGGCCCGCCACCACCGTGATGTAGATGGGGAAGGCCTGCCCTGTGTCGCCGCGTCTACGGGGTGGCGTCAGCCTCCGGTGACGTTGGCGATCTGTGTCTTGATGGCGTTGTAGATCGTCTGCCCGATGTCCGTACCCGTGATCGCCAGCACGATCGCCACCACCACGGCGATGATCCCGAGGTACTCCACCGCGGTCTGGCCCTTGTCGTTCCGCAGTTTGTTCATGGGTCTGTCCTCCGGTCGCACGGGGGGTTCGTCCGTGTTCGGCGGGAGTGTAGGCGGTGGGGGAAGAGGAAGGGGAGGGTCCGGGGGCCCAAAGGTGGGCCCAAGAGGGGGACGGCATGGTCAGCCCACCCCCTGGACGGGGGGCGGGGCGGTGCCGAGCCAGTGGGCGGTGGCTTCGGCGCGGGTGGTGCTGTGGAGTTTGGCGAAGATCCGGTTGATGTGGTTCTTGACGGTCTTCTCGCTGATGAAACAGGCCGCGGCGATCTGATGGTTCGACATGCCGGACACGATGAGGTCCATGATCTCCGCCTCCCTCGCACTGAGCCGGAACCTCCCCCTACCTGACAGAGACTGTCCCACAAGTGGTTGCACTCGCGAAAGCGGTTTGCCAAAAGTCCCTGCAAGATGAGGGTTTGGCGGACCATTGTCGTGTGCAATAGCACTGGACTGGTACCCCTCCAGCACCGCGGTGGCAGCGGTGGGCGTCAAGTGCGCCCGCCCCCGCACGACATCACGGACGGCGTCCAGCAACTGCCCGGCCCCGAACTCCCCGTGGACGAGGTACCCGCGCGCCCCGAGCCGCAGCGCACCGCGCACGATCTCCGGCTCCCCGCTGTACGTCAGCATGAGCACGGGCGCGAACGGCACGAGCCGGGGCAGGGCGGCGAGCCCGTCGACACCGGGCATGCGGACGTCGAGGAGGACGACGTCGGGCCGGTGGAGCTCGGTGAGTTCGCACGCCTGACGCCCGTTCTCCGCCTGGGCGACGACGTCGATGTCGTCGGCGCCGTTCAGCAGCGCGGTGAGGCCCGCGCGGACCACGGGGTTGTCGTCGGCCACGAGCACTCTCATGCACTGCGCCCTTCCGGTGGGGGTCATCGCGCTGCTCCTCGTCCGAACTGTCCCACTGGGGGAGGGAGTTCACGCCCAGATACCGGCCCGAGGTCGAGTTCGAGGCGTACCTCGGTGCCCTGCCCGTCCGCCCCGACACTCAGCCGCGCCCCCAGCGCGGCCGCCCGCTCGGTCATGCCGAGCAGCCCGTAACGCCCGGCCCCGCGCAGGGCGTCCAGGGAGGTGCCGGGCGGCAGACCCTTGCCGTCGTCGTGGACGGTGACGCGCAGGACACCGTCGTCCACGCCCGCGGTGACCTCGACGTGGGTGGCGTCCGCGTGGCGGTGGGTGTTGTCGAGGGCCTCGGCGGTGATGGTGAGCAACTCGCGGGCGACGGCGGGGGGTACGGGGACGGTGAGGCGGTCGCCGGTGGTGCGGTAGGTGGCGGGCAGGCCGGTGCGGGTGGTGAAGTCCGCTGTGCGGGCGGCCAGTTCGTCGAGCACGTCCAGTTCCTCGCCCTCTTTGTCGCGCAGGTCGGTGAGGAGTTCGCGGGACTCGCCCGCCGCCTGCCGGGCCGCCGCGGCGATCGACTTCGCCTGTTCGCGCACGGGTTGGTCCGCGCCGGCCGCCAGTGCCTCCGCGGCGAGCGCCACGCCGTACAGGGACTTGGCGAGGGAGTCGTGCATCTCCCGTGCGAGGCGGGCGCGTTCGGCGGCGACGGCCTCGGCCGCGGCGAGCCTCGCGCGAGTCTCCGCGAGGGCCTCCGTCGCCTCCCCGAACCGCAGCATCAGCCCCCGCAGGGCCGACCCCAGGGCGCCGGTGATGACACAGAACCCGGGCAGCAGCAGCCGCTCCGCGACGGAGGCGCCCGAACGGGCCTCCAGCGTCGTGTACACGAGCAGCAGGATCACCCCCTGCAACGAGGCGAAACACGCGGCGCCCCGCCAGCCGTACACGATCCCCGCGAGCAGCGGCGTGCACACGCTGACGTACGCGAGCGTCGTATCGGGCCCGGCGGAGACCAGCAGCAACGACCCCAGCAGCGTGTCCACGGCCAGCAGACTCGGATGCCGCAACAACAACGGCCCGAACCGCTCCCAGTCCCTCAACAACGCGTACGACACCATGAACGTGACGACGACAGCCGTCCCGACGAGCCTCACCCCCACCCCCGGCGAGGCGTTCAGCAACGCGGCGGGCGCGGCCAGCGCGATCATCGCCAGCCGGAACCCGAACACCTGCCGGGACATGGCTTGGAGGGCGTTTATCTGGAGGGCCAGGGGGGCGGTGGGGGGCTTCGGG
>DATCQX010001187.1:0-2423 GCA_036569285.1 Streptomyces sp.
CCCTCACGGAGCCTGCTGCCTGCGTGAATTTCCGGGAGACTGACGACGATGGCCGACCGCGTCACGGTGATCGGCTGGGACGGCTCGCCCCTGAACGCGGCGGCGCGCTCCGCCCTCACCGCCGCCACCCTCGTCGCCGGCGCCCCCCACCACCTCGCGCTCCCCGAGGTCCCGCCCGGCGCCGAACGCATTCTCCTCGGCAGCGTCGCCCTCGCCGCCCGCCGCATCGCAGGCCACCACCGGGGCACGGCCGTCGTCCTCGCAGACGGCGACCCCGGCTTCTTCGGCGTCGTCCGCACCCTGCGCGCCCCCGAGTTCGGCCTGGAGGTCGAGGTCGTCCCCGGCGTCTCCTCGGTCGCAGCGGCGTTCGCCCGCGCAGGCATGCCCTGGGACGACGCCCAGGTGGTCGTCGCCCACCGCCGCACCCTGCGCCGCGCGGTGAACGTCTGCCGCGCCCACACCAAGGTCGCCGTCCTCACCTCACCGGGCGCCGGCCCCGCCGAACTCGGCCTGCTCCTGGAGGGCGTGCACCGCACGTTCGTCGTCTGCGAGGAACTCGGCACCGAACGCGAACGCGTGAGCGTCCTGTCGTCGGACAAGGCCGCCGACCGCAGCTGGCGCGACCCCAACGTCGTCATCGTCATCGGCGGCCCGGTCACGACGGGCGGCCAGGGCGAGTGGATCATGGGCCGCGACCCGGCCACCGGCCCCCGCGGGCACGCGTACGCGGACGGCCACGGCGAGGGCGAGTCCCAACTGCTGCGGACGGCCCAACTCGCCCGCCTCGGCCCCCGCGTGGGCGACCTAGTCTGGGACATCGGCTGCGGCACCGGCGCCTTCGCGACGGAGGCGGCCCGCACCGGCGCCGCCGTCCTCGCCGTCGACCGGGACATCGACGCCTGCGCCCGCACCGACGCGACCGCCCGGCACCTCGGCGTCCAGCTCCAGATCGTCCGGGGCTCCGCGCCGCACGTCCTGGAGAACCTCCCCGAACCCGACGTCGTCCGGATCGGCGGGGGCGGCCCCGCCGTCGTCTCCGCCGTCGCCGACCGGCGTCCCGAACGCATCGTCACCCACGCCCTCACCCGCGACGCCGCCGAGCGCGTCGGCCGCGATCTGACCGAGCACGGGTACCACGTCGAGTGCTCCCTCCTCCAGTCCGTCCAACTCGACACCCGGGCCTGGACGGAGCGCCGGCGCAGCGTCGCGTTCCTGCTCAGCGGGGTGCTTCCGGATCGCGGGCAGTGATCCTGTTGTCGTACTGCGCGCGGTAGGCTGGCCGATCGTCGTACCGCTTTCCGGCACCCGGCGGTTCATCAGCCAATGTCCGGAAAGCGCGTCCGCTTTGGACACGTGCGGTACGACACGAACCGGAGGGCCGCGCAACGTGGCGCAGTCCACAGCGGGGCGTCGCGGGGCAACCTGTCGCGACACGACCATGACCGGGACAATGCCACTGAATGGCTTTGTCGCTTTTTCGGGCGGGTCGTTCGTGCCGCTGGGCGCGCAGGCTCGTTCTCCACTGCGGGGCGGTCGGTGCGCCGTTCCGGGTGAGCTGGTCGTAGGAGCACTAACCGATGGGCGAGGGGTACGCATGACCGACACCGGCCAGATCCCGGGCGAGGGGCTGCCGGAGAACGCAGGCACGGTGAGCCGGCCGGGCGTTCCCACACCCACCACCTACGAGTACCTCCCGGAAACCCCCGCCGAGGACGAGGACCTCCTCCTCCCGGGCGCCCAGAGCGCCTGGGGCAACGAAGTCGCCCCTCCCGCACCGGAGCCGGTCGTGGAGACCGTGCACGGGGGGGTCGGGGGGGTTCCGGAGAGCTGGGCGTACGGCTCGGATACGCAGGTTGATGTACGAGGGACTGGGGTTCAGGTAGTGGGGGGCGAGCAGGTGGGTGTCGAGGGTGTCGGCGCGGACGGTGTCGGGCCCGTGGGTGTCGACGCGGTCGGCGCTGAGCCTCTCGGTGGCGAAGCGGTCGGTGGGCACGAGCCCGGGCCGCACGAGACCGGTGGGCGGGACACCGGTTCTGTCGAACTCGGTGATGTGCGGAGGCCGGCGATGAGCCGTCCCCGCAGGACCGCTCCGACCACCCCCATCCCGCCGATCACCCCCCGCCGTCCCCTCCACCTCGGCCCGCCCATCCCCGACGCCTCCGCCAGCCCCGTCCGCTCCCTCGCGGACCGTGGCCCGGCCGACGCACCCCGCCCCACGCCGCCCGGCCCCGACCACCTCGACCCGCAGACGTCCCCGCAGGGGGCGGCTCCATGGGGCGCGGCACCTCAACTCGCGGCCCCGACGCAGGCGGTAGCGGAGACCGTGGCTGAGGCTTCGGTGCAGGTTGTGACTGAGGGCGGGGGAGTGGAGGCGCCTGCGGAGTCGGCTCAGGCTGAGGTGCTGGTCCAGCCTGAGGTGGCGG
>DATCQX010001188.1:0-30824 GCA_036569285.1 Streptomyces sp.
CCCCCGGAGCCCCCATGGACGCCACCACACACCCCCAACACCCCGACACCCACCCCGACTTCGACGGAATGTTCCAGATCGTCACCGGATTCTGGACGGCGCGGGCCGTTCACGCCGCCGCCGAACTGGAGTTGGCCGACCACCTCGCGAACGAGCCCCGCACCGCAGCCGAGTTGACCACCGCGACCGGCACCGATCCCCACGCTCTGGCCCGGCTGCTGCGTGCTCTGGCCGGCATGGGGGTGCTGCGCTCCGACAGGGACGGCCGCTACACGACCACGCCTCTCGGTGACGCCCTGCGCTCGGACGTTCCCGGATCCCTCGCGTCCTTCGTGCAGATGGAGTTGGGCGAGGCGCATCACGCCGCCTGGGGACTGCTGACGGAGTCCGTGCGGTCGGGTGAGCCGGTCTTCGAGCGGGCGGTGGGAAAACCGATCTGGCGGTTCTTCGAGGAGTCCCCCGCCATGAACGCCCACCTCGGCAGGGCGATGACCGGGCTCACGGCGATGGTCGCGGACGCCGTCCTCGACGTCTACGACTTCAGCCCCTACGGGCGGATCGTGGACGTCGGCGGCGGTGAGGGCGGCTTCCTCGCCGCCGTCCTCACCGCGCACCCGGGGTCGCACGGCGTCGTCCTCGACCTGCCGCACGTCGTGGCGCACGGGCGCGAGCGGATCGAGGCGGCGGGGCTCTCGGAGCGGTGCGAACTCGTGGGCGGCGACTTCTTCGAGAAGGTCCCGGAGGGGGGCGACCTCTACACGATGAAGTGGGTTCTGCACGACTGGGACGACGCCGCCGCCGTCGAGATCCTCAAGTCCTGCCGTCGGGCCATGGGCGACGGCGCGCGTCTGCTCGTCGTGGACACGGTCGTCCCGGACGGCGACGGGTTCTCCCCCAGCAAGGTCATCGACCTCAACATGATGGTGCTCAGCGGCGGCAGGGAACGCACGGCCGGCGAATTCCGGCAACTCCTCGCGGCGGCGGGCTTCACCCTGACCCGGATCCTGCCCACCCGCTCCCCGAGCGGCGTCGTCGAGGCCGTCCCCGCACCGCTCGTCTGACGCCCGGTTCCCCCGCGTCCCCGCCGCACACGGCTCCAGGGGTTCCCCGTGTTCATCGCCCCGGCCGGCTGCCGGAGGCAGCGCGCACGCGCGGCCTCGCCGTCCGCTGAGACGTCATGAGCCCGGCGATCCTCGACGAGAACGGACCCGCCCGGATCCGGAGCAGTCCCGGGCCCGCGTCCGGGCGATCCGCGCATCCGCCGCCCCACCCATGTCACAGTTCCGCGCCCGGCTGCGTCGGTCCTGGTGAAGCACCTCACACGACTACGAACGAGAGGCGACGGGATGGGCACGGAAGTACCCGAAGCACGGCAGCGAAACCCCTGGCTGGTGCTGGCGGTCCTCTGCGCGAGCTTCTTCATGACGCTGCTGGACACGACGATCGTCACGATCGCCATCCCGGAGATGGCCGCGGGGCTCGGCGCGTCGCTGGACGACATCCTCTGGTTCGCCAACGCGTACATGCTGGTCTTCGCCGCGCTGCTGCTGCTCTCCGGGCGGCTCGGCGACCGGTTCGGCGCGCAGCGTGCCTTCACCGCCGGGCTCGCCGTGTTCACCGTGGCCTCGGCGGTGTGCGGGATCGTGGACACCCCGGGACAGATGATCGCGGCGCGGGCGGTCCAGGGGCTCGGTGCCGCGGTGATGATGCCGCAGACCCTGGCCCTGATCAGCGCCGTCTTCCCGGCGGAGCGCCGCGGGGCGGCCTTCGGCGTGTGGTCCGCGGTCGCGGGCCTGGCCACCGTCGCGGGACCCACCGTCGGCGGTGTGCTGGTCTCCGGCCTCGACTGGCGCTGGATCTTCTTCATCAACGTCCCGATCGGCCTGGCGGCCCTCGTGGGCGCGGTCGTCGTGGTGCCCGACGTCCGAACCGGGCAGCAGACCTCGCTGGACCTGCCGGGCGCCGTGCTGTCCACGGCCGGCCTCGCCCTGATCGTGTACGGGCTGATCGAGGGCGAGCGCTACGACTGGGGCACCATCGAGTCCTTCCTCAGCATCCCGCTGGTCCTGGTGCTGGGCGTGGTGCTCCTCGGGCTGTTCGCGCTGCACCAGCGGGCCCGCCAGGACCGCCGTCCGCTGGTCCCGTTCGAGCTGTTCCGCAGCCGCGGGTTCACCGTCTCCGCGGCGCTCGGGGCGATGCTGCTCTTCGGTTCCATCGGTGTGCTGCTGCCGCTCACCCTCTATCTCCAGTCCGCCCTCGGGCTCTCCGCGGGTGAGGCCGGCCTCGCCCTCGTGCCGGGGCCGCTGGTGTCGCTTTTCGTGGCGCCCGTCGCGGGCAACGCGGTCGGCAGGCTGGGCGGCCGCAAGCTCCTCGTCCCCGGGCTGCTGATCTTCGGCGCGGGGATCGCCCTGACGGCGGTCATGGCCCGGTCCGACTCCAGTGTGTGGGCGATCGTCCCCGGCCAGGTCGTGTTCGGCCTCGGCATGGGCCTGGTCTTCGCGCCCACCAGCACCCTCGCGATGCAGGACATCCCGCCGAAGCTGACCGGCGTCGCCTCCGGCATGTTCACCACCTTCCGGCAGATCGGCGCCGTCGTCGGCGCGGCGGCCGTCGGCGCGCTGCTGCAGAACCGGCTCGCCGCCGAGGGCGTGCCCGAGGAGGTGCGGCAGCAGGCCGGCCGGCTCGCGGACGCGGTGTACGCCGACGGTCTCACCGACGCGGTGCGCTACGCCCTGTTCCTCACGGTCGCCGTGGCCGTCGTCGCCGCCGCCCTCGCGCTGCTCCTGCCGCCGGCCCCCCGGCCGGAGCCGGACGCGTCCGCCGAGCCGCGCGCCGGGGCGAACGTGGCCCGGGCCGCGGATTAGGAGGACCGGCGGAATCACCCGCTTTCCCGGATCTCGGCATTCCTGTTTTTCACACTGTTCCCGAGGAGGAATTCCCATGTCGGAAAAGACTGTCATCCAGCGTTACATCACGGCGCTCGGCGATCAGGACTGGGCTGCGCTGGAGAAGTTGTACGCCCCGGATGTCACGATGTACGCGCCCACCGTCTGGGGGGTGAAGGGTGTGGAATTCCTGCTGAAATTCTGCCAGGAGATCCACCGCGCCCACCCCGGTATCCGCGCCGTGCTGCACGACGAGTTCTACAGCGCCGACGGCACCCGGGCGGCTTTCCGGTTCACCCTGCACTGGCACAACACCGGCCAGTACTTCGGCAACGCGCCCACCGGCGAGCGCGGCTCCAGCATCGAGCAGCACACCGTGCGCATCGAGAGCGGGCGGATCGTCGAGCAGGTGGTCGGGGTCAGCACCCTGGGGCTGCACTTCCTCCAGAAGGAGGCATGGGGGGTGGCGTACGTGACGGACGCGGCCGACCCGGCCCCCGAGATCGTCAGCGCGCCGCGGGCGGCGGGGATCTCCGAGGGGGAGATCCGTCCATGACCGAGCCGCTCGTCGAAAACCCCTGGTCCATGGAGGCCGCCGCCGGGCTGCGGGTGCCGGGGGACGTCGCCGAGCGGTTCCGCGAGCACGGATGGTGGCGGGACACCTCCGTCCTGCACGATCTGTTCCGGGCCGCCGCCGCGCGCCCCGACGACCCGGCGATCGTCGTCTACGGCGTGCAGGACGGCCGCACCACCACCGTGTGCTACGCCGAACTGACGTTCCACGTCCGGCGGTTCGCCGCCGCGCTGCACTCCCTCGGGGTGCGGCGCGGCGACCGTGTCGCGTTCCAGCTGCCCAACTGGTGGGAGGTGGCGGCCCTCGCCCTCGCCTGCTGCTGGACCGGAGCGATCGCCGTCCCCCTGCTGCCCACGCTGCGCGCCATGGAGCTGGAGCGCATGCTGGGGGCGGCCCGCGCCCAGGTGTGCGTGGTCGTGGACACCTGGGAGGGCTACGACTGCGTGGCCGCGCTGGAAGAGATCTCCGCCCGGCTCCCCTCGCTGCGTCACTGCGTCGTCCACGGGGAGCGGGTCCCGCCGTGGGCGGTCGACTTCCGTGAGCACTTCCTGCGCACCCCGCACGAGGAACGGTTCGCCGCGCCGCGCCTGCCGACCGGGGAGGCCCTCGACCGGGTCTGCATGCTGCTGTTCACCTCCGGCACCTCCGGGGAGCGCAAGGCGGTGCTGCACACGGAGAACACCCTGTACGCGGGCACCGGGGCGGGGGCCGGGCCGGTCGAGCGGGGCTGGGCCGCGCGCGAGGTGTTCAGCACCCCGCACCCGATCACGGGTCCCGCGGGCCTGCTGTACTGCGTGTGGGGGCCGATCCTCGCCGGTGGCACCGGCGCCTACCAGGACGTGTGGGCGCCGGAACGGTATCTGGAACTCCTGTCGGCGGCCTCGGTCACCCAGACCTTCCTCGCCCCCGCCTTCGCCCAGCAGCTCCTCCAGGAGCAGCGCCGACGCCCCCGCTCGCTGCCCTCGCTGCGGTTCGTGATGACCGGCGCCGCCCCGGTGCGGGCGGATCTCGCCCGGGCGATCCACGACGAACTGCGGGTCCCGGTGCGCTCGTGCTGGGGCATGACCGAGGCGGGCATGGGCATGCGGACCCGTGAGGACGACCCTTGTGACTGGGCCGCCAAGAGCGACGGCTCGCCCCTGCCGGGCCTGGAGATGCGCCTGCTGCCGGCCCCCGGCGGCGACGGCGTCCACCGGCTGCTGGTCCGGGGAGCCTCGCTGACCGTCGGGTTCTGGCAGCCGGGCTCCGGGGAGCCGTTCCACGAGACGTGGCGGCACGACGACGGGTGGCTGGACACCGGGGACCTGGTTCGCGAGGACGGCCGGGGCGGTGTGCGCTTCGCCGGGCGGGCGAGCCGGCGGGTCGGCGCCACGTTCATGATCCCGGTGGCCGAGGTCGAGCAGGAGATCCTGCGCCATCCCGGGGTGCGGGAGGTGGTGCTGGTCGGCTACGAGGACGAGGCCGGGAACGAGAGTTCGTGCGCCGTGGTGGTGGCCGACGGGGAGCGCTGCCCGACGCTGCCGGAGCTGGTGGGCATCCTCGTCGAACGCGGCATGACTCGGTGGTACCTGCCGACGCGGCTGCTGGAGGTCTCCCCGGAGCTGCCGCGCAACGAGAACGGCAAGATTCGGTACGAGCTGCTGAAAACCATGATTGTAGACTCGGCGGGGCAGTTGGCGAGCGATCGCGACAAGCGCCGATCCTGAGGGAACGGGGAGTCATGGCCGAGGCGACAGCCGTCTTCGAGCGTTCCGGTACTTCGGATCCGTTCGAACGCTACCGGCAGCTGATGTTCGGCATCTCGTACCGCATGCTCGGGACCGTCGCCGACGCCGAGGACGTCGTCCAGGAGACCTGGCTGCGCTGGCAGCGCGTCGACCGGGACGCCGTCGCCGATCCGCGCGGGTATCTGGTGCGGGCCGTCACCCGTACCGCCATCGACCAGATGCGGCGCAGCCGGGCGCGGCGCGAGGAGTACGTGGGGCCCTGGCTGCCGGAGCCCCTGCTGGTGTCGTCCGACGTCGCGATGGAGTCCTCGCTGCTGGGGGAGTCGCTGAGCATGGCGGTCCTGGTGATGATGGAGGCGCTGTCGCCGCTGGAGCGGGCCGTGTTCGTGCTGCACGAGGTGTTCGGCTTCGGCTTCCCCGAGGTCGCCGAGGCGGTCGGCCGCAGCGAGACGGCGGTACGGCAGCTCGGCAGCCGGGCCCGGCGCCATGTGCGGCTGCGGCACCGGCGCTTCGAACCGGACCGCCGGCAGGCCCGCGAGATCACCGAACGCTTCCTCGCGGCCTGCCTCGACGGCGACGTGAAGGCGCTGATGGCGGTACTGGCCCCCGACGTGACGATGTGGGCGGACGGCAACGGCCACGCGGAGACCCCGCGCGTCCCTCTGCACGGCGCCGCCGCCATCGCCGAGTACTTCGCGTCCACGGCGGGCCGCTATCCGGCGGGGCTGGTGGTCCACCTCCACGATCAGTACGACGGCGCACCCGCCGCCGTCCTGTCCAGCCCGTCCGGCGTGTTCGCCGTGGTCGTCGCGGACATCGGCGTGACCGACGGCCACCCCCGCATCACGGCTGTCCGCGCCGTGCGCAATCCGGAGAAACTGGGGCGGGTGCCGACGGGGCGCTGAGAGGACGGCCGGTGCGGGGGCCGCCGCCGGTCACTCCGTCGCCGTGCCCAGGCCGTTGCGGTGCTGGCGGCCCATGACCCATTGGGCGACGTGGATGCGGGAGGGGACGTCGAGGCGGCGCATGACCTGGCGGACGTGGTTGACCACGGTCCATTCGGAGAGCCGTAACTGCTGGGAGATCTGACGGTTGGTCAGGCCCTGGCTGACGAGCATGGCCACCTCGTACTGGCGGGCCGTGAGCTGTACAGGGCGGGAGACCGCCGAGGCGGGCTCGGGGGCGGGCGGGCCGACGGCGAGCGCCTCGTCCGCGGCGGCGTCGGCGGAGAGCGCCCGCCCTTCCCGCCAGGCCGCCTCGTACTCGGGTCCGGACAGCAGCCGACGCGCGTCGCGCACCGCGGCGGCGTCGCCGGCGAGGAGCAGCGGGCGGGCACCGGTCGCCTCCCGGAGGGCGGACGCGGCGGCGAGCAGACGCGCCACCCGGTGCCCCTGCCGCGGCAGCCTTCGCCACACATGCAGCGCGTGCCTCTCCAGGACGGTGGGCAGCATGGTGTGCTCCCCGACGGCCCGCAGCCGGTACAGGCTCTCCCACAGCAGCCGCTCCGCCAGTTCCTGGTCGCCCCGCGAGTCGGCCAGCACGCCGCGCAGGGCCAGCACCAGCCCCTCGCCCCGGACGTCCCGGGCCCGTACGAACGACGCGTTCGCCGTCTCCAGCAGATCGGCGGAGAGCTTGGCGTCGACGAGCCGGCTGCCGGCGGCGAGCTCCAGCGCGGCGTCCGCCACCTCCACGCCCGCCCGCTCCTGGGCCGCCGCGTCGAGCAGGTGCACCGCGACCTTGCGCACGGCCGCGGGCCCCGCAGGCCGGCGGCTGACCGCGAGCCGGGCGAGCGCCGCCTGCTCGTGGACGGTGTCGCCGGCCTCGTGGAAGGCCTGGGCCGCGTGCCGCAGGCAGTCCGCCGCCAGCCGTACGTCGCCGCGGACCAGCGCCAGCCGGCCGCGCGCCGACTCGGCCCGCGCGGCCAGGTGCTCCTGCCCGGGGCCGGAGAGGAACTCCGCCGACGCCTTGGCCAGCCACTGCTCGCCGAGGGCGAGATGACCGCGCACCAGCCAGAAGGGGTACAGGGCGAGAGCGGCACGCGCGGCGTCCGTCCGCCGGCCGCTCGCCTCCAGGCAGGTCAGCGCGGCCAGCAGGTCCTCGTGCAGCGGGGCCAGCCGGCGCAGCCACTGCGCCTGTTGCGGGCCCGTCAGCCAGTTCTCGGCCTCCAGGGCCAGCGCGAGGAAGTGCTCCGCGTACCGGCGCCGGGCCTCCGGCAGCCCGCCCGTCGCCGTCAGCCGCTCCATGCAGAACTCGCGGACGGTGTTGAACATCGTCAGCCGCAGTTCCCCGCCGCTCGGTGTCACCCGCAGCAGGTGGTGGCAGACGAGGGCCTCGACCACCTGCTCCGTCCGGTGCGCGGGAAGGCCCGAGAACTCCTCGATGGTGGTGAGGTCCATGCTGCCGGTGAAGACCGAGAGCAAGCAGATCAGCGCGCGCTGCTCGTCGTCGAGCAGCCGGAAGCTGTGTTCGGTGATGGTGCGGACACTGCGGTGCCGGGGTGAGCGCGCGGCGTGGTCGCCGCCGAGCACCGGCCGGCCCTCGCGCAGCCGAGCCAGCAGGCTCTCCACCGGGAAGAGCCGCAGCTTCTCGGCGACCAGCTCGATCGCCAGCGGCAGCCCGTCCATGCGGGTGCAGATCTCCGCGACCGCCCTGGCGTTCTGCGCGGTCAGGGCGAACGACGGGTCGATCGCCCGGGCCCGGTCGACGAACAGCTCCACCGCGGCGTGGTCCTGAAGCTCCGGGACGTCCTGCCGGTAGGGCGGGCTCGGGGTCGACAGCGGGAGCACGGAGAAGAGCCGCTCCCCGTACAGCCGCAGCGGCCGGCGGCTGGTGGTGAGGACACGTAGCCGGGGGAAATCGCCCAGCAGCGTGTCGACGGCGGCGGCGGTGGCGGCGGCGGCCTGTTCGAAGCCGTCGAGGACCAGGAGGCTCGGCTCGTCGGGCAGGCGTGCGGCCAGGGCCTGTGCGAGACCGTCGCCGCCGACGGTCTCGTGCAGGTCGAGGTAGGCGACGCGGGCGATCGTGGCGTCGGCCACGGCCGCACACGCCAGCCGGCTCTTGCCGACACCGCCGGGGCCGGTCAGGGTGATCAGCCGGTGCGTCTCCCGGCCGAGTTGGGCGGAGAGGGTGAGGATCTCCAGGTCGCGTCCCACCAGCGTGGTGCGGTGGCTGGGCGCCCAGGACGGTGTGTCGGTGATCAGTTGCGCGCCCAGTTCGCCGGCGCCGAGCGCCCCGGCCGTCACCGGGGTCGCCCCGTCATGGATTCTTCACGTCGAGATGATTGAATTCCATCGCTTGGCACGACAACCCCCGTTCGTTACCTTGCTTGAACTTCAAGGGAAATCCTAAGGCCAAAACTCCTCAGGGCATTTCCCGGTCAACTGTTTGGCCTATTCACGCCGTACAGGATCTCCGGCCGAATTCGTTCGCCGCCGCGCCCTCCTCAGCACCGGCAGGCAGACCGTCCCGAGGACGAGGCCCCAGAAAGCCGCCCCGAGTCCCAGCAGGGTGATTCCGGAGGCGGTGGTGAGAAACGCGACGAGCACGGCGGTACGGTCGCGCACCTCGGTGAATGCCCCCGACAGGCTCCCGCCGAGAGCGCCGAGCAGGGCGACACCCGCCGCCGCCGAGATCAGGGCCGGCGGCAGCGCGGCGAACAGGCCCGCGACCGTCGTCCCGAACAGGCCGACAACGATGTAAAGCACTCCACAGCTCATTCCGGCCACGTACCGGCGGCCACGGTCCTCGTGCGCGTCCGGCCCCGCGCAGATCGCCGCGGTGATCGCACCGAGGTTGAGCGCGTGCGCGCCGAACGGTGCGAAGACAGCGGACGCCACGCCCGTGTCCCGCACCAGCAGGCCCGAGGGCACCGCGTACCCCGCCTCCCGGAGCACCCCCACGCCCGGCGCGTTCTGCGCCGACATCGTGACCAGGAACAGCGGCATCGCCAGGCTCACCAGCGTGTCGCCCGGCCACGCGGGCGCGGTGAACTCCGGGGTGGCCAGGGACAGGTGCACGTCTCCCAGGGACAGCGTGCCGGTGCCGGCCGCGACCGCCACGGCCGCGGCGAGCGGCGCCGCGATGGCGTACCGGGGCGCCACCCGCTGGAGGACGACGTACCCCGCCACCATCACCCCGGCGACGGCGGGGGCGTCCTCCAGCGCCCGGAAGGCGTCCAGGCCGAACCGCAGGAGAATCCCGGCCAGCACGGCGGAGACGACGGCGGCGGGGATACGCCGCATCAGCGCGTCGAACCATCCCGTCACGCCCACCAGCACGGTGAGCGCGGCTGCCGCCAGGTAGGCCCCGATCGCCGTCGCGTACGGCATGTCGTCCAGTTGCGAGACCAGCAGCGCCGCCCCCGGCGTCGACCAGGCCGCCACGACCGGCGCACGGTGGCGCACGCTCAAGCCGAGCCCGAGCACGCCGCTGCCCACGGCGATCGCCCAGATCCACGAGGAGAGCTGGTCCTCGTCCAGTCCCCCCGCGTGCGCGGCCTGCACCACGATGGTCAGCGGACCCGCGAACGAGACCACGACGGCGACGGCCCCGGCGACGACGGCGGACAGGGACAGGTCGCGCCACACCTGCCGCGCGAAGCCTCCGGGGACCTCCGCCATCAGAGGATCTCGACGTTGGCCGCCGGCCGCAGCCGCCGCCGGCAGTCCAGGATGTGCCGCGCCCCGCGCAGCACCACGTCGTAGTCGAAGTCGTCGTGATCGGTGAGCAGCACCACCGCGTCCGCGGCGGCCACCTCCGCCTCGGTCAGCTCCACCCTGCGCACCCGGGCGTCCAGGGGCGCGGTCTCCCGGACGTGCGGGTCCACCGCGTGCACCTGCGCGCCGGTGCGCAGCAGCAGCTCCGCGACCCGCAGCGCCGGCGACTCCCGGGCGTCACCGCTGTTGCGCTTGTACGCCAGCCCCAGCAGCAGCACCCGTGAGCCGTTCGCCGGGCGCTGGAGCTGGTTGAGCGCCTCGACCAGACGCTGCACCACGTAGTGCGGCATCTGGCTGTTGACGTCGTTGGCGAGGTCGACGAACCGGAACCGGCGGCCCAGCTGGCGCTCCACCCGCCAGGAGAGATAGCGCGGGTCGACCGGCAGGCAGTGGCCGCCCACCCCGGGGCCCGGGGTGAAGGGCATGAAGCCGAACGGTTTGGAGGAGGCCGCGTCGATGGCCTCCCAGGCGTCCACGCCGAGTTCGCGCGCGATCACCGCCATCTCGTTGACGAGCGCGATGTTGACGTGCCGGTAGGTGTTCTCCAGGAGCTTGGCCAGCTCGGCGGTCTTCGGGTCCCGCACCGGCACGGTCCGCTCCACCACCGTGCCGTAGAACTCCGCGACCCGGCGCAGGGACGCGGCGTCCACGCCCGAGACGATCTTGGGTGTGGTCTCCAGGGTCCAGCGCTGGTTGCCGGGATCGATGCGCTCGGGGCTGTAGCCGAGGTGGAAGTCGGATCCGGGGCGCAGCCCGCTCCCCTTCTCCAGCAGCGCCCCGAAGACGTCCTCGGTGGTGCCCGGGTACGTGGTGGACTCCAGGACGACCAGCGTGCCCGGCCGCAGATGCGCGGCCAGCGTCAGCGCGGCCTCCTCGATGCAGGTCAGGTCGGGGACGTCGTCCAGCAGTGGGGTGGGCACGGTGACGACGGCGACGTCGAAGCCGGCGAGTTCGCCGGGGTCGGTCGTGGGGTGGTAGGCCCCCGATTCGAGCACTTTGGCCAGCCGCCGCTCGTCCACGTCCTCCACGTAGGACTCACCCGAACGCAGCCGGTCGATGCGGGCGGCGTCCACGTCGTAGCCCACGACCGTGTGGCCCGCCTCCCCTGCCCGGACGGCCAGGGGCAGGCCCACGTACCCTTGGCCGACCACCGCCACGCGACGGCCCGTGCGCCGAGGGGCGCCGCCGTTGATCGATTGGGACATGGTGTGCCCTTTCAGCCGTTGTGCACGAGAACCAGGTTCGCCGCGACCAGGAGGACGACACCCCAGCGGTGGGTGGTGACGCCTTGTCTGCGGGCGGACAGCACCTCACCCAGGACGAGCCCGGCGCGCGCCTGGCGGGCGCGCATCACCACCACGGGCAGCAGGAACGCGCAGAACCACCACGGCACCGCGCCGACCGCCGCGGCGAGGACGATCGCGCCGGTCTCGGCGAGCGAGAGCCCGGCGATGAAACCCCGGTAGACGCCCGGGGAGACGCTCGTGGCGAGGTTGCGGCGGCCGGCCTCCCGGTCGCCGTCCACGTCGTTGATGTTGGAGTAGACCGAGACCATCAGGCTCCACAGCCCGAACAGGAAGCACTCCAGCCAGGCCGCGCCGGTCATCTCGCCGTTCAGCAGGGCGAAGGGGATCAGGACACACAGCCCGGTACTCAGCCAGATGACCGCTTCCTGACCGCCCCGGTAGCTGAGTTTGAGGCCGTAGGAGTACTGCACGCTGATGACCGCCGAGAAGCCGGCGGCCACCAGCGCCCACCAGGGCCGGTACGGTGCGACCAGCGCGGTGAGCGCCCACAGCGCGCTGCCCCCGACGGCGCAGGCCCAGCCGAAGCGCAGCGCCTGCCGCAGGGTGAGCCGGCCGTCGAGCAGCGGTTTGCGGTCCCGGGCCCGCAGCGCCTGGCGCGGGTCGTAGTTGCGGGCGTCGCTGCCGTCGCGCAGCCCGGTGACGTCGTCCAGGGCGACCGTGGCCGCCACGACGCCGACCCAGCCCGCGTCGAACAGCACCAGCACCCACCAGGTGCGCTGCTCCTGCCAGGCGGCGGTGGGCAGCAGCGCCAGGACCACGAAGACGCAGAGGTAGTAGTCGAAGAACGAGAGCTTCGCCAGCTTGGCGTACGCGCCCGCCCGTTCCCGCAGTCCCGGGCGCGGACTCGCCGAGGTGGCCGCCGTCATCGCCCCGGCTCCGCCGTGCCGGTCCGGCGGCCGACCGTGCTGATCAGCACCTGGCTCAGCCAGTGGTGGGCCGGGTCGGCCATCTCGGCCAGGGCCGCGTCGATCCGGGTGTCGTCCAGCAGTCCGGCGGCCACGATGCGCGGTCGCATGAACTCCAGCCACAGCATGTAGTGCCGGGCCTGGTCGGAACCGCCGCGCACCATCACCGCCCGGCCCTCGGCCGTCGCTTCCAGACCGGCGTCCAGGACCAGCCGGAGATCGACGTGCCCGCCGCGCGGGTCGTGGCCCGACTCGCGCATCAGCCCGTACCCCGCGGCGCGGACGTCCTGGAGGAAGTCCTCGGACAGGAAGGAGCGAAAGAGCGTGGAGGAGTCGGTGTCCTCCAGGAACAGCAGTCCGCCGGGGCGCAGCGCGCGCACCATGCGGGCCACGGCGGCGGCCCGGTCGGGCAGGTGCTGGAGCACCATGCGGGAGTGCACGAGGTCGAAGGCGGCCTCGGGCAGTTCCTCCGTCCGCAGGTCGTGCCGGACGACCTCGACCTGGGGCAGCCGGGCCAGCGCGCCCAGCCGCTCGGTCTGGAGGTCGGTGGCCAGGACGCGGCCCGTGGGGCCCACCCGGTCGGCGAGCCAGCGCGCCACCGAGCCCGAACCGGCGCCGATCTCCAGGCAGTTCCAGCCGGGGCCGACGCCGAGCGCGGCCAGCCGTTCCAGGGTGCCGGGGTCCCAGATCGCCTCGTTGGTGCGCAGCCGCTCGGTCTCCTTCTCCCAGACCGGGTCGAAGACGTACTCCTGCTGTGCCGGTGAGCTCGTCATGAGGGTCTCCCTGGACTCCGCTCGCGTGCTCATGCGTAGAACTCGCAGACCGTGTCGGCGATGAACTCCACCTCGGCGTCGGCCAGGTGGGGCCAGATCGGGATGGCGAGGTTGCGGGCGGAGGCCTGTTCGGCACCCGGCCACTTGCCGTCCGGGGCGGCCCAGGGCTCGAAGGCGGGCTGCCGGGGAAGCGGCACGGGGTAGTAGATGTGGCTGCCGATCTGCCGTTCCGTCAGGTAGGCGCGCAGGTCCTCGCGGCGGTCGACGAGCAGCGAGTAGACGTAGTAGCAGCGGCCGTCGCGGCCGGGCGGCGGGGCGAGCACGCCGCGTTCGCGCAGCGGCCCGAAGCGTTCGGTGTAGTAGTCGGCGATCCGCGCGCGGCGCTCCAGCCGGTCCGGGAAGCCGGGCAGCCGGTGCAGTTGGAAGGCCGCGAGCACCTCGTCGAAGCGGTTGTTCTGGCCGATGCGGTGGTGCAGGAAGCGGTGGACGCCGTCCTGTCCGTGGTTGCGCAGCATCCGGACGGCCCGGGCCAGTTCGGGGTCGTCGGTGAGGACGACCCCGCCCTCGCCGGCCGTGCCGAAGGCCTTGACCTGGAAGAAGGAGAACACCCCGAGGTCGCCCCAGCGGCCGGCGGGCCGGCCGTCCAGGACGGCGCCCTGGGCGACGGCGGCGTCCTCGATCAGCGCGAGGCCGTGCTCGCGGGCGATGGCTCTGAGCCGCTCCATGTCCGCCATGATCGAGAAGACGTGGGCCGGCATCAGCGCCTTGGTGCGTTCGGTGATCAGCGATCTCGTCGCGTCGGGGTCCAGCACCATGGTCCAGGGGTCGACATCGGCGAAGACCGGGGTGGCGCCCGTGTTCGCCACCGAGCTGGCCACCGGCTGGCAGCAGAAGGCCGGCACGATCACCTCGTCGCCCGGGCCGATGCCGAGCGCACGCACGGACAGCTCCAGCGCGCCGGTGCCGCTGGCGCAGGCGATGACGTGGCCGGCGCCGGTCTCCTCGCGCAGCGCCTCCTCCAGCTGGGCGGTGCGCTCGCCGAGGATGAACCGCTGGCCGGGGCCCGTGCCCAGCTCGTACACGGCTGTCAGCAGCGCCTCGCGGTCCTCCTCGAAGAGGTCGGGAGGGAAGAAGGGCAGAGTCCTCATGACGCGACCCCCGTGTAGAAGCGGCGGACGGCCTCGCACACCCGGTGCACGTCGTCGAGGCCGAGGTCGGGGTGGAAGGGAAGCGCGACGGTGCGTTCGCAGGCGGCCTCCGCGTGCGGGAAGTCGCCCCGGCGGTGGCCGAGTGCGGCGAAGCAGGGCTGCAGGTGCAGCGGTGTCGGGTAGTAGACCTCGGTGCCGACGCCTTCGCGGGTGAGGTGTTCCACCAGGGCGTCGCGCCGCTCGGCCTCGATGACGTACACGTAGAAGACCGGGTTCGCCGGCACGTCCCGTTCGGCCACGGTGGGCAGCCGCAGGACACCCGGTACGTCGCTCAGCAGTTCGGTGTAGGCCGCCGCCAGCTCCGCGCGCCGGGTGATCGCCGCGTCCAGCCGGGGCAGTTTGCCGAGCAGGACACAGGCCTGGATGTCGTCCATCTTGCTGTTGGTGCCCGAGGCTCCCGAGAGGTTGGAGATGCCGGCGATGTGGTCCACCGTGCGCCCCATGCGGCCGTGGTGGCGCAGGATCGCCACCTGTTCCGCGATCTCCGGGTCGTCCGTCAGGACGGCGCCGGCGTCGCCCAGCGCGCCCAGGGTCTTGGTGGGGAAGAACGACAGCACACCGCCGTCGCCGAGCAGCCCGGCGTGGACGCCCGCGCGGCGCATGCCGATCGCCTCCGCGCTGTCCTCCACCACTTTCAGCCCGTGCCGCTCGGCCAGGGCGCCGAGCGCTCCCATGTCCGCGAGCTGCCAGAACAGGTGCACCGGCATGATCGCCCGGGTGCGCGGCGTGAGGGCAGCCTCGGCGGACGCCGGGTCCAGTGAGTAGGTGTCCGGATCGATGTCGGCGAACACGGGCGTGGCACGGGCCAGCGCCACGGAGGAGGCCGAGGCGACGAAGCTGAAGGCCGGCACGACGACCTCGTCGCCGGGGCCGACGCCACAGGCGCGCAGCAGCAGGACGAGCGCGTCCGTCCCGCTGTTCACCGCCACGACGTGCCGGGCTCCGGTGTATTCGGCGAGCGCTTTCTCCAGTTCGGCGACCTGCCGGCCGTGGGAATACTTACCGCGGTCGAACATCTCGTCGAGATGGCGGTTGATGTCGGGCCAACAGTCGGTGAAGGTGCCGGCCTGGGTGAAAAATGGAACCGGGTGTTCAGTTTCCGGTTCCCCGTTTCGATCGGTGCTCCGGGTGGGGGAGATCACGCAGTAATCCTCCGTGTGCCGGGCGGGAATAGGGATGTCCGCAGCTAAGCCGCTCTTTTCTCCAGCGGCAATGGCAAACCCTTGTCAGCGCCGGGCACGGGGATCTGGCAAACATCAGTCATACCTAGGTTGTGGAGCAACGAACGAGCAGGTCAGAGGGGGTACGCGAAGGCCGTTGGACTACCCTTCCGGCGCCCTGGGAGGGCCTGGCGCTTGACACATCGCTTCACTCACCGCAGGTTTTCTGTGTCCGACAGCGGGCGACAGAGGATGTGCTCTCCTTGAAATCGCAGGACCATTTCAAGAACTTGGAAAATTCAATGGGACCTCGCGGGAGAACGGGACTCGACGGGAAAACCGTGGTTCTCGCCGAGCCCCGTAGTTTCTGCGCCGGCGTGCAACGGGCCATCGACATCGTCGAGGCCGCGCTGGAACGCTTCGGCCCTCCCGTCTACGTACGCAAGCAGATCGTCCACAACGAACACGTGGTGCACGACCTGGAGACCCGCGGCGCGCGGTTCGTGGACTCCGAGGAGGAGGTGCCGGTCGGCGCGGTCTGCGTCTTCTCCGCCCACGGCGTCTCCCCCGCCGTGCGCCGGGGCGCAGCGGGCCGGGAGCTCCAGGTGATCGACGCCACCTGCCCGCTCGTCTCCAAGGTGCACCAGGAGTCCCGGCGGTTCGCCGAGGAGCGCCGCACGATCCTCCTCATCGGCCATGCCGAGCACGAGGAGGTCGAGGGTACCTACGGCGAGGCGCCCGAGCGCACTCTCGTCGTCGGCACGGTCGACGAGGTGCACGCCCTGGACCTGCCCCGCGACGCGCCGGTCGCCTACCTCACGCAGACCACCCTCGCCCTGGACGAGACCAGGGAGATCGTCGAGGCGATGCGGGAGCGGTTCGACGATCTGCGCGGTCCCGGCAGCGACGACATCTGCTACGCCAGCCAGAACCGCCAGAACGCGGTCAAGGCCGTCGCGGCCCGCACCGGTCTGGTGCTCGTCGTCGGCTCCGCCAACTCCAGCAACTCGGTGCGCATGGTGGAGGTCGCCCGCAACGCCGGCACCCCCGCCCATCTCGTCCCCGGCCTCGACGACCTCGACGAGAGCTGGCTCGCCGGAGTGGACTCGGTCGGCGTCAGCGCCGGCGCCAGCGCCCCCGGCTCCCTCGTCGACGGCCTGCTGCGCCGGCTCGCCGCGCTCGGCTACCGCAGGGTCGAGGTCGAGCGGGCGGCCACCGAGGACATCGTGTTCGGACTGCCTTCACAACTGAAAGGCACCACGTGAGCGAAGAAGACGTCCTGACCCGGTCGCTGGAGGCCGTCCGGCAGCGCATCCACACCGTCCTCGCCGAGGAGAGCGCGCGCTGGAGCGCCGTCGACCCGCGCTGCGCCGCGTTCGTCGACACCGTGACCGCCATCACCACCGCCAAGGGCAAGCTGCTGCGCCCGCGCTTCTGCCTCCTCGGTCACCTCTCAGCCGGGGGCGACCCCGCCGACCCGCGGGCCGTGGACGCCGCCGCCGCCCTCGAACTCCTGCACAGCTTCGCCCTGTTGCGCGACGACGTGCTCGACGACTCTCCGCTGCGGCGCGGCGCCGTCACGGCCCACGAACGGCACGCCGAGGACCACCGGGCGCGTCTGCTGCGCGGCGAGCCCCGCCGCTTCGGGGAGGGTGTCGCCAACCTCGCCGCCGACCTCGCACACGTCTACGCCGACCGGCTCACGCGCGCCCTGCCCGAGGAGGCGCGGGCGGTCTGGGACGAGACCAGGATCGAGGTCACCGTCGGCCAGTACCTCGACATCGCCGTGGCCGCCGAGGGCGTGGCCGATCCCGAGCTCTCCCGCTGGATCGCGGTCTGCAAGTCGGGCCGCTACACCATCCACCGGCCCCTCCAGCTCGGGGCCGCGCTCGCCGGACGGCCCGATCTCGCCGAAGTCTTCGAGGGGTACGGCCTGCCGCTGGGAGAGGCGTTCCAGCTCAGGGACGACCTTCTCGACGCCTTCGGTGACGCCGAGGACACCGGCAAGCCCACCGGTCTCGACCTGGACCGGTTCAAGATGAGCTACCTGCTGAGCCTCGCTGTGCGCCGCGACCAGCGGATCAAAGACCTCGCCTCCGCGCCGGCGGGGCAAGGCGGCGCGGCCCTGATGCGCGGCCTGCTCGTCTCGACCGGTGTCGCCGACGAGGTCGAGGAGCACATCGCCGGTCTGGTCGCCCGGGCCCGCGAGGCCGTGGCCGGCGCCCCCCTGGTCCCTCGCTGGCGCACCGAGCTGATGGACCTCACCGCACGTGTGGCGTACCGGGACCGCTGAGAGGAGCCGTACCGGCATGGAGCGGACACTGATCATCGGGCTCGGACGAGCGGGCCTGGGACTGCACTGGGCGGTCCTGCGCAGACTGCGCGCCGAAGGGGACCACCCCGGTCTCTTCGACCGGGCCCCCGTCCTGGCCCTCGACCCCCTCGCCCCGGGGGCGCCCTCGCGGGTCGAGGGGCTGCGCCCGGTCTCCTCGGTCGCCGAGGCCCGCACCCTGCTGGACCCCGAGCGGACCGTGGTGCACCTGTGCACCCCGCCCGTGGCCCGCCTCGGCCTGCTGCGGGAACTGGCGTCCGCCGGGTTCCGCCGGATCATCGTCGAGAAGCCTCTGGCGGCCGAGCGCCGGGCCGTCCACGACATCCTCGGCCTCGCCCGTAGCGAGCGGCTGCGCCTGGCGGTCGTCGCCCCGTGGCTGGCCAGTTCGCTGACCGCGCGCCTCGACCGGCTCGTCGAGGAGGGCGAACTCGGCGAGCTGCGCACCATCGACGTCCGGCAGAGCAAGCCGCGCATGGGCCGCACCCTGGCCGGCGGCGGCCACCCCACCGCGTTCGACGTCGAGCCCCCGCACTCCCTCGGTGTCTGCCTGCGGCTCGCCGGTGACGCCGTCCTCACCGGCGCCGAACTCGCCGACATGCGCGTCGGGGACACCGTCGTCCCCGGCATGGGCCGGGCCGAACTGGTCCTGCGGCACCAGGAGGCCACCAGCCGGATCGTCTCCGACCTCACCGCCCCGGTCCGCGAGCGCCGCGTCCGGCTGGGGTTCACCGACGGCCTGGCGGTCGCGCACTACCCGGGCTCCGAGGACGACCACTACGCGCAGCTGCGGTTCAGCCGCACCGGCCACCCCGAGAGCTGGGAGGTCTTCCCCGACGACGCGCTGTCCGCGTACTTCGTCGACACCTACCGCGCCCTGCGCGACGGCACCTCCCTGGAGCCGCAGCTCCGCCTCGCCTCCCGCGTGGTGGAGCTGCTCGCCGACGCCAAGGAGACGAGCGTGCGGTCCGGCCCGGCGGGCGCCGTCCCGGCCGCCGGGCACCCGGGACGGCCGGTGAGCCATGCGGGCTGACACCGCCGCCGGGTCCGCCGCCGAGGCGTTCGGGCTGCGTCCGCCGCCAGGCATCCGTTTCGCCGGGATCGGCGACGAGGCCGCCCCCGGCCTCGCCGGCCAGATCCGCGCCCACCGGTTGCTGGGCTGGTCCGCCGTGGAACTGCGCGACATCGACGGCACCGCCCTCGCCGACCTCGACGACGCCGCCTTCGAGCGGGTGGCCGAGACGCTGCGCGCGGCGGATCTCGACGTCGTGTGCGTGGATTCCCGCATCGCCAACTGGGCCCGCCCGATCACCGGTGACTTCGAACCGGACCGCGCCGAACTGGAGCGCCTGGCCCCGAGGTGCGCCGCGCTCGGCACCCGCTACGTCCGCGTGATGTCCTACCCGAACGACCCCGACGCCCCGCTCGACGAGCCGGAGTGGGCCCGCCGGGTCGTCGGCCGGATGCGGCGCCTCGCCCGGCAGGCCGAGGACGCCGGGCTCGTCCTGCTGCACGAGAACTGCGCGGGCTGGGCCGGCGCGGACGCGTCCCGCGCGCTGCGCCTGCTCGCCGAGGTCGACAGCCCGGCGCTGCGACTGGTGTTCGACACCGGCAACGGGGTGGCCTACGGCTACGAGGCGTACGACCTGCTCACCGAACTCGTCGCCTGGGTGGACCACGTCCAGGTCAAGGACGCCCGCGCCGCGGCCGGCGAGGCCGTCTACACGCTGCCCGGCGAAGGGGACTGCCGCGTCGCCGACTGCCTGCGGCTGCTCCTCGACCACGGCTGGACCGGCACCTGGTCCATCGAACCGCACCGGGCGGTGCGCCCCCACGAGGGCCGAACCGACGCCGGACGAGGCGGCGTCGCCGAGTTCGTGCGGTACGGGCGTGCCCTGGAGGCCCTGGCCGCGGCGCTGGCCGGGGAGGCGCGATGAAGGGCGCCCCGCTCGGTCCCGAAGACCGGGAGCTGCTGCTGCACCTGCTGGAACTGCCCACCGCCGGGCCACTGGAGGGCGAGGGCGAGCCCCGGCTCTGGGAGGCCCAGCGCGCCTACGCCGACGCCGCGCGCCGGCTGGGCTTCGAGGTCGTGCACCACGCCGCCGCCGACCCGGCCGAGCTGACGGACGACCAGGTGCCGCTCGCGGTGCGCCGGGCCGTCGCGGACGACCCCGGCTTCCTCGCCGTGCAGCCGTCCATGGTGCTGGCGCTCGGTCCGGCGCTGCCGCGGGCGGACACCGTGATGTTCAACGTGCACCTCGACACCGTCGCGGGCCCGGAGCCGGCCGGGTTCGACGGGGAGCGGTTCACCGGGCGCGGGGCGATCGACGCCAAGGGCCCCGCCGTGGCGCTCCTGGCAGGGGTGCGCGCGGCGCTCGACGCGGTCCCGGACCTGGCGGACGGCACCCGGGTGCTGGTGCAGGCCGTGTCCGGCGAGGAGGGCGGTGCCCTGGGCGTGTTCGGCACCCGCCCGCTGATCCGGCGCGGCTGGTACGGCCGGCTCAACCTGTTCTGCGAACCCACCGGGATGCGGCTGCTGCCGCGCGCCACCGCCGCGATGACCGCCTGCGTCCGGGTCGACGGCGACGACGCCATCGACGACCGCCCCTCCCTCGGGCACAACGCGACCGTCCTGCTCGGCCACCTCGCCCAGCGGCTCGCCACGCGGCTCCCCGAGCGGGCGGGCGGCGGCCAGGTCTGTGTCGCCGGTCTGCACACCGGCCACCTGCACAACCGGGTGTACGGCACCGGCCGGCTGCTGCTCAACTGCTCCTATCCCGACTCCGCCGCAGGCCAGGCCCTGGCCTGCCGTCTGGAACGTGAAGTCGCCGACGGTCTGCGGGAGTTCACCGAGATCTACCGCGCCCACCGGGATCTGGCCCGCACCGCCGCGGACGCCGCCGCGATCACCCGCGTGGAGTGGCACAAGCGCGGCCTGCCCGCGCTCACGCCCCCCGACGACCCCTGGGCCGTCGACCTGCTGGAGGGTGGCGGGCTGGCCCGGTGGCCCGCCGACGAGCCCGCCTTCACCTGCGACGCGCTGTGGACGGCCGGCCTGCCCGGCGCCTACACGGCCGTCCTCGGCCCCGGCGACCTCGGCCGCAACCACGCGCACGCGGCCGGGGAGTTCGCCGACCTGTCCGATCTCGAAGCCTTCGCCGGGGCGGTGAGCGGGATCCTCGTCCGCTTCGCCGCCCGGCACCACGCCGCCACGGGAGGAAAACGACAGTGACCCAGTCGACCGACGGCCCACCGCACGGCGGGGTGAACGTCTCCCATGCCGCCCTCGTGGCCTTCACCCGCGAGGTCTTCGCCGACCGAGGGGTGCCGCGGGCACGGGCCCGCACCGCCGCCGAGGCACTGGTCCACGGCGACCTCACCGGGCTCACCTCGCACGGCCTCGCCAACCTCACGCGGCTGTACCTGCCCGCCCTCGACGCGGGCCGCATCGACGCCGCCGCCGAACCGGAGAAGATCACCGACACCGGGGCCGCCGTCCTGCTCGACGGACGCCGCTCCCTCGGCCTGTGGGCGGCGACCGAGGCCCTGGAACTGGCCGCCGACCGCGCGGCGGAGACCGGCGTCGCCCTGGTGACGATGCGCGACGCCACCCACTTCGGGTGCGCCGGCTACCACACGGCCCGGATCGCCCGGCGCGGCATGGTCGCCGTCCTCGCCGCCAACTGCGGCCGTCAGCGCATCGCCCGCCCGCCGGGTGGGCGGGCCGCGATGCTCGGCACCAACCCGTTCAGCGTCGCCGCGCCCGCCGGCGACCGGCCGCCGTACGTCCTGGACATGAGCACCACCGTGGTGCCGACCGGCAAGGTGCGGGCCGCCGCCCGTGCCGGGGAGCCGGTCCCGGAGGGCTGGCTGGAGGACGCCGAGGGCCGCCCGGTGACCGACCCGCTGGCCCTGGACACCGGCGCGGGCTTCCTGCGCTGGCTCGGCGGCGACCCCGCCACCGGCGCCTTCAAGGGCTACGGACTCGGCCTGATGGTGGAGGTGCTGGCCGCTCTGGTGCCCGGCGCCGGTCTCGGCCCCGCCCCGGAGGCCCTCACCGGCGACGGACGGCCCACCGGCCGGGACGACGACATCGGCCTGACCGCCCTCGTCCTGGCCCCCGGCGCGCTGCGCCGGGAGGCGGACTTCCACGCCGAGGCCGACGGGCTCTTCGGCGCGCTCCTCGACTGCCCGCCCCTCGACCCCGCCCGCCCGGTCAGCTACCCCGGCCGCCCCGAGGAGCTGACCGCCGAGCACCGCCGGCGCCGCGGCGTCCCGCTCTCCGCCGAGCGCCATGCCGAACTGACCGCGCTGGCCGCCGAACGCGGTCTCGCGTTCCCCGAGCCGCTCCCCGAGGCGGGTGCCCGATGACCCCGCCCCCGGACCGGCCGACCCGCATCGGGCTCATCGGCCTCGGCGTCATCTCGAAGTTCTACGTCGCCGCCTTCGAGCGGCTGCCCGGCCTGGAGCTGGCCGCCGTGTGCGATCTGCGGCCCGCCGCACTGGAGCCGTTCCACGACACCGCCAAGTGCTACACCGGCCACGCCGGTCTGCTGGCCGACGCCGCCGTGGACGCGGTCGTCGTGAACGTCCCCAACGACGCGCACGCCGCGGTGTGCGCCGACGCCCTCGCGGCGGGGGTCGCGGTCTGCGTGGAGAAACCGCTCGCCACCCGCGTCGAGCACGGCCGTGCCCTCGCCGCACAGGCCCGGGAGAAGGGCGTCACCCTCTTCACCTCCTTCCACCGCCGCTACAACTCCGCCGTCCTGCGCCTGCTGGAGGAGGTCGCGGCGGCCGACGCCCCGGTGCGCTCCCTCACCGTCCGCTATCTCGAACGCATCGAGGACCACGCGGGCAGCGACCGCTGGTACCTCGACGCCGACCGCTGCGGCGGCGGCTGCGTGGCCGACAACGGCCCCAACGCCTTCGACCTGGTCCGGCTGTTCCTCGGCGACACCACCCTGGCCTCGGCCGACGTCGTCCGCGACGCACGGGGCACCGACCGCCGGGCCACCGTCCACCTGCGCTCCGCGGCGGGCCGCGGCGCCCGGGTCGAACTCGACTGGTCCTACGACGGCGAGGTCAAGGACGTCACCGTCGAACTCGCCGACGGCACCCGGCTGTTCGCCGACATGCTCGCCGGCCACCCGGAGTTCAAGGGTTCGCTCTGGCACGAGTACGTCGGGGTGCTCACCGACTTCGACACCCGGTTGCGCGCCGGCCAGGACGCCTCCCTCGACGGACTCGCCGCCCTCGAACTCGTCGACGCCGTCTACCGCGCGGAAGGATCACTCCGGTGAACCCGCACGAGGACGGCGCCAAACATGTCGTGCACTCCTCGGTCGTGAAGGTGCTGACCCACCGCCGCGACGACCGGGGCATGCGGCTGGAGGAGTTCACCAGCCGCTGCGTCCGCGCGGGCGAGGTCCACGAGCTGGTCACCACCGACCAGGCCGGCAGCCCGCCCGGCGCCCGCATCGACCGGGTCGGCTTCCTCGGCTTCGTCGAGATCCAGGGCGCCGGGGTGATCGACCGGGGCGACGAGGTGTGGGTCGACGGCCGTCTCGCGGGCACCGTGCTCGGCTTCGACGCCTGCCACTTCCCCAACCACTACAACGTGCTGATCGCCGCCGCCACCCTGCTGACGGGACCCGACCTGGACCTGCGTCCGCAGACCCCGGTCTCCTTCCGGCAGGTCGCGGCGGACGTCCGCGCCCACCGGCCCGCGGGAACGAGGAGCTGACCTTGGAACTGCTGGAACGCGTCAAGAGTCCGGCCGACCTGCGGGGCCTCGGCCCCCTGGACCTCGACCGGCTCGCCGGCGAGATCAGGGCGCTGCTCATCGACCGGGTGACCCGCAACGGCGGTCACCTCGGCCCCAACCTGGGGGTGGTCGAGCTGACCATCGCCCTGCACCGTGTCTTCGACTCCCCCCGCGACAGCGTCGTCTGGGACACCGGACACCAGGCGTACGTGCACAAGCTCCTCACCGGCCGGGTCGCTGACTTCGCCACGCTGCGCACCCGCGGCGGCATGTCCGGCTACCCCTGCCGGGCCGAGTCCGAACACGACCTGGTGGAGAACTCGCACGCCTCCACCGCCCTGTCCTACGCGGACGGCCTGGCCCACGCCCGCCAGTCGCGCGGCGACCCGGGCCACGTGGTCGCCGTGATCGGCGACGGGGCGCTCACCGGCGGCATGTCCTGGGAGGCCGTCAACAACATCGCGGCCGCGCCCGGCCGTCCGCTGGTCGTCGTCATCAACGACAACGCCCGCTCCTACGCCCCGACCGTCGGCGGCCTCGCCCAGCACCTCGCGGCGCTGCGGACCTCGCGCGGCTACGAGGAGTTCCTGGAGCGCGCCAAGCACACCCTCCAGGGGATGCCCGCCGTGGGCGGCACCGTCTACCGCGCACTGCACGGGGCGAAGAAGGGCCTCAAGGACTTCCTCACCCCGCAGGCGCTCTACGAGGACCTCGGCCTGAAGTACCTCGGGCCCGTCGACGGCCACGACCGCGAGGCCGTCGAGGCGGCGCTGCGCCGCGCCCGCGCCTTCGGCGGCTCGGTGGTGGTCCACTGCATCACCGAGAAGGGCCGCGGATACGCGCCCGCCGAGGAGGACACCCGGGACCGCTTCCACGCCGTACGCGCCGCCCCGGCCCCCGGACAGCCGACGGCCGGCGCCGGGCCGACCTGGACGGCGGCCTTCGGCGAGGAACTCCTGCGCCAGGCCGAACGCCGCCCCGACGTCGTGGCGCTGACCGCCGCGATGCTGGAGCCCACCGGCCTGCTGCCCCTGTGGCAGGCCCGGCCCGCACGGGTGGTGGACGTCGGCATCGCCGAACAACACGCGGTGACCTGCGCGGCCGGGATGGCCATGGGAGGGCTGCACCCGGTGGTGTGCGTCTACGCGACCTTCCTGAACCGGGCGTTCGACCAGGTCGTCATGGACGTGGCCCTGCACCGGCTGCCGGTGACGTTCGTCCTCGACCGGGCCGGGATCACCGGCGACGACGGGGCGTCCCACAACGGAATCTGGGATCTGGCCGCCCTGCGGAACGTCCCGGGCCTGCGGATCGCCGCCCCCCGCGACGGGGCCACCCTGCGTCGCCTGCTCGATGAGGCGCTCGGTACCGAGGACGCCCCCACCCTGCTGCGCTACCCCAAGGGCGCCCTGCCTCCCGACCTGCCCACGCTGGAGCGGATCGCGGGGCCGGAGGGGACCATCTCCGTGGACGTGCTGGCCCGCACCGGCGAGGACATCCTGATCGTCGCGGTCGGCGCGCTCGGCGGCCCCTGCGTGGCGGCCGCCCGGGACCTCGACGCACAGGGCATCGGCTGCACGGTGGTCGACCCCGGCTGGGTGAAGCCCCTGCCCCCGGCGCTGGTGGACCTGGCCGGCCGGTTCGACGTCGTGGTCACGGCCGAGGACGGCCTGCGCGCCGGCGGTGTCGGCGAGACCCTGGCGGCGGCGCTGCGGGAGGCCCGCACCGTCCCCCGCGAACTCCGTGTGCTCGGGGTGCCCACCGGGTTCCTGGAGCACGCCTCCCGTGCCGAACTGCTCGACAGGTGCGGCCTGTCGAGCGGCCGTATCGCAGAACAGGCCGGCCGAGCGGTGGCCGAGGCCACCGGGCGGCCCCCGACGAAGGGAGCGGTGTGATGACCGCGTCCGTCTCGCTCGGCATGCCCGCCGTGCCGGCCCGGCTCGCCCCTCGCCGCCGGTCGCGGCAGATCAGGGTGGGCTCCGTGGCGGTCGGCGGGGACGCCCCGGTGTCCGTGCAGTCCATGACCACGACCCTCACCGCCGACGTGGACGCCACGCTGCAGCAGATCGCGCAGCTCACCGCGTCCGGCTGCCAGATCGTCCGCGTCGCCTGCCCCTCCCAGGACGACGCCGACGCGCTGCCGCGGATCGCGCGGAAGTCGAAGATCCCGGTGATCGCCGACATCCACTTCCAGCCCAAGTACGTCTTCGCCGCCATCGACGCCGGATGCGCGGCCGTACGGGTCAACCCCGGCAACATCAAACGCTTCGACGACAAGGTCAAGGAGATCGCGAAGGCCGCCGCCGGCGCGGGCGTGCCCATCCGGATCGGTGTCAACGCCGGCTCCCTCGACCAGCGGCTCCTCAAGAAGTACGGCAGGGCCACGCCCGAGGCGCTGGTGGAGTCGGCGCTGTGGGAGTGCTCTCTGTTCGAGGAGCACGGCTTCACGGACCTCAAGATCTCGGTGAAGCACAACGACCCCGTCGTCATGGTCGACGCCTACCGGCAGCTCGCCGCCCGGTGCGACTACCCGCTCCACCTCGGCGTCACCGAGGCCGGCCCCGTGTTCCAGGGCACGGTCAAGTCTGCGGTCGCCTTCGGCGCGCTGCTCGCCGAGGGCATCGGCGACACGATCCGGGTCTCCCTGTCGGCACCGCCGGTCGAGGAGGTCAAGGTCGGCATCCAGATCCTGGAGTCCCTGAACCTGCGGCAACGGCGCCTGGAGATCGTCTCGTGCCCCTCCTGCGGGCGCGCCCAGGTCGACGTCTACAAGCTCGCCGACCAGGTCCTGGCCGGGCTCGACGGCATGGAGGTGCCGCTGCGCGTCGCCGTGATGGGCTGCGTCGTCAACGGTCCTGGCGAGGCCCGCGAGGCCGACCTCGGCGTCGCCTCCGGCAACGGCAAGGGGCAGATCTTCGTCAAGGGCGAGGTCGTCAAGACCGTCCCCGAGTCGAAGATCGTCGAGACCCTCATCGAGGAGGCCATGAAGATCGCCGAGCGGATGCGGGCCGACGGCACACCGTCCGGGGCGCCGGACGTCTCCGTCCTGTGACGCCGTCACCGTCCGGTGACGCGGTCCAGGCAGCCAACCCAGCACAGCAGAAGGGCGCGATGCACATGAGTTCCGTCAGCTCCGTCAGCTTCGACGTGACCCCTCCGCACGACCCCGGCACCACCTGGCGGCTCGGCGCGGACCTGTTCCTCCCGGCCGGTGACCCTCCGGACACGGTGCAGCTGCTGCTGCCCGGGCTCACCTACGACCGCCGCTACTGGACCGTCCCCGGCGCCCTCGACTACGCCCGGCACGCGGTCGGCGAGGGCTACGCCGTCCTCGCCCTCGACCGCCCCGGCACCGGCGCGAGCGAGCATCCGCCGGCCGAGCAGGTGACGGTGGAGAGCAACGTCGAGGCCGTGCACCAGGTGGTGACCGCCCTGCGCCAGGGGGCGTCCGGCCGGCCCGCCTTCCGCCACGTGGTCGCCGTCGGCCACTCCCTCGGCTCCGGCATCGCCCTGATCGAGGCGGCCCTCCACGACGACCTGGACGCCCTGGTCGTCACCGGGCTGCTGCACGCGTTCGGCCCGCTCTACCCGGAGGCGATCCCCGCGCTGTACCCGGCCGCCGAGGACGCGCTGCTCGCGCCGACCGACCCTCCGGAGAACTACCTGACCACCCGCCCCGGCCGACGCGCCACGCTGTACGAGCACGCGGCGGGCATGGACCCCGACCTGTCCGTCCACCACGAGAACACCAAGTCGACGGTGACCGCGGGCGAGGGCTTCACCCTGGACGCCATCTACCAGCCGGAGCCGGCCGCCGCGGTACGGGTGCCCGTCCTGCTCGTGGTCGGCCGGGAGGACCGGCTCTTCGGCGGCGGCGACGTCTCCACCGAGGACGCCGCGTCCGTCGTCGCCCACGAGCGGAAGTTCTACACCGGTACCACCGACCTGGAGGCCTTCGTCGTCCCCGAGGCCGCCCACTCCCTCAACGTCCACCGCACCGCTCCGAGCTGGTACGCCGCCGCCCACGAGTGGCTCGCCCGGCGAGGGCCGGCCCATGAGTGAGAGGGGAGGACGGGAGGTGACCGGCCTCGGTGCGGGTCCGCGTGACGGCAGCCATGCCGTGGTGCTGGGCGGCAGCCTCGCCGGCCTCTGCGCGGCGGCGGCGCTGGCCCCGCACGTGGACCGGGTCACGCTCGTGGAACGCGACCGCTATCCGGACGAACCGCGCTGGCGGCGTGGTGTGCCCCAGGCCCGCCACACCCACAACCTGCTGGGCGCCGGCCAGCGCTCCCTCGAACTGCTCCTGCCCGGCCTGCTCGCCGACCTGCGCGACCTCGGCATGGTCGAGGTCCGGATGCCGCAGGACATGCTGCTTCTCGTGGCGGGCGGCTGGGTGGACCGCTTCGACAGCCGGCACGTCGTCCTGTCCGGCTCACGCGACCTGCTCGACTGGGCCGTCCGTAACCGGCTGCGGCGGCTGCCCGCCGTGGAGATACGCGAGGAGACGGAGGCGGTGGGGCTCGTCGCCGGACCGGACGACACGGTCCGCGGCGTGCTGCTGCGCGACCGTGACGCCGCCGCGCGCACCGGATGGGGAGAGCCGTACGAGTGGGCGGCCGACCTCGTCGTCGACGCGACCGGCCGCGGCTCCCGCGCCCCGGCCTGGCTGCAGAGCCTCGGCCACCAGGCCCCCGAGGAGACCGTGGTGGACGCCGGCTGCGCCTACGCCACCTGCATCTTCGAACCCCCGCCCGGGCACGCCGCGGACTGGAAGTGCATCCTGCTCCAGTCGACGCCGGAGGAGCCCCGCTCCGGCATCCTCAACCCCATCGAGAACGGCCGCTGGATGGTCTCCGTGGCCGGCCTCGGCGGCGAACGGCCTCCCCTCGACCACACGGGCTTCGTCGACTTCGCCAAGGGCCTGCGCAGCACCGTCCTGTACGACGCGATCCGCGACGCGAAGCCCCTGGGCGAGGTGTACGGATCGGGCCGTACGGAGAACCGCAGGCGCCACTACGAGCGGCTGACGCGCTGGCCCGACCGCTTCCTCGTCCTCGGCGACGCCGTCGGCGCCTTCAATCCGGCCTACGGCCAGGGCATCTCCGTCGCGGGCATGAGCGCGCTCGTCCTGCGCCGGGCCCTGGAACGGGCCGGGACCCGCGGCTCCGGGCGGATCCCGGCCGGCTTCACGAGCCCGCTGCGCAAGCGGATCGCGCGCTGTGTCGACGCCGCGTGGATGCTGTCGGGCAACGCCGACCTGGCGTATCCGGGGGCGGCGGACGGCCCGCTGCCGCTCGCCGCACGGCTCGGCAAGCGCTACACCGACCGGTTGCTGAAGGTGGCGACCACGGACCGGACCGTGGCCACGGCCCTGTTCGACATGACCCACCTGCTGGCCCCGCCCCAGGTCGTGCTCCGGCCGAGAGTACTGGCCTCGGTGCTGCGCGGCCCGAGGAACGCGACGTCCCCGACCATCCCGCCCTCCCCCGAGGAACGCCCATGACCACCGAGTCCCAGCGCATGGTGGAGGTCTACCGCAAGCGAGCCAAGCGGTACGACCTCACCTCCAACCGTCTCTACCTCATCGGCCAGCGCACGATGGCCTACAAGCACCTGGCCCTGGAGCAGCTCGCTCTGCGCCCCGGCGACACGGTCGTCGACGCCGGGTGCGGCACCGGCCACAACCTTCCGCTGCTCGCCGAGGCGGTGGGGCCGACCGGCCGGGTGATCGGCGTGGACCTCACCGACGCCATGCTGGAACAGGCGGAGGACCGGGTGCGGCGGGCCGGGCTCTCCCAGGTCTCCCTGGTGCAGGCCGACCTGACGACGTACCAGTACCCCGAGGACGTACGCGGGATCATCGCCTGCTTCTCCCTGACCCTCATCGGCGAGTACGCGAAGGTCGTCGAGCGCGGCTACGAGGCGCTGGCCCCCGGCGGCCGCTGGGTGGTGCTGGACTACCGGCTGCCACGCTGGTGGCCGAACCGGCTGATCCCCGCGCTCGGCCCGATGATCGCCCCGTTCGGCGGTGACACCAGCATGGTCCAGCGGCACCCGTGGGAGCCGGTCCAGGAGGGCGCCGCCCGGCATCGCACGCTGACCCGGTACGGCGGGTGGGTGTACGTGACGGTGGGGGAGACGCTTGGACGCTAGGCCCGGCCGACGCCTCTTCACAGGTCTTCCGGCGGGTTCGCCGTCATGAGCGCGTCGATCGGGTCGTAGGCGGGCTCACCCCGGGGCCACCAGTCCTCGTCCCCCGGTTCCGACTCGTACGCGTACCACAGACCGTCCTGCCCGTAACGGAGTTGGAGGTGGCCGACGGGGTGGGTGAGGTGGTTGCGCCAGGGGCGGAAGGCGGGGCGGCCGGTCGACAGGAGGAGCGGGCGGGCGCGGTCGAAGCGGCCGGCGGGCGGGTCCCAGGGCTCTTCCAGGACGGCGAGCCCGTCGAGGCCGCCCTGACGCCAGGCGGCGACCGCGCGGGCCAGGTCGCCCGGGGTGCGGCCGGTGGCCGCGGCCAGGGAGGAGTACAGGGCGCGGGTCGCCGCGGTGAGCCCGGAGCCGGGGCGGGCGGCGGCCAGCCGGACGGCGTCCTGCCAGAGCGTCAGCCCGCCGATCGTGTCCTCACCGGTCGACAGCAGGGCGTGCGCTCGGGCGGCGGCGTCGGTGGCCAACTGGTCCAGCGCGAAGGCGTCCGGGCCGTCGGGGACGGACGGGTACGCCGGAGGCTGCTCCGGGTGCCGGGGAACCGGCAACGGGGCAGGCAGGGAGGGCAGTTGGTCTCGCCGTGCGATCGCCTCGGTCGCCCGGACGCCCGGCAGGTCCTCGGTCTCCCGCTCCCGCGCGGCGCGGGCCGCGTGCGCGGCGCTGCGGCGGGCCAGCGTGTCCAGCAGGTCGCGTTCGCCCCGGCCGCGCAGCAGGAGCAGGACGAACGGGTCGGCGTCCAGCAGTCGCGCGGTCTGGTAGCAGAGCGCTGCCGCGTGCTTGCAGGGGTGCCCGTGGTCGGGGCAACTGCACTGCGGCACCAACTCGCCCGCCACCGGCAGCAACGGCACCCCGGACTCGGACGCCAGCGACGGCGGAACCTCCTTGTCCAGCAGCGCCGCGATCTGCCCCGGCCGCTCCACCGCCGCGCCGAGGAACCTCTCCCAGTCCGCCTCCTCCCACGTCCGCAGCTTCACCTGCACCCGGTACGGACGCGGCCGGCTCCCCTGCACGTACGCCAGCACCGAACCCGGCGTCACCGTGATCGCGTCGACCCGGCCGCCTTCCGCGTACCCCTTGCCCCGCAGCAGCCGCGCCGCGTCCAGAGCGCCGCCCTCCAGCGCGGAGACCCACGCCTCGCCCCACCAGGTCCGGGCGAAGGGGGCCTCCTGAGAGGGGAACGCGGGGAAGGTACGCCGGAGGTCGCCGTCCCGGGAGGGGGAGGCCATGGTTCTCGGGATGTACGGGGGTTGGGGGGTGCGGGGGTGTTCGGAGG
>DATCQX010001189.1:0-12147 GCA_036569285.1 Streptomyces sp.
ATCGGCTGATCGCTGAACTGGCCTTGTCGCGTGAGGTGTTGGACGAGGCTATTGGGGCGGCTTCGGGGGAGTGAGGGAGGGGGAAGGGGCTGGGGTGAGAGGGGTGCTGGGGTGAGGGGCAGTGAGGCGAGGGGCGAGAGGGTCGCTGGGGCGATGGCCTCGGGGCGGCCGGCCGCATCGACGCCCCGCCCCGCCCACAACCCCGCCCGACCTGGCCCTCGCACTCCTAAGCCGGCCGCACAGCCCCCAGCACCGGATCGGCCGCGATGGGCGTGACCCTCACCCTGCCCCCCGGCCCCGGCGCCTGCACCACCTTCCCCTTCCCCACGTACACCGCCACGTGCGTCGCGTCCGGGCGGTACAACACCAGGTCTCCCGGACGGAGTTGGCGCAGTGGCACCTTCGGCAGCCGTGCCCACTGCTCCTTCGCCGTGCGTGGGATCGTCCGCCGCCAAGCCCCCACCGCCAGCCCGGAGTTGTCGTACGACGACGGCCCCGCCGTCCCTGTCGCGTACGGCTTGCCCACCTGGTCCATGGCGTAGCGCACGGCCCGTTCGCCCGCCGGGGAGGCGGGGGCGTCGGTCGCGGGGAGGGTGTCGGAGTCGAGCAACTCCCTCTGGCGCCGGTCGACTTGGGTGCGTTCGAGGAGGGCGAGGCGGGCGAGCTGCTCCGGGGTGAGGGAGGCGAGGAGTTTCTGGACGTCGCCGAGGCGGCGCCGGACGTCGTCGAGGGCCTTCTTCTTGCGGGCGGTGAGGGCGAGTTGGGCGTCGAGTGCGGTGCGGGCGCCGCGCGTGAGGGTGTCGCGGCGGTGCTCGTCCTGGGCGAGCCGGGTGGTCGCGGAGGCGCGGTCGCGGGCGAGCTGTCCGATGACGTGGCCCTCGTCCAGGGCGTGTTGGGGGTCCTTGGCGAGGAGCAGCCGGACGTAGGGGGAGATGTCGGTGTGGGACTGGTACTGCTGGCGGGCGAGGCGTCCGGCGGTGTCGCGGCTGTCGTCGAGGGCGAGCCGGGCGCGCGTCAACTCGGTGTCGAGGCGGGTGACTTCACCGCGCTTCGCCTTGAGCCGCTCCTCGGTCGCGTTGTACGCCTCGGTGGCCGACTCCGCCTCCCGGTACAGCCGCTGAAGCTCCGTCAGCAACTCGGCGACGGGCCGCTCAGCTGGCTCGGGCACGCCCACCGCGGCTGACGGCGCCAATGCCACGTGCGCGGCCAGCGCCGTCGTGCACACCAGCCGCAGCAACCTTCCTGACATGCCATCACCTCCGCCGGGGACGGTGGGTCCGTCCCGCAGGGCGAGCATCAGGGGCGGGGGAGCGGGGCGCGCGCCGGGCGTGGGCGGTCCGGCGCAACGGCGTCACTCGTGCGCGTCACAGAGGGCGGGGGGCGGCGTGGCGGCTGGTGCGGGGGCGGCCGACGGCTCACACCCCGCCGAGTGCCTCAGTCGATGCAGAACTCGTTGCCCTCGACGTCCTGCATCCCGATGCACGACTCGTTGAACTCGTCGGCGACCAGGACGCGTTCGCAGACCGCGCCGAGCGCGATCAGGCGGTCGCGCTCGGCCTTGAGCACGGCGAGCCGCTCCTCGCCGACGAGACCGGTGCCGACCCGGACGTCGAGGTGGACGCGGTTCTTGACGACCTTGCCCTCGGGGACCCGCTGGAAGTACAGCCGGGGGCCCGCGCCGGTGGGGTCGGAGCAGGCGAACGCGGCGCCCTGGCGGTCGGCCGGGAGCGTACGGTCGTAGTCCGTCCAGGAGGCGTAGCCCTCAGGTGGGGGCGGTACGACATACCCCAGTACCTCGCACCAGAAGCGGGCGACGCGCTCGGGGTTCGCGCAGTCGAAGGTCACCTGGAATTGTCTGATCGTTGACACCGGCGCACCCTAACAAGGGGCCGGGCCGATGATCAGCTAATTTTCAGTGCCTTCCTCACGGGACGGCGGCTGCGGCTTCGACCAGGGCCAGCGCGGCTTCGACGGCCCGCCCTTGCCGTCCGGGTCGTACGTGTACTTCCACCCCGTCGGGACGCCGAGACGCTTGCTGTGGCCGCGCGGGACCCGCCGGTAGACGAGGACCGTCGGCGGGCCGCCCGCACTGTCGGGGACGGGGATGCGGTACGTCTTCGGAGGGTGACCGGTCGGTCCCAGGAGGACGGGGAGGGTCCGGCCGTCCATGGGGCCGCCCTCGAAGGGGGTCTGCTGGCTCTTCACGGGACCAGTCTCCGGTACGGGGGTGGCGGGGGCGCGCGGTGGTGCGGGGCGCGCCGCCGGGCTCGGGTACACGCCCCCTAAGGGGCGCGCCGTCTCACGCCCGCTTCGCCAGCGCGTCCAGCAGTTCCGCCGTCTGCGGGTCGCGGTTCGCGGTGACGGTGAGGACGGCCACGAACTGGTCGACGAGCCAGTCCCGCAGCTCCTCGGCGGGCGGCTGCTTTCCCTCGTCGAGCCAGATCAGGGAGGCCGCCTCGACGGCGGTGATCCACATGCGGACGGTCATCCGGAGGCGGGGGCCCGGCTCGGGGACGTCGAGATGGCTGTAGATGTGCTCGGCGGCGGCCCGCCGCACGCCGTCGACCGTCGCCGTCGTCCGGGACGTCTCGACGACGCTGCCGCCCTGGAGCAGCGCGCTGAACCCGGTGCCGTGCTCGTCGACGAAGCCGAGGTAGCGGTCGAGGGCGCGGCCGAGGCGGGTCAGGAGGGGGCCGTCGTGCGGCTCGTCGAAGCAGTGCCGCAGCTCCTCGGCGGCCGAGCGCAGCGCCGCCTCGTACAGTTGCTGCTTCCCGCCCGGGAAGTACCGGTACACGAGCGGCCGGGACACCCCCGCCGCCTCCGCGACGTCGTCGAGCGAGACGTCCTCGGGGGCGCGGTGCGCGAACAGCGTGAGCGCGGAGTCGAGGAGCTGACTGCGCCGCTCCTCGACACTGAGACGGCGGTAGGCGGGGACGGCGGGGGGCGGCATGACGTGCAGCGTAACCGCTGGGGTGGGACAGCGGGCCTCCGGTACCACGGGGGCGGGCCCTCGGGTACTACGGGTATCCCTCAGGCCAGCAGCCCCGACGACCGCCACAGCCGGCGCCCCGCACCCCGTAGTACCCCGATGTCGTCGAGGAACTCGGTCAGCTTCCCGGCGCCCTTCTGCATGACCTCCCGCCGGTGCGCGCTCGCCTTGACCTGCGCGACGGCCTCCCGCCGGTCGAGACCGACGTTGGTGTACACCTCGGGGTTGACGAAGGCGACGGAGAAGAGGCGGGCGAACTCCCCGGACGTCACGCGTGTGAACTCCCGCGACCAGCGTGGCGCGGTGAGCATCTGGCGGCGCAACTCCTCGCGGGCGTACCGCACATGACGTGCCTCCTCGACGACGTGGATCCGGGTGACCCCGCGGATCAGCGGCTGGACGCGCTCGTCCGGGAAGGTGAGGCGCTGCATCCAGTCGAGCACCTCCTCGCCGAGGAGCGTCGCCGTGAACGAACCCGGCGTCGTCGAGATCGTCTTGAAGACCCGGCCGAGGTGGTGGTGCGCGCGGCTCACCGGGTACCAAGGGGTGTCACCCCGGGTGACGAGGCGGGCGAACATCTTGGAGTGCCGGCACTCGTCCTCGATCTCGGTGAGGGCGTACCGCACGTGCGCGGTCGTCGCCGGTTTGTCGTAGATGTGCCGGACCAGCAGCTGCATGAGGATCAGTTCGAACCAGATGCCGAGCGAGGCGAGGGCGGCGGCCTCGTGCCGGGAGAGCAGGATGCGCTGCTCCTCGCTCATCCGCCGCCACATCGGGGTGTCGTACAGGGACAGCAGCTCCGGCGGCCAGAACCACTTGCCCTCCTCGAAGGGCGCGTCCCAGTCCAGCTCCTTGTCCGGGTCGAACGAGTGCTTCGCGGAGGAGGCCAGGAGCCGTTCGGCCACCTGCTCGCGGTCCTTGAGCAGGCCGAGCGCGTCCCGCAGACCGTCAACTGCGTCGGTATCGGTCAGGGTCGTCATGGCGCTTATGAGACCGCTTGTCAGCAAGGCCGTCAATCCCCCCTGCGGAACTTCGTCCCCGTCCCCCGCTTGGAGTACGGTTCCGAGGTGTCCACGCCTCCGCCGCAGGGCCCTTACGGGCCGGGCCCCTACGGGCCGAACCCCTACGGGCAGCCGCCCGCCGCTCCGGGGCCCTATGGGCAGCAGCCGCCCGCGTATGAAGGTGCCCCCTACGGGCCGCCGCAGCAGGCCCCTTACGGGGTGCAGTCGCCTTACGGCCAACCTCCTCAGGGGCAGCCCCCTTACGGGCAACCTCCTTACAGGCAGCCCCCTTACGGGCAACCTCCTTACGGGCAGCCCCCTTACGGGCAACCCTGGGGTGCCCCCGCCCCGCTGCCCCCGCGCAAGCGGCGCCTCGGCCTCGTCCTCGGCATCGTCGCCTCCGTCCTCGCCCTGCTCACCGTCGCCGCCGTCTCCCGGCTCTTCGTCGGCGGCTCCGACAAGGGGTTTCCCGAGGCCGAGTACAAGCTGACGCTGCCGAACACGCTGCTCGACGGGAGGTATCACTTCGCCGAGGACATGTCGCAGACCCTCGGCGGGCAGATCGAGAGGGAGAGCGGCGCCTGGAACGCGCGCGACGTCAAGGCGGTCGTCGCCCGGTACGAAGCGGGCGCCGGTCAGCCCAAGGGCGGTCTGGCCGTCTCCGGGATGTACGGCCGTTTCAAGGACACCGCCGGCTCCCGCAAGAGCATGATGAAGGGCGTCGGCGAGGCCGACAACACGTCCATCGCCGTAGCTCCCGAGGACTACACCCTGCCCGGCGCCGACACCACGATCACCTGCGAGGTCGCGGTCCAGGAGCGGCTCGGCACCAAGCTCACCTACCCCGTCTGCGCCTGGGTTGACGGCAATACGGGCGCGACCGTCGCCGAGATCTCGGCCGAGTCGATCGCGCAGAAGCCGGAGGACGTCGACCTGGAGGCGGCGGCGCGGACGGCGCTGAAGGTGCGACAGGAGACTCGGCAGCCGATCTGACTCCCCTCACACCTCGACCCCTCCAACGCCGCCCCGTCTCACGACGTCAGCACCGCCTCCATAACCGCCCGCGCGATCGGCGCCGCCACATCCCCGCCCGTGATGTCCCCCCGGTCCGCCGAGCCGTCCTCGACGACCACGGCGACCGCCACGCGGGGTTCGGGGTCGCGTTCGCCCTGGGCCCAGGAGACGAACCAGGCGTACGGCGTACCGGAGTTGCCCACGCCGTGCTGGGCGGTGCCGGTCTTGCCGCCGACGACGGCGCCGGGGATCGCGGCGTTGGTGCCGGTCCCCTCACGGACGACGTCCTCCATGAGTTCGCGCATTCTCAGGGCGGTTGACGGGTGCATCGCCTGGCGCACCGGACGTGACCCGGCCGTCGACATCGTCGTCCCGCCCCTCCGTGTCGTCCGCTCGACCAGGTACGGCGTCCGCACCTGCCCCCCGTTCGCGACAGCGGCGGCGACCGTCGCCATCTGGAGCGGCGTCGCCCGCGTGTTGTACTGCCCGATGGACGACAGCGCCAACTGCGCCTGGTCCACGGTCCGGTCGAAGGTGCTCGGCACCACCGGGAACGGGATCCGCACCCCGGCGTCGTTGAAGCCGAACGCCTCCGCCGTCGCCACCATGTTCCGCACCCCCACGCTCACCCCGAGTTTCGCGAACACCGTGTTGCAGGACCACTCGAAGGCGGCCCGCAGCGGCGCGTCCTCACACCCGGACCCCTCGTTCGTGAGACTCGTCGTCGTCCCCGGCAGCGTGTAGGGCGCGGGCGAATCGGTCGGCGCGTCAAGGTCGTTGACGACTCCGGCGTCCAACGCGGCAGCAGCGGTCACCACTTTGAAGGTGGACCCCGGCGGATACGTCTGCCGTACGGCCCTGTTGAGCATCGGCTGATCGGGATCAGCGTTCAGCCGCGCCCACGCCCGCCGCACGGCCGCCCCGTTCCCGGAGAGCGTGGCCGGGTCGTACGACGGTGTCGACACCAGCGCCAACACCCGCCCCGTGGACGGCTCGACGGCCGCCACCGCGCCCTTCCGGTTGCCGAGCCCCTCGAACGCGGCGCGTTGAGCGCGGCGGTCGATGGTCGTCACGACCTGCCCCCCGGGCGGCCGGGCGCGCGTCACGCCGTTCAGGATCGGGAACGCCGACAACGACGGGTCGGTGCCGGAGAGCACGGCGTCCTCGCTGTGCTCCAGGAGCGTCGTCCCGTACTGCTGCGACGAGAACCCCGTCACCGGCGCGTACAACGGCCCGTCCCTGTACGTCCGTTCGTAGCGGAGCTGCTGCCCGCTGTCCCGGGAGCCGGTGACGGAAGCGCCGCCGACGAGGATGTCACCGCGCGGGGCGGCGTAACGGGCGATGGCGGTACGGCGGTTGGCCGGGTTGTCGTCGTACGCCGGGGACTGCACGACCTGCACGCGGGCCGCGTTGAACAGCAGGGCCAGCAGCAGGAGGCAGGAGAAGACGGCGGCGTGCCGGATGTGCCGGGTCATGCGCGGATCGCTCTTCACCGTTCCCCCTTGCGCGCGACGTGGCTCAGCCGGATGAGCAGCGCCACGATCGCCCAGTTGGTCACCACCGAGGAACCGCCCTGCGCGAGGAACGGCATCGCCATACCCGTCAGCGGAATCAGCCCGGTCACGCCGCCCGCGATGACGAACACCTGGAGTGCGACGATCGCCGAGAGCCCGACGGCCAGCAGCCGCCCGAACGGGTCGCGCAGCCCGAGGCCCGCGCGGTAACCCCGTTCCACCAGCAGGCCGTAGAGGAGGAAGAGCGCCGACAGGCCGGCGAGCCCCAGCTCTTCGCCGGCCGTCGCGAGGATGAAGTCGGACTTCGCGGCGAAGCCGATCAGGACGGAGTGACCGAGCCCGAGGCCGGTGCCCAGCACACCGCCCGCCGCGAACGCGAAGAGGGACTGGGCGAGTTGGTTCGGACCGAGGCCCGCGTCGATCGACGCGAACGGGTGCAGCCAGTCCTGGACCCGGCTGTGCACGTGCGGCTCCAGCGCGCTGACGGCCGCCGCGCCGAACGCCGCGAGCAGCAGGCCGACGGCGATCCAGCCGGTGCGTCCGGTGGCGACGTACAGCATCACGACGAACAGCCCGAAGAACAACAGCGAGGTACCCAGGTCGCGTTCGAGGATCAGGACGCCGACACTGATGAGCCAGATCGCGACAATCGGCCCCAGGACACGGCCCGTCGGGAGCTGCATGAACCAGATCCGGCGGCCCGCGTACGCGAGCGCGGTGCGGTTGTCCGCGAGGTAGGCCGCGAAGAAGACGGCCAGCAGCACCTTCGCGAACTCCCCTGGCTGGATGGAGAATCCGGCGATCCGGATCCAGATCCGGGCCCCGTTGACGGCCGGGAACAGCACCGGCAGCGTCAGCAGCGCGAGGGCGGCGGCGACACTGACGTACGCGTACCGCTTCAGGACTCGGTGGTCGCGCAGCGCCAGGACCACGAACGTGAAGAGGGCGACTCCCGAGGCGGACCAGACGAGTTGGGTCGGCGCCGCGCGGTCGCCCGCGGTCTCCAGGTCGAGCCGGTAGATGAGGACCAGGCCGATGCCGTTGAGTAGGACGCCGATCGGCAGCAGCAGCGGGTCCGCGTACGGCGCGCGCAGCCGGACCGCGAGGTGCGCGCCGAGCGCGAGCACCCCGAGCCCGGCGCCGTAACCCGCGGCGCCGGGCGGCACCGAACCGCTCTTCGCGAGCCCCACGGCGCAGTAGCCCGACACGCAGAGCAGGACGGCGACGACGAGCAGGGCCAGTTCGATGCCGCGGCGCCGGGGGAGTCGTACGGCCGCGTCGGCCGCGGCGACTGCGATACCGGCGCTCGTCATGTCCGGAACCTACCCAAATAGTGCTCCTTGTGAGCCCGGTGCTAGCACCAGCGCGGCGCCGGGCCGATGTTGTCGATGTACCGCGCGGCGCCCCACGCCCAGGTGCCGTCGGTCAGCAGGTACCAGAGCGGATTCCCCTGGATCGACTCCCCCGGGGTCTTGCAGAAGATCGACACGATCTCCCCCTTGGGAGCCACCCGGATGACCTCGCTGCCCCGGTTCGGCGCGCTGCGCAGCACCAGCCCGCCGTTCGCCGTCACGACGCCCTTGTACAGGCGCGGATTGTCGTGGTGGTGGTGTCCCCCGTCGTGGTCCCGGGACCCGCCGCCGTCCCAGTCGTCGTTCGCGGCGGCCGGTACGACGGCGGCGGCGAGCGCGAGGGCGGCGGTGGCGCCGGCTATGCCGAGACGGGCAAGGGTGGAGCGCATGGCGGTTCCTCCGGGGGAGAGGGTGCGAAAGCTGACTAACCGCCACGCTAGGGGTGAAGGGGTAGGGGATGCCCCTTAAGTTGCGCCACTAGGGGACGCCCTCGGGGAGGGCCCGTAGGTCTCAGGTGCCCGGAGCCTCAGGTACTAGGTGGCGACCCCGAGGGCAGCGTCAGGGTCGCCACCGCCCCGCCGTCCACCGCGTTGCCGAACGACAGCCGCGCGCCCAGCGCCTCCGCCTGTCCCACCGCGATCGTCAGCCCCAGCCCGTGCCCGCGTGCCCCTCCCTCGGTGCGGAACCGCTGGGGCCCGTGCAGCACCAGGTACTCCGGGTACCCCCCACCGTGGTCCCGGACCGACACCACCGGCCCGTCCACCGTCACCACCACCGGCTCCGCCCCGTGCCGGTGCGCGTTCGACACCAGGTTCCCGAGCACCCGCTCCAGCCGCCGCCGGTCCGTCTCCACAACCCGGTCCGCCACGACGACGACGTCCGCCGCCGCGCCCGACGCCGCCACGACCCGGTGCGCCAGCGCACCCAACTCCACGGCGCTGAGGTCGAGTTGCTCCTTCCCGGTGTCCAGGCGGGAGATCTCCAGCAGGTCCTCCGTGAGCGTCCGCAGCGCGGCGACCCGGTCGCGGACCAGCTCCGTCGGGCGGCCCGGCGGCAGCAGTTCCGCCGCCGCGTGCAGACCCGTGAGGGGGGTGCGCAGCTCGTGCGCGACGTCCGCCGTGAAGCGCTGCTCGCTCAGCAGCTTGCCCTGGAGCGACGACGCCATCCGGTCCAGCGCCGCCGCCACCGCCGCGACCTCGTCCTGCCGGGACTCCTTCGCGAGCGGGTCGTCCACGCGGGCGTCCAGGTCGCCCGCGCTGATCCGGCGGGCGACCTGCGCGGTCGCCTGGAGACGGCGGGTCACCCGGGCCACGGCCACCGCGCCGATCAGCAGTGTCACGCCGATCGCGAGGCCCGACGACCACAGGATCGCGTTGTCCAGCGCCTCGATCGTGCGCGCCTGCTGCCCGTACTCGACGGCGACGGCCAGCGCCTTGCCGCCGGCCGCGGGGCCCGCCGCCCACATCAGGGGACGGCCCCGGTACTCGGCGACCATCGTGCCCCGCTCGCCCGCCGCCGCCAGCGCCTTCAGCTGCCGGGGGAGGCCGGCCGGGTCCACCCCCGCGTTCGGCGACAGCGCGTCGCCCGCCTCGTACGCGTCCGTCGCCTCCGCGAGCCTCGACAGCGCGACGCTCCTCGACTGGCCGACCGTCTGGTTCGTCACCTGGACGTGCACGAGGATGCCCAGCATCGTCGCCAGCGCGCAGCACATCACCGTGATGAACGCCGCTGCCTTGAAGGCGAGGGTGCGGGTCCAGCGGGGGTTGCGGATGAGGCGCGGGGGGCTCATGCGGGGCCTGAGGGGGAGTGCGGGTAGGGGGCGGCGTCGGGGTCGTACGGGTAGTGCGGGGCGGGCGTCAGGGGGGCGGCGCGCTCCTGGCCGTCGTACGCCCCGTACGTCTCAGGTATCACGTACGACGTGCCCGTGGCGGGGGAGTAGGGCGTCGCGGACGGGAGCGGCTGAGGGGTGGTGGACGGGCGGGACGCGGAGGGGGTGCCGCGGTGCTTCCCGCTCGGCATGCGGCGGCCGTCCGTGCGGAGCATCTCGTCGTGGGTGAGGAGCATCGCCTTCTGCTCCGGGTCCCAGGTCCACTGGAGGCGGTACTCGTAGTCCGCGAGGTCCGAGGGCGAACGGATGATCACCGACCGCCCGGCCAGCTCCACCGCACTGACCGCGTCCTCCCAGGACATGACCTGCACGAGCCGGTGCGACTCGACGGTGTAGACGCGGACGGCGGTGAGGTCGCCGGGGTGCAGCCGGAACCCGAGGGTGAGGTCGAGCCTGCCGTCCCCGGTCAGGTCCCGGTAGTACGGCTGGAGTACGGGGCACTCGCCCTTCCCGGGCGTCCCACACTTGGCCATCAGCCGGCTGGTGTCCCGGTACGGCGCCTTCGGACCTGTGTAGTCGCTGGGGTCGAAGGCGATCTCCGCGCGGACGACGGCCACCGGGTCCACCCGGCGGATGTCGTCCCCCGGGACGGTGACCCCCTTGACCACGTGTGTATCTGCCTCGTCCAGATCCCACGCCGGGCTCGACGCCGGCTTGATCTGCGGCCACAGCCGCTCCGGACTGTTCGCGGTCGCCGTCGGCCCCACCCCCCGCAGCCCTCCCGCATCACCGCACCCCACACCCGCCGCCGCCAACAGCACGACGACGAGCGCGAGACGAAGACGCCGGGCGAGACTCAAGGGACTCCTGCAAGCCGTACGGAACACTGATCCCGTTCACCTTATTCGTGCGGAAGTCCTTTTTGCGTACCGGGATGGACCAAGGGATGGGTAAGAGCGGGGTACTACGGGGGTGACGGGGTCAGGGTTTACAGGGTTTTGTTCGCAAGCGTTCGGGTGGAGAAGCGAACGGTGTGAACAGGGAAAGAAGCGCGATCCCCACGAAGCCACCCGGACACGCCGGACCCCGCGAGGCCACCCGGACACACCGAGGCCGGCGCCGCCGCCGTCCCCCACCGCCCGCTCAGCCTTCCACCCCCCACCACCGGGCCAACGTCCTGAGCCGCCCCAACTCCCGCTCCGCCGCCGCGAGATGCGCGAGGTCGAGAGCCGCCTCGGCGCGAGCGGTGAGGTAGAGAACGTCTTGCCGGACGCTCTCGTCCAGACCGGGCGCGTCCTGGAAACGGAACCCCAGAACCCGCACCGAGACCTCGACGGCATCGAGCCGATCCCGCAGCTCCAGCGAGAGCACCCCGGGAAGCACGTCCTTGGCGTAGTCCCGGGCCTGGGCGTCCGCTTCCTGAGGCCGGGGCGGCGTGGGAGCCCACCGCAACCCGCCGTCCCGGGCCTCCTCGTACATCTGGTCCACCAGCTCCCGCGCCCAGTCGGCATCCCCCTCGGCGGCGAACTCGCGGGCCGACTCCAGCAAGGCCCGCAGCCTGCTCAGAACGCGAGGGTCCTCCCCGGTACGGGCCGCCAGATATCCGCCCCACACGTCGAACGCCTTCCTCAGACCGGCATCCCGCAGCGCCTCGTACGCCCCTGTCACTCCCCTGCCTCTCAGCCGCCCGGACGGTCCGGCACACGATAGGAGGGGTGACGGACAACTCGCGCGAGGTTTTCCCCGCCCCCGTGCGGCACCTCCCGGCCGCCTGACCCCTCCGGGTCCGCCCCTGTCACCCCCCTACCCGCCGGGTACTCCCCCCGCAGCCCCTCCCCCCTCCCCGAGGCGAAACGATTACTCACCCCCTCACTCGGCCAGCTCCTCCAGTAATCGGGCGGTCGGTAGCCCCGCTCGCAGGTACTCGACGAACAGCTCGTTGTGGAGGGCCCACGGGGACCGGCGTCCGCGGATCAGACGGATCGCCTCCTCGGCCCCGTAGCCCCTGAGTTTCAGGGCGTGGGCGATGACGAGGCCGGAGCGGTTGTAGCCGTGGTAGCAGCGGACCAGGACGCGCCGGCCCTCGTCGAGCGCTTCGCTGGCCGCGCGGGCGAGGCGGATGACGCCGGCGAGCTGGGTGCCGTCGAGAGGCCCGTCCGGGATGTCCCAGATGTGGTGCTCGACGCCGGAGTCGGGGCCGTACCCCGGCAGGCGCAGCAACGTCTGCACCAGGTCGAACTGATCGCGTACGACGGCTCGTTCCACATGCCCGGAACGGCCCCGGAACTCGTGCCCGCCCATCCACAGCCCGGGCACGATCTCGTTCCACGGGCTGTCGGGGGCCGGTACATCGGGCTGCTTCCTGCGGGTCCGCAACAACGCCTCCCCAACGCGCGCTCACCGGAATCTGCCTCGGAGGTATTACGGGACGTGTGCAAGGGATCTGCCA
>DATCQX010001190.1:0-11296 GCA_036569285.1 Streptomyces sp.
TCAGGGCTTCGGCGAAGTCGCGGGATGTCCGCTTCGTGATCATGTGAGCCCAAGGAGGGCGAGTGCTCGCTGCGGGTCGCGGGCGTTGCCTCGGAGGGCAGCGGCTATACCCCGGACGCCTGCGGTGCGGAGCGCCCCGACGGTGAGGTTGCGCCAGGTGGCCATCGCCCGGGGAGCGTTGCCGGTGCGGAGCTGGGAGGCGTCCTCGGCGAAGGTCACGTCACGGATGTGGTGCAGCGCTTCGATGGACCAGTGGCCGCGGATCAGGGCGGCGAGCTGTGCGGGAGTGGCTTGGCCGGCGGGCAGGCTGGTGACCGCGTAGATCGTCTTGATGGTGGTCTTGCCGGTCTGGCGGTTCACCCGGCGGCGTTTGAGCTGGATGGCTTGGCCCGCGTGTGGGAACAGCAGGTTTCGCATGGTGGCCGCCTTGATGCGGCGGATCTCGCCCCGTCCGTGCCCGGTCTCGCGGGTGTGTCCCTGCAAGGGGATCTCCTTCCAGGGAAGGGACTTGAGCTGCTTGCGGAGCTTCTTCTGGTTGCCCTTGACGATCGCGATGTAGTGGGCGCCGCGTCCCAGGAGGTAGTCGGCGTGCTCGCGCTGGGTATGCATCGCGTCGCTGGTGACGACCGTGCCGGTGAGGTCGGCGACCGTGTCCAGCAGCGGCTGGAAGCAGGTGATCTCGTTGGTCTTCTCCTGCACGTCCAGTTGGGCCAGGACCAGGCCGCTGCTGTGCTCCATGGCAGCGAGCAGGTGAATTCTGCGGCCGCTGGCCTGCGCGGCGCCGCGCAGGCTCTTGCCGTCCACGGCCAGAGCACGCGGCCCGGCGGCACCGGTCCGCTTGGGGCGGCGGTCGGCGAGCCAACGGGCCACCGACTGATCCAGCGCGTCGCCGTCGATCCGGGTCAGCAGGCGCCGGACGGTCGTTTCCGCAGGCAGGCACCGTTGCGGGGCCAGGGGGTCGACGCGCACTCCGACTTGTTCCAGCACGTGCGGCGGGGCGTCGGCGATCCACTCGCCGACCGCCAGCAGCGACGTCGCACCGGCCAGCACCGCGCAAGCGGTCAGCGCGAGGACGGCGACCAAGGCGTGTCGAACTCCGCGTGGGTCACGCGGGTCGGGCACCTCTGCCAGACGTTCCAGCAGGCCAGGTACCTCCTCGGGGGTGAGCTGCGGATGTTCGCGGAACTGGTCAAGGGCAAGCGGGATCGGCGATGATGCGGCGGCAGGCACGGTCTTCCAGGAAGGTCACGGGGCGTCGAGAACTCCATGATCTTGGAAACCGTGCCTGCCTCACCCGGGCAAGCATCAGCGACGGGGTCCGACGGCGCGTAGCATCGGCCCGTGACGAGGACACCGAGGCCAGGAGCCCATTGCCCTGTGTGCGGGCTGGATCAGGGATTCGATCCCTGGGGTTCCGACGGACTGACGCCGTCGTTCGCAATCTGCAGCTGCTGCTTCATCGAGTTCGGCTACGAGGACGCCTCGAAGGCGGGGGTCATGACCGCGCGAGCTGCATGGATCGAGGCCGGCTGCCCTTGGCGCGGATCGGTAAGCGAACGTCCGGCGGGGTGGGATCCCCAGGTGCAACTGGTCGACAGCTTGAGGCTGTCGTAAGGCTGGGTCTCGGGCTGGACATCCGTATCCGTGAATGCCTCTCACCCTCTTGAGGCCACATGCTCACGAATCGGACATCCCTCGACAACGCCGAAGCCCTGCCCCGCTCATCGCCCCCTTGACGTCGCCCAACAGCCCTCAACTTCGCGGCATTGCACGATCAAGAGGAAGCTTCAGCCACACCCTTGACCGCCCTGCCAACGACGAATCGACTCGCGACGACGGCGACGACCCGCCGCTGTCCGCAGTCCCCGACCGCTGACGTTGCCGTCAACTACTGCCGCACCTCACGCAGAAGCCCCGCCAGCACACCTGACGGGGCTTCTGTTTTGCAAGCGTAATGAGACGATCCGCTCGACGACCCTGCCTTGAAAAATGACGGGGCCAGTGTCGAGAAATCCTCATTCTAACGAATGTGTGTCACACACACCCGTCAACGCCCCAGGTACAGCATGGGGTCCACTAGGCGGAATCTGGGAGACACGACGACTCTCAGTTCACATCTGAAGCCAGGAACGTCCACTTCCATAACGATCCCGCGCTCCCCATCTCGCGAGTACAGAAGAATCCGATCCACCTGTTCGCGGTAGATTTCGATATCACACTCGCCCATCGACTCTCTGGTCAAACGTGCAGACCTTGCTCCGATGTCGAAACTCAGTGCCACAAGCTCGCCAGTATCGCCTACTGGAGTCTCGACTCGCCATACATCAGGGTCATATTCCGCAGGCTCAGGGGTCGAGCCAAACACTTCGATGAAATCCAGATCATCTGGAATCTCCATGATGTCACCTACCATAGCCCCTCCCTCCAATGGGGATCATTGTAGTGAGTCGAACTCCATTGCCGGTCACTTCAAAGTTGGCACGAATCAGGAGAGCGCCACGCGGCCCATACAGGAGCGACTCCGTTCGCATGTTCGTGAGCCCAGACTTAGGATTCACGTAAGTCTCCACGACCCCACTCCTCATCGCCTCATTGAAGTGCCCGGTCAGAACTTCGCGCCCCACAGCGTTGTCGCGAATTCCAATCGATTCCAACTGATAGGCGTTCTGGGCCGACCTTTCCGCGTTGTGCGGATTGGAATTTACTCGCCCGAAAAAGTAATCCCACTTACCGTTATCAATGGTTACGCCGCAGTTGCTGTTGTGAACCAGGACCGGCGTATCGCCCGCCAGCACATAGTACGTGTGCAGGTCGTCGATGGTAAGGTTGTATGTCCGGGTCTGCTTGGTGAACCCCCGATTCTCGGTGACGATGACGGTGGAGCCGTCGTCCGTGCGCAGGGTCATCCCCGACTTGAGCTCTCCTGCCGACACCCAATCACCCTCGGAAGGGGACCAGAAGGGGTGCTCGTGGGTGGCAGTGAGGTGTTCGATGCCGTCCGAAGTGGCTATGGAGAGTTCGTTGAAGTACTTATCGCCTTCGGTACGGATGAGGCGGGTGACTTCGCGGGGACCGGTTTCACCGGTTTTCGGGTCGGTCGCCAGAACCTTGTCGCCGAGTTCTACGTCCTCGATGTCCTTGGTCTTGCCGTCGGCCATGAGGACGTCGGTTCCGGCGAGGAAGCACTTGCAGCCCGCCCCTGCTATCCCGCTACGGCCAATCGCCCCGCCCCGCCCCAGGCCGAGGGCTCCAACAAACTCGTTTCCTATTTCTAGCGCACGCTCCCACACGCGAGCATCCCGCTCACATTTATCTGCGTGAGAAAAACAGTAAGTGGCGGCAATTTCCTTCGCCCCTACCACATCATGCGAATTTTTGAGGAAATATGCATACGCGTTTGCGCAAGCGAGGCGGCCGAAGCAGACGGTTTCGGGGCTGCCGAATACGTTGGTCTGGGGGTACCAGTAACCGCCTTGAGCGGCCTGGAGCTTATTGATCCCGAAAAGGTAGTACTGCGAGGACGCCTTGCGAGCATCATTGGTTGATGGAGTTGTCGCCGCAACCCAGTCACCGTGAGTACCACTTCCCGTCCCATTGGCCGTGCTCCCTGAACCACAACTCCAGTAGCAGCCATCAGAACCGGTTCCCCCGGGCGGGATGCCCGGGGTCGGGCTCCGTGGGCCGCTGAGGCCTCCGTCTCGGCGGGGTTCGTGGTGGCCCGTGCCGTCGTCGAGCCACAGGCCGGTGGGGTCGCTGAAGGTGACGGGGTTGTTGGCGGCGTAGCTGTAGCCGTTGAGGGTCTGGGGGTTGGCCGGGTCGAGGATGGGGTCGACGCTGAGGAACTGGCCGGTGGCGGGGTCGTACTGGCGGGCGCCGATGTGGGTCAGGCCCGTGGTGGTGTCGCGGGTGTTACCGAGGAAGCCCTTGTCGTTGGGCCAGGGCCCGAAGACGGGGGTGCCGCGGTCGGCGCCGAAGGGGCTGGTGTAGCGCTTGGTGAAGGTCTGGGCGGTGTCGGGGTTGATGACGAGGGACGAGGTGCCGTGGTGGTCACCGGTGAGGTAGGTGAGTTTGTCGGCGCCGGACTCGTTCGAGCGCAGGGCCGCCGTCACCGAGCCCGCGGAGTAGGTGCGCTGTGCCCACACCGTACCGTTGGCGCGGAGGTGGAGTTCCGAGGCGCCGGCGTAGAGGACGCGTTCGCCGTTCTGGGTGGCGCGGATGAGGAGGGTGTTGTCGGCGGTGTAGAGGTAGTCGGTCGAGAGGCTGTTCTCGGTGAGTTTGTTGAGTTTGCCCTCGGGGGTCCAGGTCAGCGTCTGGGCTGCGTTCTTCCCCGGCCGTTGCACCGTGTTGCCGGTGGCGTCGTAGTCGTATTTCTTCTGCGGGGTGGCGCAGTCGGTGCCGGTCGTGGTGCCGGTGAGGGTGTGCGGCTGGGCCGTCTTGGTGTAGCAGTACGTCGTCTTGGCGTCGCCGGTGCTCTTGTGGACGGTCTCGCTGGTGCGCTGTCCGGCGGTGTTGTAGGTGTAGCTCGACCAGTACGGGGCCGGGCCCGACAGGCTCGCGGCGCTGCGGTTGTCCGCGCAGTTCTGCGACGTCGGGGTCCATGCCTCGGTGAGGCGCTGGTAGCCGTCGTAGACGAAGCACTGGGTGTCGGCCGTGCTGGAGCCGCCCAGGAGGGTCGGGTCGCTGATCTTGGTGACGTTGCCGGTCTGGTCGTAGGTGTAGTTGAGGTCCTGCAGCATGTACGGGTGGGTCTGGTCCGTGACGTTGCTGCGGGTCAGGCGGCCGGTGCCCTCCTCGTAGACGTTGGTGACGTACGAGTTCTTGAGGTCCGGGGCGCCTGTGCCCAGGGTCAGCTGCTGGGGCTGGGCCGTCGCCGAGTAGGAGACGTCCCGGAGGTAGCCGGTGGCGCCGCCGATGGACTTGACGTTGCCCAGGCCGTCGTAGCCGTAGCCGATGATCTCGGACGGCAGTCCGCCGAGGGCGGGTTCCCTGGTCTGCTGGAGGGTGCCGTCGAGGTTGTAGTACGACTCGAAGGTGAGCTTGGCGGGCTGCTTCGCCGTCACGAACGGGTCGGTGGCCGGGAGTTGGAGGTCCGTGCTGGTGGCGCGGCCGAGGGTGTCGTACGCCGTGACCGTCTGGGTGTACGCCGAGCCCGTCTTGCCGCCCACGTAGCGGGTGGAGGAGGTGGGCGAGCCCTTCAGGAGGGTGTCGTAGGTGTAGCCGGTGAGCTGGTTGGCGTCGGTCTTGGTGTTCTTCCAGGTGCCGGTGAGGCGGCCCAGTTCGTCGTAGCCCGTCAGGATCGACGTGTTCGTGGAGTCCGTCGACTTCGTGGGGCGGTCCAGGACGTCGAACTCGACGCTGGAGATGCCCTTGTCCGGGTCGGAGGCCTTGGCCTGGCGGCCGAACAGGTCGTAGGTGTACGTCCAGGTCGTGTTGTCGGGACCGGTGAACGTCTTCTGCTTGCCGTCGAGTTCGTAGGACGCCTTCGTCGTGGTGTACGAGACTCCCGGGCTCGTTCCGTACGCCGCGTCGGCCGGGCTGGTGCCGGCGTACGTGCGGGTCTCTGTCACCTGGCCGCGCGCGTCGCTGATCACACGCTTCGCGGAACCGCCCTCCAGCGCGGTCGTCGCGACCGAGTCACCGGTGTAACTCGTCGCTGTGGACCACTTCTTGACGCCGAAGACGTACAGGCTGCTGGTGGTGGGACGGCCCGCGCCGTCGAACACGGTCTGCGTCTGGACGGGCGAACCGCCGTACTCGACCCGCTTGTAGACGCCGTCGGGCGTGGCGGCGGATTCGAAGGCTTCCGCGTACGACTCGTAGGCCAGGCCGCGCGTGTCGTAGCGCGTGTCCGTCAGCATCCGGCCGCCCTGCGGGGTCGGCGACTGGGTCTGGAGAGGGCGCAGGAGGGCGTCGTAGACGGTGTAGCTCGTGTTGTAGGTGTCGCCGTCCCGCTTCAGGGTCGATGTGGAGACCCAGGAAGGAGTGCCGGTGTTCAGCTTGTAGTCGAACTTGTAGCTCGGGACCTGGCTGCCGCTGACCCGGTTGGGCAGCCACACATCGGTGAGGCGGCCGAGGGCGTCGTAAGCACTCTCCGTCTTCTTCGAGTTGAGGTCGTACACGCGCAGCGGAAGGCCGCGGCGCGGGTCGAGGAAGCTGATCGTCTTGTACTGCTTGGCGTCGGCCGTGATCGTCCGGGTCAGCGGACCCGCGTCGGCCGGGGTGTACGTGATGGTGCTGGCCACCGTGCCGGAGGCGTCGCTGACGGTGAGCGGGCGGCCCAGGGTGTCGTACGTGGTGGCGGAGAGCTTCTGCCAGCCGGTGGGGGCGCGGTCGCCCGTGGCGGCGTAGCCGGTGGCGCGGCCGGTCCAGGTCGGCAGGCCCTTCGTGGGCGCCTGGTCGGCAGACCAGGTGGTGGCGTTCGCCGTGTCGTAGACGGTGGCGACGTCCGACAGGACGTCACCGCGCGCGGGGGCCGTCGGGCTCATGGACGCGGGCAGGTTGAGCTTCGTCTCGGCCGTGGCGCAGGAGCTGCCCACCGTGCGGGCACGGGAGACGAGGGACGTGAAGTCTCCGCCCCGGGCGTACCAGGTGCGGGAGCAGGTCTCGTCGCCGTCCTTGGCGGCGTCGCCGGAGTCTTCGACGGTGACCGGCATGCCATAGCTGTCGAACGTCGTGGCCGTCTGGCGCTTCCGCCAGGCCTGCGGAACCGTCAAGTACGTGTAGACGTAAGACTTTTCGGTACGGATGTAGCGGGCGACGTGGGCCATCGCATCGGGAACGGTCTGGGTGGCGGTCTGCTTCGACCACGGGTCGTTCGCCGACGCCGAGACGGCAGTGTTGCCGTCGTAGGTGACCTGCTGACGCAGCTGGCCGGCGAACTCGTTCGTGTCAGCGACCGAAGGCAGGCCCAGGGCCGGGGCCGAGAGCGGTGCGAGGGAGACGGACTTGGTCGTGCCGTCCTTCTTCTTGTCTCCGTTCATGCCCTGGAAGTAGAGGGAGACAGTGCGAGAGCGCGTGACGTCGGTCGCGCCGGTCCAGGCGGTCACCTGGCGGTAGCCGCGCCAGTCCGACCAGGTCCGCTCGTCCTTCGGAGTGAACGGGTCGTCGTTGTGGTGCCAGGCGGCGCCGCTGTAGGAGTAGGCGTGCTCGACGGCCTCGTTGTAAGCCTTCGGGTCGGAGACCGTCACGGCCAGGACCCGGTACTTGTTGAACCAGTCGATCGAGGCGTCCTTCGCGCCGTTGATGTGCCAGAACTGGGGGTAGCAGGAGCGGGTGTTGGTGTCCGGGGCAGAGCCCAGAACCTCGTCGCGGACGCACTCCTGACCCGAGAGGGTGACGCGTGTGATCGCGCCGGTCTCCGAGGTGATGGTGGAGATGCGCGGCCGGAACAGCGGGAGGATGTGCTCGTCATGGCCAGCGACCCGGTTGGGCAGCATTCCGTACGTGAAGCTGATCGGAGTGAGCCCGATCGCCGTGTCGCCCGCCTTGCCGGTCCGCTTGAGGGACATCAGGGAGAGGATCCGGTCGGAGGGGTCTGCCAGGTTGCCGGCCTGCAAATACTCCCCGGTGAAGTCCCAGGAGTCCACGGCGTCGTAGCCGGCCGAGGTGGCGTTGTACGAGAACGTATTGATACCGGTGAGGCGCTTGCGGGAGAAGAAGGACGGTCCGGCCGAGTTGCACTCGTCGTCGTCCTTCGAGCAGATCGCGTCGAAGGGGACATCCGGCCAGCTGTCGGCGGTGTCCTTGGTCAGGCTGGAGCAGTCCTTGTCGGTGCAGCGTTCGGCGTAGTCGAAGGTGACCTTGGCGTCGGCCTTGTCGGTGAAGAGCGCGCCGGCGCGCAGGCCGTACTCGATGCGGTTGAGGTAACCGCCGCGGGTGTAGAAGGAGTTGGCCGTCGTCGACTTGTTCTTCTTGTAGTAGTTCGACTCCTTCGTGTACCAGTACGTGGCCGCGTTGCCCCGGGGGTCCTCGACATAGTCGAGGTTCCAGCGCCAGCCCTGCACCAGCGCCCGGTCCGCGAAGGCGCTCCCCTTGTCGTAGCCGGGCTCCTTCTCGTCGTCGCCGAACACCGCGACGGTGGCGACCGAGTTGGTGCGTTCGGTGTCGGCGCCCGGGAGCTTGTTGAGGCCGAACTCGTAGGTGGTGCCGTCACCGGTGACGACGGTCCAGTGCTCGCCGTCGTCGTCACCGTTGTCCGCGCCGACGGTGCGCGTCACCTTGGAGGCGTCGTCGTTCTCCATGCGCCAGACGCTGGTCTTGTCGTCGTCGGAGACCTTCACCAGTCGGCTTGACTTGCCGTTCAGGACCAGGCGAGCGTTGTCGTACTTCCAGCACAGGTCGTGGACGTCGTCGTGGCCGTCCTTGTCGCAGGAGCCGTAGGTGCGCTCGATGTAGGACTCGGTGAGGTTGAAGCCCTCACCGACCGAGGTGCCCTGGTTGTTGGTGGTCGAGGTACGGCCGTCCACGCTGCCGGAGTCGTACGACAGCGACAGCGGAGGCACCGGGCCCGCGGCGGCGGGCGGCAGGGTGAAGTCGTACGACCAGGTGAACGATCCCGAGTTGCCGCCGGCCTGCCAGGACGAGGACTCCGACAGCGGGGTCGCGGAAAAGTTGCCGCCGCCCTTGGGGGACTCGCCGGCACCGGCCGCGGCGGCAGTGACCGCGAGGACGGTGGCCGTCGTCGCGGCGCCCGCCAACTGTGTGGACGGGCCGCTCGGGGTGGCGGCGAGGCGCACCTTCGCCGAGACCGTCCGGTCGGCGGTGTCGTTGTCGGACGGGAGCGGGGTCTGAGTCCGGCACTCGGGCTTCTGCGGCGTCGTCAGGACGCAGGCCGGCAGCCGCACCATGTGCAGGCGCTGCGACCAGTTGCCGCCGAACGCCGAGGCGAAGTCGCTGTAGTCCACGCCGACTTCGGTGTTCGCCGCGGTGTCGGACTCGGCGGTCAGCAGGACGCCGATGATCCCCGCGTCGCGGGCCGCCTTCTGGTCGAGGACCGTGACGCGGGCCTTGCCGTCCGTCGAGGGCGCCAGGGTGACCGGGAGTCCGCTCGGTTCGGCACCTGTCTCCTTGCCCCGGGTGAGAGTGAGAGTCGCCTCGCCCTTTCCTGGCCAGGTGACCTTCCGCTCCGTGCGGGCTCGCTCGGCCTGCGCCTCGTTGGCCTTCTTGTCCTCGGCGACCTTGCGGCGGGCCTCCTTCGCACCGAGGCCGTCGACGTCCTTGAACTTGCCCTGCCGGGTCTTGGGCACGTCCGGTCGCCCCAGGCCCTGCGGGCCGGCCGCCTGCGCGACCTGCGCGACGCCCAGCGGCATGACGAGCGCCAGCGCCAGCGACTGCCCGAGCAGTCTGCCGGTCCGGCGTCTTCCCCCGCCCCGTTTTCTTGAAGTGCCTATGCCAAAGCCCATTTTCCCTGTCCCCACCCAGTCGTACTGAAAAAGCCGTCTGTTCTGAAAAGCCGTCGACGCGGTCGTGTGTCTACGGCACTCCGAAGTGGGGACAGCCTCAGCGGTCGGCTGTCCCCACCGGCGTACGGTCAGTTGCCCACGGTCTCTTCGATCTGCTTGAAGCCGTCCATCGCTCCGGCCCACAGCCGGACCTCGGCGATGTGACCGGGCACGTAGTGCTGCCACTTGCCGCCCGTGAACCCCTTGCCGACCGCGAAGTCGCCCGAGCCCACCTGGGCGGTGAACTCCTTGGCGTCGTCGTTCTGGACAGCACCGAGGTAGAGGCTGATCGTGCCGTCGGAGGCGTTGTGGACGCCGGTCAGCCGGACCCTGCTGTCCACGACAGCGCTCTCCGTCGAGTCGACCGTGGTGAACGTCTTGCCGTCCGCGCTGAGCCGGCCGAAGCGCCAGAAGCCGACGGGGACGGTCTTCTCCGCCGCCGCTTCGTCGTTCCACACGGTTTTCTGACCGGTCAGCTCGTACCAGAAGCCCCAGGACGATCCGTCCGCGGTGCGCTGCCCGAGCACCTGGCCCTTGTAACCGACGCCCTTCTTCAGGAGTTCGTCGCCGTCCAGCGCGACGAGGGTCGTGGCCGTGAACGATCCGGAATCGTCGATTACGGGACCCGGCGTCGTCGCCGTCGCCTCGGGGCTGTTCAGCACGATGGAATCGCCGTCGACCTTCGCGCCGCCGCTCAGCGTCAGCGACCTGCCGTAGCCCGACGTCGTGTCCGCGACGGTCGTACCGCTGCCCCGGCCAGCTGCCCAGTCCGCCACCAACTCGGCCCCGTTGAAGTCCTCACTGGTCTTCAGCAGCGCCTCGTCCGCGATCTGCTCGTCCGTCAGCGCCGACTGCCAGGTCGCGACCTCGTCGACGGAACCGGGGAAGTAGTCGGTGTAGGTGTCACGCCACAGCGCCCGGCCGATCTGAAGCGGCCCGCTCGCGGCCCAGGACGGCGCCACCGGATCGCTGCCCTGCAGCTTGCCGTTGACGTACAGCCTGATCTCCTTGGCCGACGCGTCGTACACCATCGCCAGGTGGGTCCACGCCCCGGCGACCGCCGGCTGCTTGGCCACCACCGTCTGCTGGCTGATGTTGCCGTTCGCGTCGTCGCTCGGTGACGTGCGGATCGTCCAAGTACCCACCGCGCTCTGGTAGGAGAGGTAGAAGCCGCTGTAGTAGGCGCCCTCCTGTGCGAGCACGGTCTTGTTGCCCGCCGGCAGCCCGTTCAGCCGCGCCCAGGCTGACACCGTGTACGAAGCCCGCGTGTCGACAACCGGAGCAGTGGTCGCCGCATACCCCGCGGTGCCGTCCAGGGACAGGCCCTTGTCGGTGACCGGAGTCTCCAGCACGGCACCCGACACATCTCTCGTCAGGGTCCCGCGCCGACCCCGGTCGTCGCGTACCGCACCACCGGCGAGCGCCGCGTTCTGGGCACCGCCGTCCACGGTGACCGTGTCCACCGCCACGCCGCTCGCCTCACCGAAGTTCCAGCGCCCCGTCCGCTGGTCATCGTTGCTGACCAGGAAGTCGACCTGGTTGGTCGCGCCGATGCGCCCGCTGCCCACGTTGTCCTTGGCCCGCGCCTGGAAGGTGAACGTCCCCGAACGCTTCGGCACGAAGGTCACCTTGCCGCCCGACGAAGACCAGGTGCTCTCGGTGGAGAGCTTGTACTCGTAGGAGACCACCTTCGAGTCCTCCTTCTCGTTCGGCGCCAGCGAGAACGTCACCGCCTGGCCCGGACGGCCGTTCGCCACGCAGGAGTTGGGGAGGCACTCGGTGTACGGGGCGCCGATCGCGATCCGCGGAGGCTTCGGCGCCGTCGTGTCGACCTTGAAGTAGCAGTACGTGGTCGT
>DATCQX010001191.1:0-11815 GCA_036569285.1 Streptomyces sp.
GTAGATCGAGCCGGGCTTCGCGTTGGACCACTCGTGCGCGCCCCAGTACTCCAGGTCGCTGCGGACCTGGTAGCCGTGGGCCCGGCCGTGCTGACGCACCGCGTTCAGCACGAGGAGGCGGATCGCTGACATGCGGTCCAGGTTATGGGGTCAGCTTTTCGCCGCGAGGTCGACCAGCTCGAACGCGGTCTTGCCGTCCAGGGATTCGCGGACGATGTCGGCGTGGCCGGCGTGCCGGGCGGTCTCCCTGATCAGGTGCAGGAGGAGCCAGCGCAGCGAGACGCGGCCATCCGGGGGGAACCAGGGCTGGTCCGGGAGCGCGAAGGTCACGTCGAGGCTCTCGGCGCCCCTGACGAACTCTTCCGTCCGCGCGGCGATCTTCTCCCAGTACGCGAGCTGCCCCTCGACACTCTCCTCCCTCACCAGCGTGAAGCACTCGTGCCAGTTCGAAGCGTCCCTCTGCACCGCCGGCTCCTCTCCCTTCGCCAGCGAGACCCAGAGCTGCTCCACCTCCGCGACATGCTTCACGATCCCCGCGAGCGAAAGCTCACTGGCACTGGGCTTCGACGACGCTTCCTCCGCCGTGAGCCCCAGCACGGACCGCCTGATCCCGCCCCGCTGCTCATCGAGGAACGCGAGGAGGGCGCCGACCTCGTCGCCGGGGGCTTCTGAAGAGACGTGCATGACCATGGGGGTGCCTTTCGTCGGGCCGGTCGGTGTTACGTCTATGAAGGTAGAGGGGATGTAGGACAGATCCTGTCCGTTATCACCGTCCGTCCTGAGTCCGTGCGGGCGCCTGCGACCACCGGTCCGGGCGAGTCACTCCCCGAACGTACGCGGTGAGGGCGTCGAGGACGAGTCGACCGGTTGGGCCTGGGAATTCGACCCCGGCGCGGAAGGGGTCCTCAGCGGCATGCGGGAGGCGGTCCGCGTGCCCGTGGAGGGGTCGAGGGGTGTGCCGAGGGCGTTCATGGCGTCGGCGAAAGCTGTGTACGAGCGGCGGATCTAACTGGGGCTCACACAAGGGGAGTTGGAGGAGCGGGCGGGGATCGGCCAGGGGAAGGCGTCCCGGATCGAGGGGCCCGACACCGTGCCCACGCTGCCGCTGCGCGCCGGACCGAACGTCTCGCCGACAGGCATCAGGGTTCGGTCGAAGCGGGCGCCAAGGCCTGAACCCGATTCCGTCCAGGGAGGCTGGCGACCCAGACCGCAGAGTGTGACCAGCTCATCACGGAGGCCACAACTGGGCGATCAGAAGGGGAACTTGCTCCGCCCCCGCTGCACCGAGATCCACTTGAGCGTCGTGAACGCGTCCAGTGTCGGTTCACCGTTCAGACGGCCTATCCCGGAGTGCTTCTCGCCACCGAAGGGGATCAACGGCTCGTCGTGGATGGTGCCGTCGTTGACGTGGAACATGCCGGTGTCGATGCGCTTGGCGAAGGTCACCCCGCGCTCCACATCGGCCGTGTGGACGGCGCCGCTCAGCCCGTACGGGGAGTCGTTGACGATCCTGATCGCCTCCTCCTCGCCGTCGAAGGGGACCAACAGCGCGACAGGGCCGAAGATCTCCTTGTGCAGGAGCGCCGAGTGGCTCGGGACGTCCGTCAACACCGAGGGTTCGACAAGGTTGTTGGTCGTCTCGCCGCGGACCAGGACCGTCGCACCCTCCGCCACCGCCTGGTCGACCGCCGCCGTGACCGCGTTCGCCTGAAGGGAGTTGATGACGGGGCCGATGACCGTCTGGGGGTCACTGGGGTCCCCGGTCTTCAGCGTCCGCACCTTCGCGACAAACTTCTCCGTGAACTCGTCGGCGACGGAGCGGTCCACCAGGACCCGGTTCGCGGCCATGCAGACCTGCCCCTGATCGACGTACCGGCTGAAGACGGCCGCGTCGACGGCGTAGTCGATGTCCGCGTCGTCCAGCACGACGAGCGCGCTGTTGCCGCCCAACTCAAGGACCGTCCGCTTGAGTTGAGCCGCACAGACGGTCGCGATGTGGCGGCCGATCTTGTCGGAGCCGGTGAAGGAGATCACCTTGGGGACGGGGTGCTCGATGAACGCGTCGCCTATCTCGGCGATGTCCGTCAGGACGACGTTCAGCAGGCCGGCGGGCAGACCGGCGTCCTCGAAGAACTTGGCGATGAGCGTGCCGCCGACGATCGGCGTCTCCTGGTGCGGCTTCAGCACGACCGCGTTGCCGAGGGCCAGCGCGGAGGCGACGGGCTTGATCGACAGCAGGAAGGGGAAGTTGAAGGGGCTGATGACGCCGACGACCCCAACGGGCTCCCGGTAGAGGCGGTTCTCCTTGCCCTCGATCGGGGACGGCAGGAGCCGCCCTTCGAGGCGCAGCGTCAACTGGGCGGCCTCGCGCAGGAATTCCTTCGCGAGCCCGATCTCGAAGCGGGCCTTGAGATGCGTGCCGCCGAGTTCGGAGACGATGAAGTCGGTGATCAACTGCTCGCGGTCCTCGACGAGTCGCAGGACCCGTTCGAAGACGTCACGCCGGGTGTAGGGGTTGGTCGCGGCCCACTCGCGCTGGGCGCGCTCGGCCGCCCGGTAGGCCTGGTCGACCTCGTCGATCGTCGCGATGGTGATCGACGCGAGCTTGACGCCGTCGTACGGATTGACGTCGATGATGTCCCAGGAGCCGGTGCCGGTGCGCCACTCGCCGTCGATGAACTGCCGTGCCAGGTCGGTGAAGTCGGAGGACGACATGTGATCCCTCAATCCCTTGCCGCCGAAGCAGTGCCGAAGCAGCCGAAGCAGTGGAGGCAGACCCCCGCGATCCGTCTCCGAACAGCCGTTCAAGCTGATCACATGTCATCGTACTGACGAATGCGGGCCGTTGGAGTGGCAGATGTTCAACAGGCAAGCAACCACGCGGTATTTATAGGGTTTTCCCTAGAGCACGAAGGGTGTTGCCGGACGGTTCAACTGACGTCCGTGTTACGAGAGTTGCAGCAGCCCACGGAGGATGTCGCGGCTCTCCGCGGGGGACGGGCTGTCGTCCTGGAGTTCACTCAGAACCTGCTCGTACTGCGCGACATCCTCACGTTTGTCGAGATAGAGCGCGCTGGTGAGCTGCTCCAGATAGACGACGTCCGAGAGGTCGGACTCCGGGAAGCTGAGGATGCTGAACGCGCCGGACTCCGCCGTGTGCCCGCCGAAGCTGAACGGCATCACCTGGAGGCGGACGTTGGGCCGCTCGGAGATGTCGATGAGGTGCTGGAGCTGGCCGCGCATCACCTCGCGGTCGCCGTAGGGGCGCCGCAGCCCGGCCTCGTCGAGGACGATGTGGACGTCCGGCGGGTTCTCGGAGACGAGGTACTTCTGCCGCTCCAGGCGCAGAGCCACCCGGCGGTCGATGTCGGCGGGGCAGGCGTTCTTCATGCCACGGGCGACGACCGCGTGCGCGTACGCCTCCGTCTGGAGGAGCCCGGGGACGAACTGCACCTCGTAGGAGCGGATCAGGGAGGCGGCGCCTTCGAGGCCGACGTAGGTGGGGAACCACGACGGCAGGACGTCGGAGTAGCTGTGCCACCACCCGGCGACGTTGGCCTCGCGGGCCAGGCCGACGAGGGCGGCGCGCTCGGAGTCGTCGGTGATGCCGTACAGCGTCAGCAGGTCCTCGACGTCCCGCGTCTTGAAGCTCACCCGGCCCAGCTCCATCCGACTGATCTTGGACTCCGAGGCCCGGATGGAGTAACCCGCGGCCTCGCGTGTGATGCCACGCGTCTCACGCAGCCGCCTGAGTTGCGAGCCGAGCAGCATGCGTCGCACCACCGATCCGGGCTCTCCCGCGCTCACGTTCGCCAGCCTCCCCAGCCGTCATTCCAGGCCGTCTCTCAGGGGCCGAAGTCTGCCACTAAATCACTCCGAGCAGTACTCACCTGATTACAGAGACGGAAAGAAGCCAATGCTTACGCACGGGACGCCGCAAGGGAAGGGAGGGCGGAAAGGAGGGCTGACGGGAGAGTTGCGGGAGAAGTTGGCGGAAAAAATGACCAAGAACCTACACGGGCAGGCCATTTCGGTCACGTGCACGTGCATCTGCCCTTGCATCCGCCGGTCGCATCCGAAACCATGGTCTCGCGCCACCGCTGCATCGCAACGACCGCGAATTCCCGGGAGTGCCTCGCATGGGGACGAATGGATCGACCATGCTCAAGCCATTACGGCAGGGCCTTCCGCCGCTGGATCCCGCGGCCGTGTCCAACGCCGCCTCCTGTGCGCTGCCCGCCCGCCTCGAAGCGGTGCGCGAGGCACGGCAGTTCACCCGCCGCACCCTCGGACAGTGGGACGTCGGCGACCGCTTCGACGACATCTGCCTGGTCGTCTCCGAACTGGTCACCAACGCCCTGCGGCACGGACTGCCGTCCGCTCAGGCCGAGTCGAGCGGCTCCGACGACCATCAGCCGCCCGTGCGGCTGCACTTGATGCGGTGGACCGGGCGGCTCGTGTGCGCGGTGCGCGACCCCGGGCGGGCGACGCCCGAGGCGCGCGAGAGCGGCGACTTCTCGGCGGAGTCCGGCCGCGGGCTCTTCCTCGTCGACTCCTTCGCCGACAGCTGGGGCTGGCATCCGCTGGCCGGCGCGCTCGGCGGCAAGGTCGTGTGGGCCCTGTTCGGGCTGGGCACGCCGACCGAGTGACTGATCGTCAAGTGGGGTTCCCCCTGCGCGAGTTCTACGCGCGTCAGGGGTTTCTCGTACCCCCGGGCGGCCGTTCCCTCACGGACCCCGGAACGGCCGCTCTCACCCCATGATCAGGTGGTCGAACTCGCCGTCCTTGATGCCGAGCAGCATCGCCTCGATCTCCGCGCGCGTGTAGACCAGCGCCGGGCCGTCCGGGAAGCGCGAGTTGCGCACCGCGACGTCGCCGCCCGGCAGCCTCGCGAACTCCACGCAGTTGCCCTGCGAGTTGCTGTGCCTGCTCTTCTGCCAGGCCACCCCGTGCAGCTGCGTAGCCGTCATGCCGTTGTACACATCCCTGGCGCTGTACATGTCGCGTTCCCCGTCAACGTCGTGGTCCACAGGTCGCTCCCTGGTGGTGCACTGGCACATGCGGCCGTTGGTGCAGCGGTCAACTGTCCGGATCATAACTCCGTTCATGTGCAATTGCATGAGCAGATGCACGTGCACGCGGCGTCTCGGTGCCGTCACAGGATTTGACGCGCGTTTTACCGACCGCGTTCCAGGAGCCCGTGTGTACAGACGCACGCCGGGGGCCTGGTGTTCCTGTCTTCAACCGATTGGTCCAGTCCGGTTGTTGGCTGGATCACGCCTGTCCGGCGGACCGTAGGGCTCCGCTTGCGGCACCATACGGCGCCGGCCCCGGGGAGAGGGGGCAGCTGAGGTGCGGGGGTGGTGCGGGTGCTGTGTGCGCGGACGCGGGCTACGGCCGATGCCGGGCGCACGGGTCGGGCGGGCGGCGCAGGGGTGGCGGAGCGCGGCCGTGGGCGCCGCCGGGAAGGGCGTAGCCGGAAATGACGCGAGGGGCGGGCGGCCGTGCGGGACAACTCCCGTAAGCCGCCCGCCCTGTGGGGGGTTCTGGCGTGAACTACTTTGCCGCGTAGGGCAGGAGGGCCATCTCGCGGGCGTTCTTGATCGCCCTCGACAGGGCGCGCTGCTGCTGTGCGCTGACTCGGGTGACTCTGCGGCTGCGGATCTTTCCCCGGTCCGAGATGAACTTCCGCAGCAGGTCTGTGTCCTTGTAGTCGATGTACGTGATGCCCGCGTGGTCCAAGGGGTTGGGGCGGGGCTTCTGGGGCTTGCGGTCGAGCCTGCGCGGTGGCATCAGATCTCCAGGAGGGTGTCGAAGGCAGGGGGCAGGTGTTTCCAGGCGGTACGGCCCGCCGCGTACTCGGCGTCCGTCAACAGGCAGGACTCCAGGAGGCGTTCCAGGCCGTCGCGGTCCAGGCCGGGGGAGGTGAAGACCAAGTGCTGGCAGCAGTCGCCGTGTTCGGGGTGCCAGTCCATGGCCGCCGCCGCTCTTCTCACCGGCGGGACCATCTCCCACGCGGCGTCCGGGAGGGACGCCAGCCAGGGGCCCACGGGCTCCACGCAGAGGGCTCCTCCCGCCGCGTCCCAGTGGAGCAGGACGTCCGGCTTGTCCGCCAGCCAGAAGCGGCCCCTGCTGCGGGCCGCCGCGCAGGTGAGGTCTTCCAGGGCTTCGTAGAGGCGTTCCGGGTGGAAGGGGCGGGCTCTGTGCCAGACGAAGGTGGAGACGCCGTGGTTGTCCGCCTCTGCCGGGAGCAGGGCGCAGGCGGGGTGCTGGGCGGCGGCTGCGGCTTCTACGTCGAAACCGGCGAGGGCTTCGCGGGCGAGGGGGGTGGGTTGAGGTGCTTCGGCGGGTGCGGGTGCGTTGTGGCTTGTCGCGCCGTTCCCCGCGCCCCTGTCGGTCGGTTGAGGTGCTTCGTTTGCTGACGGAGCGTCGTGGTTGCTCGCGCCGTTCCCCGCGCCCCTGAAAGCGCTTGGGTCGCCCCCCTCCAACAGCAGGGCGTCCCAGTTCAGTTCACCCTCCAGCGCCATCTCTATCGCGCCCACCAGGTCCCCCTCCTGGTGGCCGCCCGACACGGGGACCTGGCGGGCCGTCGGGTGGAGTTGGGTCAGCAACTCGCGGTCTTCGTCGTCCGCTTCGGGGGAATCCAGGACGGCCAGGACCGGGGCGTACTCCAGTTGGCGGGCGAAGGTGTCCGCCACTGTGCGTTGGTCCGCGGGGGCCGCTGCCAGGCCGCGTTCGGCCAGGTCGTCGCCGTTGCCCAAGTACGGGAGGAGCAGGGCCGGATCGACCGCGGTGATCACGCCCGTGACCGTCAGGCCGCCCGCCGCCACTACCTCCGCCATCGCCTTCGGCTCGACCGAGTCCCAGAGTTCGACGATCGCCAAGGGGGTCGTCCCGGCGTCCGCCAGGCGGCGGAGTTCCGGGACCAGGTCCTCTCGCAGCGCGCAGCAGGCGCAGTCGTTGGAGAGGGGGGCCTCGCCGGTGTCGATGAGGCCGGTGGTGTCGTGGATGGTGCGGACGACCGTGCCGGTGACGGCAGTGGAGAGGTCGTGGTGGAGGACGACGCTCCCGGGGACGTCGGTCAGGAGTTGGGCGACCGTCGCCTTGCGGGCCGCGGTGTGCAGCCCGCCGACGATCACGACGGACAGGCTCACGCGCCGGCCCGCTTCCCGTACCGCTTCTCGAAGCGCTCGACGCGGCCGGCGGTGTCCAGGACGCGGGCCGTGCCGGTGTAGAAGGGGTGGCTGACGTTGGAGATCTCAACGTCCACGACCGGGTAGGTGTGGCCGTCCTCCCATTCGATCGTCTTCTCGCTCGTCATCGTCGAGCGGGTCAGGAAGGCGTAGTTCGCGGCACGGTCACGGAAGACGACGGGCCCGTACGCCGGGTGGATTCCCTCACGCATGGTTCTAGCGCTCCTCTCGGAAGTCGACGTGGCGGCCGACGACCGGGTCGTACTTGCGCAGGGTCATGCGGTCCGGGTCGTTGCGGCGGTTCTTGCGGGTCACGTAGGTGTAGCCGGTCCCCGCCGTGGAGCGGAGCTTGATGACCGGGCGGAGTTCGTTGCGTGCCATGCTGATACCTTACCGAAAACGACTTCCATTAGCGACAAGAGGTTGAGAGAGGTAGGTCACTCATGTCGGCGCACTGCATGCTGACGGGGGCGCAGCCGGGGTTCGGGAACCGGATCTCGCACTCCCACCGGCGGACTTCACGGCGGTTCGATCCCAACATTCAGTCGAAGCGGTACTGGTTGCCCAGCGAAGGGCGGTATGTGCGGCTGCGGCTCAGCACGAAGGGGATCAAGACCGTCGACACGATCGGGGTCGAGGCCGCGGTTGCCCGGATTCGGGCTCGGGGGGTGCGGGTCTGATGGCGAAGAAGAGCAAGATCGCCGCGAATGTCCGGCGGCAGGAAGTTGTCGCCCGGTATGCCGCCCGGCGGGCCGAGTTGAAGGAGATCATTCGGCGGCCGTCGTCTTCCGATGCGGAACGGGCTGCGGCCCAGGCGGAGTTGAGGCGGCAGCCTCGGGACGCGAGTGCGACTCGGGTGCGGAATCGGGATCTGGTGGACGGGCGGCCTCGGGGGTACTTCCGGGCGTTCGGGTTGTCTCGGGTGGGGTTGCGGGAGCAGGCCCATGCGGGGTATTTGCCGGGGGTTCGGAAGAGTTCCTGGTAGGTGGTCTTGTAAGTGCGGCGCCGTCGTGGTTGGTCGCGCCCACGCGGCGGTAGCCGCAAATCGATACAGCCCCGCGCCCCTAAAAACAGGTCGGTCCGCTCTCCGTAGGTTCCAAGTCCCCTTCCTTGGTGCTGCTGGTAGCTTGCCGTCGTTCTTGGGCTTCTAGTGGTTGGAGTGTGCCGTGCGTTCGGTGGGGCTGGCTGCTGGGGTGTTGGTGGGGGTCGTTGTGGTGGCTGGGTGCAGCAGTGAGGGGGATCCCTCGCCCAGTTCGACTACGGCCCCCGCAAGCGCGTCCGCAAGTGCATCTGCGTCGCCGTCTGCGTCTGCATCCGACTCCCCCCTCTCCGGGAGCTGGCTCGCCACCGGGGGTGGGCAGGCCGTCGTCCTCATGATGGAAGGGGGGAAGGCGTCGCTCTATGCCACCGGGGGGACCGTTTGCAACGGGACGGTCGGGGAAAAGGCGATTCGGTTGACCTGTCTGGCGGGGAAAAAGGATCGTACGACCGGGGTCATTGACTCCGTGGGGGCCGAGAAACTGGTCGTGACCTGGGCGGGGAGCGTGGGGAAGGAGAGCTACACCAAGGCGGACTCGGCTTCGTTGCCGTCGGGCGTGCCGAGTGGGGGGCTCGGGTAGGGGATGATCCCCCTGGGTATCGTCACTCGTTCCTAGGGATAGTTCATGCGCGCCGTTCCGCTCCGTCTCAGCGTCGCCGCTCTCTCCGCGGCCCTCCTGCTCTCCGCGTGTTCGGGGGGCGGTGACGACGACAAGAACGCGGACGGCGGGACGACGCCGTCGGCGTCCGCATCCGCGGGTGAGAGCGGGTCGAGCTGTGCTGCCGACAAGCTGGACGCCCAGGCCGGCGCCGTCAACGCGGCGCCCGGGGCCGGGGACAGCGGGAACGTCACCTTCACCGTCACCAACACCGGCGCGGAGTGCTCCCTCACGGGCTTCCCCAAGGTCCAGCTGAAGGCGGACGGCACCGCCGTCGCCGTCCCGCAGGACCCGGCGGCCGTCGCCCAGGCCGTCACCCTGCCCTCGCAGGGCACCGCCTCCTTCACGCTCACCTACACCCGTGGCGACGGCGACAAGGCGATCAAGGCGACGAAGCTGGAGTTCTCCGGCAAGGAGCTGGAGTGGTCGTACGGGGACGTCGTCCTCAAGGACTCGAAGACGCCGGACGCGACGGTGAGCGGGTTCCAGCAGGCCGGGGACTGAGCGGCGGGGCTCGATGCCCCGGACGGATCGGGGCTCAGCGCTCCGGCAGGCGGGGGCGGTTGCCGACCGTCGCGCGGTCCGCCGCCTCCGCGCCCTCCACCCAGCCGGCCTCGTCGGTGACGCCGCGCAGGCGGGTGGTCGTGGTGTGGGGGAAGAGGTGGTCGGTGGTGTGGGTGACGGCGAGGTCGCGGGTGGCGAGGACGGGCAGGTAGTCGTCCGGGAGCTGGGTGCGGGTCGCCTCCGTGAGGCGCGTGCCCATGCGGTGGGCGTAGGCCGCGAGGAAGGACTGGCGGAACGTTTTCGTACGTTTCCGGCCACCCGCGCGCTGGGCCGCCTCCGCTCGGGTCATCGCCGTCTGCGCCTGCACGAGGAGTGAGGTGTAGAGGAGTTCGACGGCCTCGAGGTCCGCCTCGAAGCCGACGACCGTGGAGAAGCAGAAAGCTTCGTTCCAGACGGCCTTGCAGTGGTTCGCGTCCGCCACGGCGTCCAGGAGGACGGCCTTGGCCTGCTCGTACGGTGGCTCCACGCCGATCCGGCAGGCGCCCGGCGCGTCCGGGGCCGGGGCGGCGGCGTCCAGGAGAGCCTCGTCCACACTGTGCCGGGCCATCAGCTCCTGCGCCTTCGCCGTGAGCGCCTCCGCCTCCTCCGGGTACGTCGTCGCCTCCGCCTTCGCGAGGAGGGCTCGGATGCGGGTGAGCGTGCGGTCGGCGCCGGCCCGCGCCGGCCTGCGGGGTTCGTCCAGGGGTTCCAGCGTGGGGAGGCGCAGGAGGAGGCGGTACAGCTCCAGGAGGGTGGTGGCCCGGGTGAAGCGGTCCGTGGGGGGCGGGGGGTCGGTGGGGAGTGCCTCCAGTTGGGCCCGCCAGCGGGGGCCTCGGGGGCGGTCGTCCTTCGTCTGCGCGCGGATCAGTTCCGTGAGGTGGTGGACGTGGGGGTCGTCCAGGTCTCTGCGGGTGAGCCGGACGAGGTCGGCGGGCTGCCAGCCGCGCCGCCATGCCGTCGTGATGAACTCCTCGCCTTTCGCCTGGAGTTCGGGGTCCGTGGTGGGGTCGGCGGCGAGGAGGGAGGCGGCGGTGTCGAGGGTGGTGTCGGTGGTGTCGTACAGGGCCGTTTTCAGGGCGCGGGCGACTGTGGGGTGGGGCTGGCTCACGGGGTGATGGTGTCATGCGGGCGGGAGGCGGGTTCGGGGTGATGCGCGGGCACGCGCGCGTGGAGGGTCGTTTATGTCAACTCGAGATTGACGGAAAGAAGGCGTCAACCCGGGGTTGACGGTCTCAGGGCGTCAACTTACGGTTGACACATGTCTCAGTCCGAGCACATCACGTCGTCCGTACGCCTCGACGACCTCATCGACGCCATCAAGAAGGTCCACCCCGCCCCCCTCGACCAGCTCCAGGACGCCGTCCTCGCCGGCGAGCACCTCGGGGACGTCGCCGACCACCTCATCGGCCACTTCGTCGACCAGGCACGGCGCTCCGGCGCGTCCTGGACGGACATCGGCCGCAGCATGGGGGTCACCCGACAGGCCGCCCAGAAGCGGTTCGTCCTCAAGGACTCCGGCGACCTGGACATCGACTTCAGCCGCTTCACCCCCCGCGCCCGGCACGTCCTCGTCGCGGCGGACACGGAAGCGAAGTACGCCGGTGCCGTGGAGACACTCCCCGCACACCTCATCCTCGGCCTCCTCGCCGAACCGCAAGGGATCGCGGCAAAGGCCCTCGTCGCGCGAGGCGTCACCCTGGACGCGGTCCGCACAGCCGCCCTGGCAGCCCTCCCCCCGGCCGCCGACTCCCCCGACCCCCTGCCCTACAGCGCCCCCGCCAAAAAAACCCTCGAACTCACCTTCCGCGAGGCCCTCCGCCTCGGCCACAACTACATCGGCACGGAACACCTCCTCCTAGCCCTCCTGGAACAGGAGAACGGGGAAGGCGTGCTGAGCGAACTGGGCGTCACGAAGGCCGAGGTCGAGGAGTTCGTGAGGGAGGTGTTGGCGACGGCAACAAAGCGGGCGTGAACACGGGGCCGGCCCGGTAGGGGGTTCGGGCCGGCCCGGCGTCCAAACCGAGGCAACTCACACACACAGTCACCTCCCCCAGCCAGGCCCCACGCCGCACCGGGCACCGGGCACCGGGCACCGGGCACCGGGCAAAACTGACCGGCCCCGACCCCGGCGGACGCCGTCCCGCAGACGACACACAGCAGACGCCCAACGAACCCAGGGGCGCGGGGAACTGCGCGACCAGCCACAACAGACCCGCACCCGACAGAGCACAGCACCAACCCCGGCAGACGCCATCCCGCAGACGACAGACAACAGACAACAGACGGCCGACGATTCCAGGGGCGGGCGCGACCAGCCACAACGAACCCGCACCCGCTCACTCACCTGCACCCAGCCGCGTCCGACCGCGCCCCCCTCACCCG
>DATCQX010001192.1:0-2487 GCA_036569285.1 Streptomyces sp.
TTCGTAGGCCAGCAGCTCGATCCGCAGGAGCAGCGCGGCGAGCGGGTTGCGCAGTTGGTGCGAGGCGTCGGCGACGAAAGCCCTCTGCTGCTCCAGGACGTCCTCGACGGTGTCCGCCATCTCGTTGAACGACCGGGCCAGTCTGCGGAGCTCAGGGGGGCCGCCGGAGGCCGCCACGCGGGACTTCAGCCGGCCGCTGGCGATCGCGTGAGTGGTGCTGTCGAGGATCCCGACCGGTTTGAGCACCCAGCCCGTCAGCCGCAGCGCGGCCCCGATCGCCAGCAGCAGCGCGGCGACCTCGCCCGCCCCGATGACGAGCCAGCCGTGCAGGATCCGCGAGCGCAGCTCCCCGGTGGGCGAGTCGGTGACGACGACCGCGACGACGTCGCCGTCCCGGATGACGGGCGACGCCACGACCAGGCGGCTGCGGTCCCAGGGCCACACCTGTGCGGGGTCGTGGCTACGCCGGCCGGACAGCGCCTCGTCGAACGCGTCGCGTAGCTCGGTGCCCTTCGGCCCTACTTCCCAGCCGGACGGGGCGACGGCCATGGGGCCGCTCCCCCGGAAGAAGACACCGGCATAAATGCCGTAGACCTCGTAGTAGCTGCTGAGTTCCCGCTTCAGCGTCTCCGCCCGCTCACCGGCGGCGGTGTCGGTGTCGTCCGTGCCCGTGACGAACTGCGCCAGCGCGGCGAACCGCGCGGTGTCGTCGATCCGGTCGACGACGACACTCTGCTGCCGCGCCCCCGCCAGGCTGACGGCCAGCGGGACACCGAAGGCGAGCAGGACGGCCGCCATCAGGACGATGAGCAGCGGCAGCAGCCGAGTACGCACCCGCGGCCCGCTACGCGGCCGGCGCGACGAGTCGGTAGCCCACGCCGCGTACGGTCTCGATGAGCGCGGGCATCCCCAGCTTGGCCCGCAGCGAGGCGACGTGGACCTCCAGGGTGCGCCCGGTCCCCTCCCAGCTCGTGCGCCACACCTCGCTGATGATCTGCTCGCGGCGGAACACCACACCGGGCCGCTGGGCCAGAAGGGCGAGCAGGTCGAACTCCTTTCGGGTGAGCTGCACGACGGCACCGCCCACGGTGACCCGGCGGGTCGGCAGCTCGATGTGGACGGGGCCCAGGACGAGGGCGCTGTCGGCGGCCGGGACGCCGTCGTCGTGGACGGTGCGGCGGCTGACGGCGTGGATACGGGCGAGCAGTTCGCCGGTGTCGTACGGCTTCACGACGTAGTCGTCCGCGCCCAGGTTGAGGCCGTGGATGCGGGAGCGCACGTCGGAGCGGGCGGTGACCATGATGACCGGGGTGGCGGTGCGCTTGCGGATCTTGCCGCACACCTCGTAGCCGTCCTGGTCGGGCAGTCCCAGATCGAGCAGGACGACTCCGAAGCCCGGGCCCTCGGGGACGAGCGCCTGGAGGGCCTCTTCGCCGCTACGCGCGTGGGTGACGTCGAAACCGTGCCTCCTGAGGACCGCGGACAGGGCCGCGGCGACATGATTGTCGTCCTCGACGAGCAGCAGTCTCATTCCGGCCTCCCCCAGTTCGTTCGGGTGCAAGAAACGCGCCACCACGCGCGCGTGCACCACCGAAGTCACGCTGATGGACGACGACGCCGTCAAGCGGGTTCCGGTTGCGCACCCCTTCCGTTATGGGCCCGATACGCGTCCGGCCCCCCGCACTACGCCAGGTGTCCGATTGCTATCGGATCGTGATGCTCAGATTCCCCTCAGATGTAATGACGCTGGTCGTGACTGGTTACTACTGTCCTCGAAACCCGAGGAGGACGGAGCCAGACAGCGATGACCGAAGTATCGGTGGCCAAGCAGGACGCGGCCGGGGCCGACGAACTGGTCGTCCTGAAGAGCGTGAACAAGCACTTCGGTGCGCTGCACGTGCTCCAGGACATCGATCTGACCATCGCGCGCGGCGAGGTCGTCGTGGTCATCGGGCCCTCCGGGTCCGGGAAGTCCACCCTGTGCCGCACGATCAACCGCCTGGAGACGATCGACGAGGGCACGATCACGATCGACGGCAAGGCGCTGCCCCAGGAGGGCAAGGAACTGGCGAGGCTGCGCGCCGACGTCGGCATGGTCTTCCAGTCGTTCAACCTGTTCGCGCACAAGACCGTGCTCGAGAACGTGACACTGGGGCAGGTCAAGGTCCGCAAGGCCGACAAGAAGGCGGCCGAGGAGAAGGCCAGAGCGCTCCTGGACCGCGTCGGCGTGGGCACCCAGGCGGACAAGTACCCCGCGCAGCTCTCGGGCGGCCAGCAGCAGCGTGTGGCCATCGCCCGCGCGCTCGCGATGGACCCGAAGGTGATGCTCTTCGACGAGCCCACCTCCGCGCTGGACCCCGAGATGATCAACGAGGTGCTGGAGGTCATGCAGCAGCTCGCCCGGGACGGCATGACGATGATCGTCGTCACCCACGAGATGGGCTTCGCCCGTTCGGCCGCCAACCGCGTGGTGTTCATGGCGGACGG
>DATCQX010001193.1:0-20328 GCA_036569285.1 Streptomyces sp.
CGCCTTCACCGACCCCGGCCACCTCATCAGCACACTCCGACACGGTCTCCGCCAGATCCAGTACCACAGCAACCTCATCAACGGATGCCTCGCCGAAACCGGCCTCACCTTGACGACATCACGGCAACAACGTCAGTAACCGCAGTGGAGCGGGCCCGGCGGGAGCAGGTGGGGTCCCAGGCCGCCGAGATGTTCATGGGCGGCATGAAGCCGCCGCAGGTCGCGCGGGCGTTACGGGTGTCGCGCAAGACCGCGTATGCCTGGCACGCCGTCTGGCGGGAGGGGCGCTCTTCGTTCCAAGGGCCCCTCGGGGGTGGCTTCGCAGATGAGGCCGGCTTGGCGGGCCTGGCTGACGAGGGCGTTGGAGCAGGGCCCGGCCGCGCACGGCTGGACGGAGGACCAGCGGTGGACGCTCGCCCGGGCCTCGGTGCTCGTCGCCCGCCGCTTCCACGTGCGCTTCAGCTGGCCGCAGCTGTCGAGGATCCTGCGGCAGACGGGCTTTCCCATCCAGGTCCCGGTGCACCGGGCCGCCGAACGGGACGAGGAACACGTGCGGCAGTGGCGGGAGGAGACCTGGGCGCGCGTGGAAAGAAGGTGAGGGAGCAGGACGCATGGCTGGTGTTCGAGGACGAGTCCGGGCAGGCGCTCCGCCCGCCCAAGGCCCGCACCTGGTCCCGAATCGGAGTGTCGCCACAGGTCAAAGTACCGGGGAAGGGATCGGGGCGGGTCGCGGTCGCCGGGATGGTCTGCGTGAAGCCGGGCGAGCGGACCCGCCTGATCCACCGGATGCTGATGCACCACCCCGACCGGCGCGGCGAGAAGAACGGCTTTCGGGAGCGGGACTTCACTGAGCTGCTGGAGGCCGCCCACCGTCAGCTCGGCGCAAGAATCGTGCTGGTCCGGGACAACTCCACGCAGCACAAGGACACACTGATGCACGAGTTCCTGGCCGCCCGGGAACGGTGGCTGACCGTCTTCCGGCTGCAGGCCTACACACCGGACCTGAACCCCGCCGAAGGCGTGTGGACCAACCTGAAGAACGGCCTGGGCAACCTCGCGGCCTGCACCGTCGATGCCCTCGCCGACCTCACCTGCACACGGCTGAAGAAGATGCAGTACCGGCCCGACCTCCTCGACGACTTCATCGCCAAGACCGGACCTCACTTGGACACTGCCATGACGTCCCCCCGAAGCGAAAACCTCAGAGGTGATCGCTCACACCAAATCATTTCCAACTTGAAGCCTTCCGCCGATCTCGGAACGTGCTTCACTCCGTTTCGTCGAGGAAATAATGTAGAGCCGACACGAACCTCTCCACAAAATTTAGCGTATCAGCGACATCTTCGACTTTGATGTCATTCCGATCATACGGCGGAACTGGGCTAATATCGGATTCATGGGCGATAGCATTCCGTCGCGCTACGATCAACTTGAGCTCCTGCTTTAGTTCCTGCGCAGGTCGACCGATAGTTTGGGCGACTTCATTCCATAATTCACCATCGCTGACAAGGCGAATGGCATCCGCTATTTTATCTGGACTTTGGAAAGAGAGAAACGAGTGGCGCGATCTAACTACTTCATCAAGCCAAGCCACTCCCCCTTCGTCTCTATATCTCAAAACTGCCGAAAGCGGAACTTGAAACCTAAGCATCGCATTGGGGGCACTATTATCATTGAAGTGCTGCAGCAGCCTAACGCGCACCTCTTCATGCACGTACCTGTCCAATGCGCTAACGGCTTGAACAAGTGCCCCTCGCAACAGATCGTCAACTTGCAGGGCGCTCGTTACTTGCGCACTCAAAGCTGACGCAGTACCTGCAGTATGCCGAGCTGACCCCAAGTGCCTAAGAAACTCTTCATATGCAACACTTGACACGATTATTCTCCGTCCGCCTCAATCGGAGCCTCCACAGGGTCAAGGACTCCTACTGATTCCCCACGGCCGGAGGCTACAAGGGTTTCAATCCGAACGGCCAATTCAGAGAATTCCTGATGGAATCGCTCGGCAGATTCAATATTCGTCTCCAGGACGACGCCGACATTGGGAATTTGATCAGCGGTAAGCGCAAACACTGGCGTACTATGCTCCTGAGAGACGCCAATGAGGCTGTTGAAATCGGCAATATAGGCGAGTGCCATATCTTGACCAATTCCGGCGGCATTGTATACCTCGCGAGCCAACACTTGATTATTCTTTTCCAAAGCCGGCCGCAATTTCATCTTGAAGGCGGTGCCGATTTCATCAATCCAGCGCTGAAATGCTGCCGCTGGCTTCCCCGCGCGCGGCCGAAACCGCTGAACAATCATGCCGAGAACTTTTGCCTGACGGTCCGGAAAGGGATAGGCGGCTTCTGCTAGAACCTCCATCGCGGCAGCTTGCGAAGCCCACCTCCTCCACCGCGGCAGAACTCGAGCCAGGGAGTCGATTGCCATAACAGAAAAGAAGTCTGGCGCAACCGGAACGATCACGTAATCGCTAATGCCTACCAAGTTCTGATTAATTGCCCCCAACCCCGGGCTCATGTCAATCAGTACATAATCGGCATCAATCGACTCCGCAGTCACGTCGATAGCATAGGAAATACTTCCAGGAACATTCTGCAGGGCCTGAATTGAACCTGATAGCTCCTGGGCAATGCCGAGTGTCACTTCATACTCTGCTAGCCGAATATCGCCAGCCATCAGGTGAAGGCCATCACATCCCGAAACTTGAACTGTTTCAACCGCCTCGATAGGCCGCGGTCGCCCCTCAAATGCCGGGGCCACAGCAGAGCGAATGGTTGAGTCACCATGATTCTCATAGAATGCTTCAAGTTCCCCTGATCCCCTGAATCCCATGACCATGCCGGTGAGGTTGCATTGAGGATCGGTGTCGACCATAAGCACTGTGTGCCCTCGTTCAGCAAGCATCCATCCAACATGGAATACGCTGGTCGTCTTACTGACCCCGCCCTTGTGGTTGAAGAAGGCGATTCTGGTCACGTTCTCCTGATCATCGGTCATGGAGAACACCATGCCAGAATCTGCGCCACTATGCACCACTAAGCAAGAGAAACAAAATAATTAGAGTAGTCGCCACCGAGGGGAAAACTCCATATAGTGAGACAAATCTTCACTAAGTTGCCCCACTCGCAACGGTGCTCTCTTGCGTAAGGGAAGGGCCCCCTCTACCCTCCAGAGTGCGCCCTTCTCCACGGAATGTTCAACTACAGGTTCGCGGGTGCCTTCTTGTACCAGCTGGTGATGATCCCGACGAGATGAACGATGTTCTGGGTCCGCATGATCGGCGCAGCTGCATTCGGCTCGAAGTCGTTATTCGCTGCGGAGGTACGCCAGATGCTGCTCTCGGTGACCGGCGAGGACATGTGAGGGTTGAGCCGCTTGAAGAACTCGGTGATGTCGTCGAGCTCGGCTGGGTTGTCACACACTCGCAGCTCGCGGAACACGCCACCGAGGACGCGAAGCATGCCCACCGAGCCAAGTAGCGAGGTGCGGCGCACCTCTTGGGCCATGGTGAGCTCACCAGGCTGACGCTCCGCCTCGGGGTCGTCCTCGGTTAGGGCGGCGAGGTCGGTAAAGGCGTTGGAGATGACATCGAGGAAGTCCTTTACCTGCTCGATCACCTCGCCGTCGGTGAGGGTCTGCTCGGCCTTCTTACTGATCCGGCCACCAGCGCCGGCGATAACAGCCCGAGTAACGTCGGCGACGTGCTTAGCGCCCATGAAGTTCGGGTTTTTGAACGTCATGCGGTCCTGCTCAGCATCGACCCGGCCCTTCAGCAGAGGGTGGTCGATGACGTCGGATAGGGTCCGATTAGCGACCTTGTAGCTATCGAAGCGGGCGCGGACGGCGCTGCTGATTCCCTTGGCGTTGTCGGCGACATCCACAAACATCTGCTGGGCCTTGATCGGGTCCGGCTCGACGTAGATATCCAGGCCTACATACTCAGCCTTCAGGCGGTTCATCTGGCCGATGAGCTTCTCGCGCTCGTTCTCGAGCTTGGCGAACTTTTCCGGGCTGACCTTACGAGCCATTTCGCGGTCGACAGCAGAGATGGCGTCAGTGATACGTTGCTTCTCAATGGCGACGCCGAGCACACGGTGCTGACCGTCAATGGTCCGCAGGGAGGAGACGCCACCGATCGCCCATGGGACCGTGAGGTAACCAACGGCGCCGTGGTCGTCCACTTTCTCGAAGTTGCAGCCGCCACCGTCGCGGGCTAGGAGGGCAGGAGCGACCCAGTCCTGCTTGGTGTCGAGGTACTCGCCAAAATGCTTGGCGTGGAGGCGGTCGACTTTGCGGTTGTCCTTGTCGACATTGTTCGGGTCGGGGACGGGGAGGATGGTCGGGAGGTCAAGAAGAGGGACGCGCACGCTGTAGACGGTGCGGCCTCCCTGGGGGGTCGCGATGGCAAGGTAGGTGCTGGAGTCCTGCGGCTTAGAAAGTCGCAGAGGATCGACGGTAATACTCACGAGGAGCCCCCCTAATGAGATTAGTCACGCACTTAACCGATACGATAACAAGAGCACCATAGCGCCTAGTTCACAGGACCTGCTTGCAAGTTCTTATTTTGTGAATCAAGTTGCTAGTGAATGTCATTAAGAGGCATTCATTTGATCTGACTTGAACGTCTCTGACAGCTTGGATCGATCAGCTCACCCTGCCGTGAGTTGCAAGAGCCACCCTGGGGCATCCTGATACATGCACGTAGCCGAAAGCGACAGCGGTCCTGACAACAACGACGGCGGACAACGGCAGCGTCCCGCCGACGGCCACGGTTGTGGGTGCAGCCAGGGGATTTAGCACCACGCCGCCGCAGGCCAGCCCAGCAGTCGCCAACGGGAGACCCAGGTCTGAAGCAGAGGGCACTGGGGAATTGACTACCGCCGAGTCGTTCCCGCGTCGCGGCCGTCGTAGCTTGCCCTGGTCGACGGCACGGCAGCGTGGCTGAGGCCAGCGGGGCGGAGCAAGGCACACACGTGCGTGGGCGGTCGGCACACCCAGCGTCGTGGCTGACTTCCGTCGGCTGAGGCTCAGACACTCCAAGACTCCGCCAAGGGACTGTTTGACGCTGAGGGACCGTGCCATTCGCGTGCCAGATCCTGCGAGGAACCACGGAGAACACCAGGCAACGCAAGTTGCGGACCTCAGCCGTCGACTCCATTGCGCCGCAGGCCAGCTCGGCATCCTTCGCCAAGAAACCCCAGCTTCCCAAGCTCAGAGCCTGCCAGCAGGCGTAAGGCGGGGGCCAGGCGGCTCCTTCATTGCTCATGGGGCGCGGTAGTGCCGGATTCCTTTTCCTGGGCCTTGGGTGACAGTTCGCCGACTGCTGTTCTACCGCCTTGGGGCGAGGTAGCAGATCGCTTGAGCTCTGCCCGGACCGAACGGATAGCCCGGACGGCTTTGATGACCTTCACCGAAACGACGGGAACTTGGTCAAGGGCGTGACTAAGCGCGAAGACTGCGCTCGTGATGACACCTACAGCAACGACAGCCCAACCAGCGATTTCCATCTGACCACCGAGCCTTCGCGAGGAAAGATCACAGAACCGAGGCTCAGACGAAAAGTAGGCTGCCAAACAGCAGTACTACGTTCCATGATCGTCGCCTCCCCCCCGATGGCCCTGCGTCAGCTCTGACTCGTCAGATGACGCTGGACGCCGCAGGTCGACTATACCCATGCATCCTCGATCAAATCCATGGAACCTTCGAGAGGTTGGCGACGGTGGCGCTCATCGGCGGAACCCTGACGCAGGTCAAGATCAATGCCACAGAACATAACGCCCCGGCACTCACCCCAGGTCCCCACCAACACGATTGGAAAGAGTGCGCCCCCGGTTGACGCTGTTTACGCCCTGAGGACGCGCCATGCTCGACGGTACTACCGAAACATGCAGCGACATGGCCCATACCCCAGCGACCTGTCCGATGCCCGCTGGGAGTTGACCGGCCCCGCCCTCACCGCCTGGCGGGCCGAACGCAGAAGCAAGGGCCTGGACATCGGCCGCCCGCCCGAGCACGACCTGCGCCGCATCATGGACGCCATCCTCTACGTCGACCGCACCGGGATTCCCGGCGGTACCTGCCGCACGATCTCGCCCCCTGGGGGACGGTCTACGGCTACTTCACCGCCTGGCAGAAGGAAGGTGTCTTCGACCGGCTCAACGGCCTGCTGCGGCGCATGGCGCGCGAAGCCGAAGGCCGGGATGCCGAGCCTAGCGCCTGCGTGCTGGACGCGCAGAGCATCAAGACGTCCGCCAACGTGCCGACGGCCGGCCAGGGTATCGACGCGGGCAAGAAAATCGCAGGTCGCAAGCACCACATCGGCGTCGACACCCTCGGCCTGCTGCCGGGTGTCCGGGTGACCGCGGCGAGTGTCTCCGACAACACCGGCGGCATCCACTTGCTCACCCGGATCTCCGCCACAGCTCCTCGAGTGACCAAGGCGTGGGCCGACACCGGCCACCGGACGAAAGCCATCGACCATGGCGCCCGCCTCGGCATCGACGTCGAAGTCGTCCGACGCGCCCCCGGCGTCAAAGGGTTCAAGGTGATCCCCCGACGCCGGGTGGCCGAGCGGACCTTCGGCCGGCTGATGCACCACCGACGTCTCGCACGCGACTACGAGACCCACCCTCACCGGTCCGAAGCCATAATCCACGTCGCGCTGATCGACCTTATAAGCCGACGCCTCACGAGTGAATCCACTCCCAACTGACGCGACACCTGAACCTCGAACCGAACAACCTCACCGGAGCAAAAAGCTCGTTAAGCCCGCTGCGCCACAAGCGCAGGAGATGGAGCGGGGAAGCACGGTGAAATTCACCCTACCGACGCAGCCATGCCAAGACGTTCACCCAGGTCAACGCCCGGACCAACCTCAAACACCCACAGCTTCCCAAGCTGAGAGCCCGAGTTCGATTCTAGTCACCCGCTCCATGACAAAACCCCCAGGTCGACGACCTGGGGGTTTTGTTGTGCAGAACGGTGATTTCTCTCAAATGACCCTAGCTTCCAGGCCCAGTGCTTCGGGCAGGCAGAATTGTCAGGGTGCCCCCTGACGCCATTGATGCCGTGGACTGGTCGTCGATACCCAACCCGACGTCGGAGCCGTGGGACGAGCCGGAAGGGGTTGCTCGTGCGTTGCGGCTGCTGGCGGGGTCCACTGCGGCGAATGAGACGGGGGATGCCGCGTCGCTGCTTGCTGGTCGTGGGTTTGTGTGTGGGCACGCGGGGATGGTGTTTCCGGCGGCCTATGCTGCCGCTCCGGTGCTGCTGGATCTTGTCGAGAACGGTCGGCGGCCTCGTATCAAGGAGGCGGCTCTCGGGCTTCTGGCGGATGCGCTGGGGTGCCTCCCGCCCGCCGGTCACGGCCGGGTGGACACGCCCTACGGCACGGGTGTTCCGCTCTGTTGCGCCATCGCACGCCTCGTCCGTGGCCGGCGCAGCGTGCTTCTCGGTCACAGGAAATACGGCAGGCGCCTGGTGGCAGACGCAGAGCTTCACTGGTGGATGAGCGTCGAGGAGGCAGAGGTTCACTTCGACGGCACGGTGACCGCCCTCGTCGCGCTTGAAGGTGCCCCCTTCAAGACGCCGGTCGACGCCGAGGTGTACGGCCCGCTTGCCATGGGGCCCGCAAGCGTCGTCCGGATCGATGCGTTGACGGTTGATGCCTCGGGCGCTGCGTGCGTCCGGCTTGCGCGGGCGCCGTCCGAAATCCTTGTGGGGGCCGCCCTGTGTCCGGCCGAGTGTGGCCTCCGTGAGCACTGACCTCGTCGTCATGTTCGCCTCCGGCCCCACATGGCCGCGGCTTTCCAGCCGAGGGAGCCATAGAGTTCCGTCCATGGTGACTGCGGTTGTTCGTGAGTGGGACGACGAGGAAGGTTGGGGTGTTCTCGACTGCCCCCAGACTCCCGGCGGGTGTTGGGGTCACTACGCCGAGATCCAGGCGAGGGGCTTTCGCACGCTGTCGCCCGGGCAGGAGGTCGAGCTCACCTGGGAAGCGCCCGGCTTCAAGCAGGACGGTTACGACTACCGCGCGGTGAGCATCGTCCCCCGGTCTGTCTGAACATCTGCGACCGTTTCGGGGGTCACGGCCGCAGGGCGTCCCGAGGTGGGGCGCCGAGACTGCCAGGGGCTGTGAAGTCACTTAGGGAGAGCGGGAGTTGCGTCGCCTCGGGCGAGGAGTCGCAGCGCGCGGCCCGCTCACCATGCCCCGGGATCCCCCGACCCTCTCGATCCCGGTCACCGTCGGCCGGGCCTCGCGCGAGACGCCCGACACCGCTGGCACCCGAAATGTGGGCTTGGTCACACTGCGGGCAGGTTCGCCGCTGTGTCGTCCGTCGGGGGTGGCCGCGTCGGGGGAGGTCAGAGGGCTGCGGGCTGGAAAGCTGCGCCTGGGAGGGGAGAGATATCTGTTCCGGCGGAATGAGAAATAGGTGTGGAGGGCGGCAAGTATTCCTCGGGTGACTGGTGGAGTCGAATTATCTGCCGGGTGCGGCCGATCATGCCGTGCTACTGTCGAAATCAGTTGCAGGTGTGGTTGCCAGAAGGTTTTTCTGACGGCTGATCATCACGGCGACCGGGAATACGCACAGGGCGCACTCCCGTACACCGCCTCCGGAGGAGAAACAATGACTACTGGCACTGTGAAGTGGTTCAACGCGGAAAAGGGCTTCGGCTTCATCGAGCAGGACGGCGGCGGCGCCGACGTCTTCGCCCACTACTCGAACATCGCCGCCCAGGGCTTCCGCGAGCTGCAGGAAGGCCAGAAGGTGTCGTTCGACATCGCGCAGGGCCAGAAGGGCCCGACGGCCGAGAACATCGTTCCCGCCTGACACACCGGCACGGACGCATATTGTGCAGCCGGGGCCCGCACCTTGGGGTGCGGGCCCCGGCTCGCTTATTTTTCAGGGTGATTCTCCCCTGATATTTCTAGGCTCGTTCTCGCGATTCTCTGCGCCGCTCGCCCTGCTGCGGAAATTCCTTGATACGTGCCCGCGTCGAGGAAGGTTCCGAATGAACCGCACACGTACGGCTCGCGCACACGCCGATCGAACATTCGACCGCTCCGGTGCTGCGCGCCGTCCCGGGAGCGACGGAAACCGACTCACGCCCCCTGTCGAGTCGTTCGCCGAACTCGCCCTGCCGGCTCCCCTGCTGGCCACGCTCGGCCATGAAGGCGTGCGGGTGCCGTTCCCGATCCAGGCGGCGACCCTGCCCGGCTCCCTGGACGGCCGTGACGTGCTCGGCCGCACCGGGTCGGGCAAGACGCTCGCCTTCGGTCTCCCGGTGCTGGCCCGGACGGCGGGGCGGCGGGCCGAGCCGCGTCAACCGCTGGCCCTGATCCTCGTCCCCACCCGTGAGCTGGCCCAGCAGGTCACCGACTCGCTCGCCCCCTACGCCCGTTCCGTGAGCCTGCGGCTCGTCACTGTCGTCGGCAGGCAGGCCGGGGCGCTGCGGGCCGGCGCGGAGGTGGTCGTCGCGACGCCCGGCCGGCTCAAGGACCTCGTCGACCGGGGCGACTGCCGCCTCACCGACGTCGACGTCACGGTTCTCGACGAGGCCGACCGGATGACCGGCATGGGGTTCATGCCCCAGGTCACCGCCCTGCTCGACCAGGTGCGCCCCGGGGGTCAGCGGATGCTGTTCTCGGCCGCGCCGGACCGCGACGTCGACCTGCTGGTCCGCCGGTACCTGACCGACCCGGTGGTGCACTCCGTCGGCTCGTCGGACGGGGCCGTCGCCAGGACGGAACACCGCGTGACCCCTGTCCGCTCGGGTGCGCAAGCGCCGTCCGGGATTTCGGTGGTCGTCGCCGAGCCGGTCGTGGAACGCCCCCGACTCGGGTCCTCGGCGTCCTGGGGCCGCCAGGGCCGGGCCGTCAGCCCGAGGGCGCGCCGCGGGGCACAGCTGCGGCGGCCCGGTGGCGACTCTGCTGCCTAGGACGACGCCGTCCTGTGCCTTCTCGGGAGGCGCAGGGGCCACCGGGTCGGCCATCCCTCACCACCACCGGGCCGGTCATTCCGTACCGCCACAGGCCGGTCATCCCTCATCGAAGGAGACACTCTTGACGCCAGCGCTGACGCACCACGGCACGCCGCACACCGCCACTGTCACCGAGTTCGCGGGCATCGAAGAACGCAGGCCCGAGGTGGGTGACGACATGACCGTCGAGGTGGCTCTGGCCGTCATGGCGGGCGCTCGGGTCGCGTACCTGACCGTGTGCGACGGGGACCATCAGAGCATCGGTTCGATCACCCAGGTCCGGCTCGCCGTTCTCCGCGAGAGTTCCGCGTACACAGACCGGATGCGGCTGCGGGACGTGCTCGACGCATCGCCGTCCTCGGCCGGTGGCCGCTCGGGCGGTGCCGGTGTCCCGGGCGCGCCCGCCCTCTCCTTCTGATCCGCCCTTCCTTGTGAGGCATCATGCGCTGTGTCATCGCCCGGTACCCGTTCGACCTGACCAAGACGGGGGTGCTGGCCTCGATGGAGGGTGTCAGGCCCGAACTCGTCACGGGTGGGGCCGTGACCATCGGCCGCCGCCGCTACCCCCTCAAGCAGGTGGGCCAGGTCATCACGCGACAGGACCCCCGTGACTTCACCGCCGAGGAGGTCATGCGGGCCATGACGCGTCTCGGCTTCACCTGTCACGACCGCCCCCAGGTGACGCCCCTGGGCGAGGGCTGACCCACGGGAAACCGAAGGTCGGCACAGCGGTAGGGCCGACGGGTGGTGTTGAATTCCTCTCGGGGCCCTGGTGCCGTACGGCGCCAGGGCCCTTCGCGCGTTGCACAGAGAGGTGACATGACATCGACAACGCCCTGAACGATCGTCTGGACGACGACGACTACCCCGCGTACTCGATGGGCCGGGCGGCCGAGATGCTCGGCACCACCCCGGCCTTCCTGCGAGCCATCGGCGAGGCTCGCCTGATCACTCCGCTCCGCTCGGAGGGAGGACATCGCCGGTACTCCCGCTACCAACTGCGGATCGCCGCGCGCGCTCGGGAACTCGTCGACAAGGGGACTCCGATCGAGGCCGCTTGCCGCATCGTCATCCTTGAGGACCAGTTGGAGGAAGCGCAGCGCATCAACGCCGAGTACCGCCGGGCCGCCGGTGAATCGGCGGGCCGTGCCGGCTCCGACTCGGGGTCCTGAACACGGGAGCGCTTTCCCGCAGGTGGGTCGCCCCGCGCCAACTCGCCGCCTGGGAAGCCGAGTTCGCTGCTCGCTCCCGCTCCGGCTTCAGCGGAATCGGACGCCGCCACCCTCGCCTCTCCCCCACCCGGACGACATGAGCGTGGGCGCCCGGCAACACCCCGAGCGCCCACACCCCCTACATCACAAGGACTACCCCGTGACCTTCCCGACGGTCACGCGGCCCACCCCGGTGATGGTCCCCCGGGAGTTCGCCAACCGCACCTCGCCGAAGAGGTCGCGCCCCTCGGGTGCCCCCTTCGCGACGGTGACGCTCGCCGAGGCCTTCGCGGAGTCGCCCGTGCCCAGCTTGTAGGGCACCGACTCGTCGGTGGTGAGCCGGCCGAGGGACGTGGAGTAGAAGACGTCGCGGTAGTCGTACGCCGTCGACCCCGACGGCACCACGAACCCGTTCACCTCGACGGTGTACTTCCCAGGTACGGGGTTCGTGAGGGATACCGACTCGTCGGAGCCGCTGTCGCCCGAGAACGCGACGGTGTCGCCCTGGGGGTCGAGGAGGGTGAGGTCGAGGTTGGCGGCGGTGTCGGAGACGTTGCCGATGGCGACCGCGAGGGACGTCGTGCCGTCGGGGACGTCGATCGTCGTCCGCTGGACGGCGTCCTGGGTGATGGTGGGACGGGCGGTCCGGGAGGAGCCGAGGGGGCCGCCCGTCAGGTGGCCGTCGACGGCCTCCATGCGGTTGGTCAGTGTCCAGGACGCGTCGGACGGGGTGCCGACGCGGGCCTCGGGCAGCGTGACCGGGTCCGGGGAGAAGGCCGTGGAGAGCGCGGAGACGGTCAGGGTGTACGGGTCGGCGGCCACCGCAGCCGTCGCGCCCGCGTCGACCTCGATCTCCCAGACGCCGGGCAGCGGGTCGAGGTACGGGGTGGTGCCGGGGGTCGTGACGGCGCCGGCGGTGGCGCGGACCCCGTAGGGGTTGACGGCGCGCATGCGGTCCGTACTGCCGTCCTTCAGCCCGCCGAGGGTGACCTCCAGGGACTTCGTGCCCTTGGGCACCGTCACGAAGTACGACGTGTACGTGTTGCGCGGGGTCTGGGCAGGACCCGTAGTACTGAAGGTGTACGCGAGCGGCGTCGAGACGACGACGGTCGTCATGATCTGCTCGTCGACGCCCGGGGTGAGCGGGTCGTCGAGCTGGAGGATCGCGCTCTTGATGCCCGCGCTCCGCGGTGCGGCCTGCACCTGCACGGTCACCGGCTCGTTCAACGACAGGTCGACGACTTGGGGGCCGACGACGGAGAAGGTGTCCTCCTCGTTCTTGGTCAGGCGCAGGACGTGCGGGACGGCGCCGGACGGGCCGGAGGTGCGGGTGACGGTGACGTCGTACGTGCGCTTCTGACCGGCCGTCAGGCCGCCCTCGCGGTCGTAGACGCCGGTGCCGAAGCCCGGCGTGCGCAGGAACTGGTCGAGGGAGGTGCGGACGGGGGCCTTCACCGTGTAGTCGTGAGCGGTCCCGTCGGCCTCGACAACTTGCCAGGCTGCGGGGACGTCGACGAGGCCGGCGCCCTCCTCGTACGCCTGGGCGCCCTCGATGTGCCGGCCGGTGGAGGTGAGCGCGGTGCGCAGCCGCGCCGGGGTCACCTTGATGCCATGCTGTTTCGCCGCGCTCAGCAACAGTGCGCCTGCCCCTGTGACCTGCGGTGACGCCATCGACGTCCCGTTCCACATGGCGTAGCCCGGCGGCACCTTCCAGCCCGGGTCGGCGTCCATCGAGCCGGGCATCCAGGCCGGGAACGTGCTGACGGCGGCGCCGGGGGCGACGACGGTCGGGGTGAAGCCGCCGTCCTCACGCGGGCCTCGGGAGGAGAAGTTGAAGAGTTGGTTGTCGTGCAGTGCGGTGCGGCCGTAGTTCGCCGCGTAGGTCTCCCGGGAGATGCTCGCGCCGACGGAGATCACCTCGTCGGCGTCGGACGGGTCGCCGATCGTGTTCGCGCCGGGGCCGGAGTTGGCGGCGGCGATGACGATCTGGACGCCGTAGGTGTCGATCAGCCGGGTGTAGAGCCGGGCCAGGACGCTGCTGCCGTCGTTCAGCGAGGGGGTACCGGCGATGGACATGTTGACGATGTCGACGCCGCGGTTGACGACGAGGTCGATCATGCCCTCGGTCTGCCCGACGTTGGTGCAGTTGGCGCCGCCGACGTAGACGCAGGCCCGCTCGGAGACGATCTTCGCGCCGGGGGCGGCGCCGTTCATCCGGCCGCCGAACATGCCGTTGGCCGCGGCGATGCCCGCCATGTGGGTGCCGTGCCCTCCGGAGACGAGCCCGATGTCGACGAAGTCGGCCTTCTTGCCGACCCAGTCCCCGCCGCGCGGGTCCATCGGCACGTCCTTGCTGATCTGGACGACGAAGTCCTGGCTCTCCGCGATGGGGGTGGCCGGGTCGTCGGTGCCGAAGTGGCCGATCTGGTGGCCGTCCTTGTAGGGCTTCATCGGCGTGTCGTCGGTGAAGTCGCCGTCGCCGTCGAGGTCCACGGTGACCGTGCCGGCGGCGGGGTCGTAGAGGACGCCCCAGCTGTCGGTGGTGGTGCCGTTGCGGTTGACGTCGCCGTCCGAGTCGCCGTCGGCGGCGTTGCCCGTCGCGGTGACGGACTCGTGGAAGACGCTCATCCGGTACGAGCCGGCCGGGGCCTTCCAGGTCTTTCCGTCGTAGGTGAAGGAGGGGCCGGTGACGGTGGTCGTCATCGGGAGCCAGGTGCCGTCGCCGTCGATGAGGGGGTCCGTGGCGGAGACCCAGTCGACGATCTTGCGCTCGCCGGTCGTCGTCTTCTGGAGGGCGGGGGAGGCGAGGTCGACGCCGCCGTCGAGGATGCCGATGGTGACGCCGCGGCCGTCGTAGGTGGGGTGGTGGGCCACGAAGTCGACGGCGCCGGTTTCGCGGGTGGGGTTGTAGGGGTTGTCCGCCGGGGTGTCCTTGCCGGGGCCGGGGCCGGGGTCGGCTGTGGTGGCGGTGCGCGTCTTACGCAACACCTGGGGTTTCAGGGGCTGTTGGGGGTCCTTCAGGGCGACCGTGTCACGCAGGTCGATGGCCTGGACCGAGGAGAGCTTCTCGGCGGCGGCGATGGCGTCGTCCGCCTTCGTCGTGGGGACGGTGGCTCTGACGTAGCCGAGGGTGTCGTACCTGCGGCCTACGGAGGCGCCCCTGACGGCGCTCAGCTCCTGGACGACCTGGGCGGTGCGGCCCGGGGTCGTGGCGATCATCATCGTGACGTTCCTCGCGCGGCGCGTCTTCGCCTGGGCGAGGAGGTCGGCGTCGTGGGAGCCGAGTTTGTCGGGGGTGGGGGGTATTACGCCGGCCGGGGGTATGACGCCGGGCGGGGGTGTCGCGGCGGAGGCCGGGGTGGGGAGGAAGGCGCCGGTCGCGGCGAGTGCGGCGGCGAGAGCCGCGGCCACGGCGATCCGGACGGCGCGGGGGGCGCCGTCCGGTATCGGGGCCCGGTGGGGGGTGGGGAGCATGCTTGGTCCCTGGTACGGAAGAGATGCGTGGGGGCGCGGCCATGTGGCCGTCGTCGTCCGGGACATGAGCCCGGATGATCATCACCTTCGCACAAGAGAGCCCGTTTTGTTGAGAGTTCAGATGCTTGGATCGTGATCCGGCACATATTCTCCATACGGTGGACGGCTGTTGGTCGACGGCCGTTGGTGGACGGCTCTTGACGTGCGGTTATTTGCCGTCGGCGGCGACGTCCCAGTGTTCGATGATCTTTCCGTCGGCCACGCGGAAGATGTCCGCGACCGTGTGGTCGAGGCTGAAGATCCACACCAGGTCGCCGTCGGCGAGGGTCTGGGCGAACTCGGTCGTCGCGCCCCCGGTGGGCTGGGTGCCCTGGCCGAACACCTGCTTCAGGGCGGCCGTGCCGTTCCCGACCGCCGGATTGTGCTGGTAGTAGCGCGGGTCCCAGCGCTCGTCGAGGACCTTCGCGTCGCCGTCGGAGAGTCTGCGGTACGCCTCGACCGCGAAGACGCGGTTGCTCTCCTCCTGGCGTTCGGTCAGGGCCGGGGCGGCTTTCGGGGGCTGGTACACGTCGCTGAACAGGGAGTTTCCGCTGGCCGTCGTCGCCGGGACGGTCTGGCCGATGCCCCAGTGCTCGACGAGTCTGCCGTCGGCGACCCGGTAGAGGTCGGCCCGCGCCTCGCCGGTCGCCTCGTTCCGCGGGGTGGCGGAGGCCTGCCAGTGGACGGCCACGAGGTCGCCGTCCGCCGCTATGTGCTTCACCGTCGCGACCGCGCCGGGGAACTTGGCCTTGAGCTGCTGGAACTCCTCGGCCTGGCCGTCGGGGCCGCCGCGCGCCGACTTGTCGTGCTGCACGTAGTCGGGGGCGAGGAGTTGCTTCAGCACGTCGGTGCGGTTCTTGTCGAAGCCGTCCGTGTAGAGGCGGAGGACCAGGGCCTTGTTCTGGGCCTCGGTGGCCTCGGTGGCCTTGGAGCCGCCGGGGGCCGTGGAGGCGGAGGGGGGTGCGGACGGTGTCGGGGTGGTCTTGGTCGCTGCGGACGTCGCGCTGCATGCCGTCGCGAGGCAGGCCACGGCCGCGAGCCAGGTCAGGGTCTTACGGGGTGCCATGGGGGTCTCCCTCTGTGCGGGCTGGTCTTCGGCGCCGGCGCTGTGTCGGGCACGTGTTCATCTCATCGTGGTCGGCGGGGTGGGCCACTCCGCCGTCCAGCGGGAGGACCCCCGCCGGGTGGGTGGGGTGGGGGGTACCTGAGGGGGAGGGACTTAAGAGGTAGGGGCTGAGTCGGGGATGGCGGAAAAGTTTTTGATCGTCGGCAACCCTTTGCGGGGGCTGTGACCACAAGGAGCCGTCAGGGTAAGCAGCTCGCAAGGAGAACCCCTCCCCCATGAACAACCCCCCGAACGGCGGACATCGCGCAGAGCGCGGGCAGCGTGGCCGGCGCGGACGGCACCGTCGCCGCTGGACCGCCACCGCCGTGCTGGTCGGCGCCCCCCTCGCTGTCGTGCCGTATCTCCTGTTCACGCAGGAGGACTCGCAGGCGGCGACGGTGGACGCGAACGCGTACTACCGGCTGATCTCGGTGCGCAGCGGCAAGGCACTTGACGTCAACGGGTTCTCGACGGCCGACGGCACGCGCATCCAGCAGTGGACCGACCAGAACACCGCGAACCAGCAGTGGAAGCTGAAGCCGGCCGGGGACGGCTACTACGAGCTGGTGAACCGCAACAGCGGCAAGGTTTTGGGGATCACGGGCGACTCGGCGAGCCGGTCGGCCTCGGCCGAGCAGCAGACCGACCGCTCCGCCGCCACCCAGCAGTGGCGGATCGACGACGTGAGCGGCTCGGACGCCGTCACCCTCGTCTCCCGTGGAAACGGGCAGGTGTTGGACGTCATGGGCGGCTCCACGGGCGACGGCGCGGCGGTCATCCAGTACCCCGGCATCGGCACCACCAACCAGCAGTGGAAGCTGGTGAAGGTCCCCGGGAGCGGCTCCGGGCAGGGCGGGACGACGGCGGCCTCCGGGCCGTACGTGTGGAAGAACGCCCAGGTGCAGGGCGGCGGTTACGTCACCGGGCTGGTGTTCAACCCTAAGCAGAAAGGGCTGTTGTACGCGCGGACCGACATGGGCGGCGCGTACCGCTGGGACACCGGCGCCGAGGAGTGGATCCCGCTGACGGACTGGGTCGGCCAGAAGGACTGGACCCTGCTCGGCATCGACTCCCTGGCCACCGACCCCGTCGACCCCGACAGGCTGTACCTGGGCGCGGGCATGTACACCAACGACTGGTCCGGCAATGGGGAGTTGCTGCGCTCGACCGACCAGGGCCGCACCTTCCAGCGGACGAAGCTCCCCTTCAAGCTGGGTGCGAACGAGGACGGCCGTGGCGCGGGCGAACGCCTCGCGATCGACCCCGCGAACCACAGCACCCTGCTGCTGGGCACCCGCAAGAACGGCCTGTGGCGCAGCACCGACTTCGGCGTGACGTGGAACCAGGTCTCCGCGTTCCCCGTGAAGGACGGCGCGAGCAGCGGCGGGGGCATCACGTTCGTCACGTACGGCACGGGCGGGACCGTCTACGCCGGTGTCGGCGACAAGTCCACGTCCCTGTACCGCTCGACGGACGGCGGCTCCACCTGGCGGGCCGTCTCCGGTCAGCCCACCGGCCAACTCCCGCAGCACGGCGTCGTATCCGGTGACGGTTCGCTGTACCTGACGTACACGGACGTCCTCGGCCCGAACGGCGTGACGGCGGGGTCGGTGTGGAAGTACACGCCGTCCACCGGGAGTTGGCGCGACGTCTCGCCGTCGCGAGGCGGTTACGGGTTCTCCGGTCTCGCCGTCGATCCGCGCGACCCGTCCACGGTGATGGTCACCACCCTCGACCGCTGGTGGCCGCACGACGAGATCTACCGCAGCAAGGACGGCGGTTCGACGTGGAAGGAGCTGTCCGGCAAGTCCTCGCGGGACGACTCCGGTTCGCCGTACGTAGGTGACGGCATCGGGCACTGGATGACGGCGCTGTCGATCGACCCCTTCGACTCCGGGCACGTGCTGTACGGCACCGGCAACGGGATCTGGGGCAGCAAGGACGTCACGGCCGTCGACAACGGCGGGACCAGTCACTGGGCCGTCGGCGCCAAGGGCCTTGAGGAGACTGCCCTGTTCGACGCGGTCGCGCCGCCCGGTGCCACCACGCTCGTCACGTCCATGGGGGACCAGGGCGGGTTCCGGTACGGGTCCTCGCTGACCGAGGTGCCGTCCGGGCGGATCGCCAACCCGTTGATGTCCAACAGCACCAGCGTCGACTTCGCCCAGTCCAAGCCGTCGTTGCTGGTCCGGGTCGGCAACGGGGGTGCGCAGGACGGTGGTTACTCCACCGACGGCGGTGTCAGCTGGAGCGGCTTCAAGAGCGAGCCGGTGGGCGGCGCCGACAGCGGGCATGTCGCGGTCGCGGCGGACGGGTCCAGCGTGGTGTGGACCGAGGCGGGGCAAGTGCCGTACCGGTCCACGGACATGGGGGCCTCGTGGACGCGGGTCGGGGGGCTCGGGAAGGATGCGGTGGTTGTTGCCGACCGGGCCTCTGCGGGGACCTACTACTCGCTGGCCGGGGGGACGCTGTACGCCAGCACCGACGGGGGTGCGACGTTCGGGGCGCGGGCCACGGGGTTGCCGTCCGGGCGGCTCGCCGCTGTGCCTGGGGTCGCGGGAGACCTGTGGATCGCCGATGGGGGCAGGGGGTTGTTGCACTCGACCGACGGTGGGCGGAGTTTCTCCACGCTCTCCACGGTTCAGGGGGCGTCCGCGGTCGGGTTCGGGAAGGCGGCGCCGGGGGCCGACTATCAGGCGCTGTATCTGATCGGGACGGTCAAGGACGTTGCCGGGGTGTTCCGTTCGACCGACAAGGGGGCCTCGTGGGTGCGGGTCAATGATGACGCGCATCAGTGGGGGAACTTCGCGGGGACCGGTCTCGTCACCGGGGATCCCGATGTGTTCGGGCGGGTATACGTCGGGACCAACGGGCGAGGGCTGCAGTATGGGGAGCCGGTCTCCTGAGCCGGTGCCCTGAGTCCGGGGTGTAAGTCCGTGTTGTGAGCGGGTTGTTGAGTGGGGCCGCGTCCGTCGAGGGGCGCGGCCCCGCTGTGCTGGGGGAGGCTGCCGTGTCGCTGGGATTCCTCGGAATCGTCCCTGATCCGTAACTGATGGATCCGTCGGGCCTCGGAAAACGTCAACCAAAGTGGCCGTCCGGTGAGCGGGAACCGGCGGTGAACTGGGCGAGAGCGGGGCGGACATGGCGCGGCGGGGCGAGAAGCGGGGCTGGTACACCAAGATTGCCGGTGCGGCGCTCGGGGTGACCTTGATGGCGGCGGGGGCGGCGGCTTGGACGGCGCAGGCGGGGGTGCCCGAGGGGGCGGGGACGAAAGCCGGGGCCTCGCCCAAGCCGGGGGCCGGCGCTTCGAGTTCGGCGCCGGGACCGTCGTCCGCGCAGGGGGTGAAGGCCGTGGACATCAGCATCGCGCACGCGTCGGACGCGGGGCCTCGGGGTGTCAACATCACCATCGACGACGGGCCGGACCCCATATGGACTCCTCACATGCTCGACATATTGCGGGAGTTCGGGGTGAAGGCGACGTTCTGTATGGTGGGGACGCAGGCTCAGGCTCACCCGGATCTCGTGAAGCGGGTCGTGGCGGCGGGGCATCGGCTGTGCGATCACTCCGTGTCGCACGACACCGGGATGGACAAGAAGTCCCAGGCGTATCAGTCGCGGGAGATACTCGACGCCGAGCGGATGATCACCGAGGCGTCGGGGGGTGTGCGGCCGATGTACTACCGGGCGCCGGGTGGGGCGTTCACGCCGTACAGCCGGAAGCTGGCCGCTTCTCGGGGGATGCGGCCGTTGGGGTGGAACGTGGATTCCAAGGACTTCGAGAAGCCGGGGACGAACGCGATCGTCAACACGGTGGAGCGGGAGATGTCGAACGGGCCGACGGTGTTGTTCCACGACGCGGGCGGTGATCGGGCGGAGACGGCGGCGGCGTTGCGGCGGGTTCTGCCGTGGTTGAAGGGGGAGGGGTACGTGTTTGGGTTTCCGGTGCGGTAGGGGGTGCGGGGTGGTACTTCAGGGGTCGTGCTTGAGGGGTAGTACCTCAGGGGGTGGTGCTTGAGGGGTAGTACCTCAGGGGGTCGTGCCTGAGGGGTAGCACCTCAGGGGGTCGTGCCTGAGGGGTAGTACCTGGGAGCCAGGGCCCCTCGGGGTGCCGGCTCAGCCGACGACGTCGAGGACCGTTCCCGGTTGTGCCGCTCCGTAGAACCATTCGGCGTCGGGCCGGTCCAGCTTGAGCCAGAGGTCGGCCGTTTCGAAGGTTCCGGTGGCGTCGAGGCCGTAGGAGTCGACGGCGCCGATGTAGAGGGGGCGGCGGTCGGCGTCGAGGAGTTCGACCGCCGAGGAGATGGTCGCGTTGTAGCGGGTGGTGTCGCTGCCGCCGCTCGTGACGGTCAGGGTCTTGACGCCGGGTTTCAGCGCGATCGTCAGGGGTTCCGTGAGGGTGAGGGGCCTGTCGAAGCCCGTGGCCAGCTTCATCACGCGGTCGCCGACCGTCAGGGTTCCTGCCTTGAGGTCGATCGTTCCGGCGGAGGGGAGGGCGGTGGCGATCGAGGG
>DATCQX010001194.1:0-16695 GCA_036569285.1 Streptomyces sp.
GAACCTGAAGGACGGCGACGCCCTGTTCTTCGCCCACGGCTTCAACGTCCGCTTCGGCTTCATCAAGGCCCCGGCCGGTGTCGACGTCGCGCTCGTCGCCCCCAAGGGCCCCGGCCACCTGGTCCGCCGCCAGTACGAGGAGGGCCGCGGCGTCCCCGCGATCGTCGCCGTCGAGCAGGACGCCACCGGAGGCGCCTTCCCGCTGGCCCTCTCCTACGCCAAGGCCATCGGTGCCACCCGCGCGGGTGCCATCAAGACGACCTTCACCGAGGAGACCGAGACCGACCTGTTCGGTGAGCAAGCCGTCCTGGCCGGTGGGACGACCGCCCTGGTCAAGGCCGGTTTCGAGACCCTCGTCGAGGCCGGGTACCAGCCCGAGATCGCCTACTTCGAGTGCCTGCACGAGCTGAAGCTCATCGTGGACCTGATGTACGAGGGCGGCCTGGAGAAGATGCGCTGGTCCGTCTCCGAGACCGCCGAGTGGGGCGACTACGTCACCGGCCCGCGCATCATCACGGACGCCACCAAGGCCGAGATGAAGCAGGTCCTCGCCGAGATCCAGGACGGCACCTTCGCCAAGAACTGGATGGACGAGTACCACGGCGGCCTCAAGAGGTACAACGAGTACAAGACCGCCGACGCCGAGCACCTGCTGGAGACCACCGGCAAGCAGCTCCGCAAGCTGATGAGCTGGGTGGACCAGGGCGCATAGACGGCTCTTGTCACAGACGTGCGGGCTGCCCGGTCCCACGGGGCAGCCCCAGCCGTCCAACACAAAGGTGGCCCCGCCTTTTCGACGAGGGCCACCCTGAGTGCCTACCGCTGCCGCGCGAGCCAGTCGGCGAACTTCGTCTCCGCGATGCGCGCGTCCGGCCCCGGCAGGAGGGTGGTCTCCTGGAGTTCGGCCCCCCAGTACGTGGCCTTCGGGTCGGTGACGATCTCGCGGGGGTCGTTCTGGGCGGTGAGCCCCGTACGGATGAACTCCTCCAGTTGGAACGTCTCCGGTCCCCCGACCTCCACCACGCCGTTCGCCGGGGCGCCCGCCGCGGTGCGGCCGACGGCCGCCGCGACGTCGTCCGAGACCATGGGCTGGATCTTCGCGTCGGGCAGGTGGACGGTGCCGTCCTCGGTCATCCCGTCGGCGAGACCCTTCGCGAACTCGAAGAACTGGGTGGCGTGGACGATCGTGTACGGGATGCCGGAGGCCTTGATCAGGTCTTCCTGGACCTGCTTGGCGCGGAAGTACCCGCTCGCCTGGAGGCGCTCGGTGCCGACCACGGACAGCGCCACGTGGTGGGTCACACCGGCCTCGGTCTCCGCCTTCAGCAGGTTGGTGGTGGAGGTGCGGAAGAACTCCATGACGTCGTCGTCCGCGAACGAAGGGGAGTTGGACACGTCGACCACGACCCGCGCGCCCTGGAGGACCTCGGCCAGCCCCTCACCCGTCACCGTGTTGACACCCGTGTTGGGCGCGGCGGCGACCGCGTCGTGTCCGTGCTCACCCAGCCTGGCGACCACCTTCGAGCCGATGAGCCCGGTTCCACCGATCACTACGACCTTCACAGCGGATTCCTTTCGGAGGATTTCTCATGCCGTCTGTACGGGAAGAGACCGGACAGCGGCACTGTGTGTGACAACGGATGCGGAGCCGAGAGCCCGCTGTCACAGATCCGCCGGCCCTCCGGTCAACAGGGACGACACGTAAGTCGAAGCCACGGAGGTACGCCACGATGTCGCACGACCACGCGGCACACACGCACGGTGAGCACGACGGGCCGCAGGGATGGAAGACGGCGGCGACGATGCTTCAGGACGCCGCGCCCATCGTCGTCCCCCAGGGCGCCTCGGCGATGACCGTCCATGTCGAGTGGGAGCCCGGCGACCCGGGCACGCCGCCGCACCGCCACTCGGGGCCGGCCTTCGGGTACGTCATCGAGGGCGCCGTCCGCTTCGAGCTCGAAGGCGAGCCCGAGCGTGTGATCAAGGCCGGCGGCACGTTCTGGGAGCCCGGCGGCGACGCGATCCACTACCAGGACGGCAACGCGCTGCCGGACGCGCGGACCCGGTTCGTCGTGACGATGATGTGCGCACCGGGCAAGCCCATGCTCGAACTGGTCGAGGAGAAGGAACTGAAGGAACGGGCACACCTGCGCGCCCCGCGCCCCACCGCCTGACCGGCCGCCCCCGCGACACCGTCCACGCCGTGCTGACGGCCCTGCCGCCGGGTGCCGGACGGCAGCGCACGGCCGTCGCACTGGTCACGCACTCCTGACACCCGGCGACCACCGAAGCGAGAACTCCCCATGAATCAGCAGCAGCTCGAAACCACCCCGGCCCCGTCCACAGCGCGGACAGCCACCCTCGACAGCCTCCGCCACCACCTCCAGTGGGCCCTGGAACTCGAACACGCCACACTCCCGCCCTACCTCTGCGCCCTCTACTCCCTCGACCCCGAACGCAACCCCGACGCCGTCCAGGCGATCGGCAGCGTCTTCGTCGAAGAGATGATCCACCTGGCCCTGGCGGCGAACCTCCTCAACGCCGTAGGCGGCCAACCGCGCCTGGACACACCGGAGGTGCTGGAACCGTACCCCCGGACCCTGCCCCACGGCGACCGCTCCCTGCGCCTCTCCCTCGTACCGTTCGGCCCCGAGGCACTGGAGATGTTCCTGCGTCTGGAACAGCCGGCGGCGCCCGGCGCACCGGCGGAGGGCGACGACTACGAGACGATCGGCCAGTTCTACGACGCGATCGAGGAGAGCCTGCGCCGGCTGTGCGCCGAACTCGGCGAGACGGCGGTCTTCTCCGGTGACCCGGCCCGCCAGGTCACCGGCGGCCCCTTCCACCACACCGGCGGCCACCTGGCGCCGGTCACCGACCTGGCCTCGGCCCTCGCGGCGCTGGAGGAGATCGTCGAGCAGGGCGAGGGCACGGCGCGGGGCGAGGTGTGGGACGGGGACCGGGACATCTTCCACCCCGAACGCGACGAGGTCTCGCACTACTACCGCTTCCAGGAACTCAAGCTGGGCCGCCGATACCGGCGCGGCGACACTCCGCAGTCCGGCCCCACGGGCGAAGCGGTCGCGCTCGACCTGTCCGGCGTCCGCACGATGCGCCCCGACCCGCGCGTGGCCGACCACCCGGTGGGCAGCGAGATCCGCACCGCCCAGGACGCGTTCAACAGCACCTACTGCGAACTGCTCCACCTGCTGGAGGAGACGTTCAACGGCAGCCCGGACAGACTCGGAGCCGCGACCGGCACGATGTACGCGCTCAAGGCGAAGGCACAGGCGCTGATGGCTCTGCCGGACGGCGACGGAACGACCGCCGGGCCGACCTTCGAGTACGTCGAACCGGCCCTGCGGCAGTGAGCCCCGACCACCACGACCGAAGGAACCGACCGTGCCGGCCATTCTGATCCACGGCGTCCCCGACACCCACCGTGTCTGGGACGGCGTCCGCCGACAGCTGACCCGCGACGACGTGGAAGCCTGGGACCTGCCCGGCTTCGGCGCTGACCTGCCGTCCGGCTTCGGCTCCACCAAGGAGGAGTACGCCGACTGGCTCGTCGAGCGGCTGGAACGGGTGGGGGAGCCGGTGGACCTGGTCGGCCACGACTGGGGCTGCATCCTCACCGCCCGCGTCGCCTCCGTACGGCCGGACCTGGTCCGCACCTGGGCGGGCGGCAACGGCCCGATCAGCGCCCGGTACGTGTGGCACCCCCTCGCCAAGATCTGGCAGGACCGGGTCGAGGGCGACCGGTACATGCGCGAACTGGAACCCGACAAGCTGGCCAAGGACCTCGTGGCCGGTTTCGACGTTCCGGCGGAGTCCGCCGAGGAGACGGTCCGCCACGTGGACGCGCGGATGAAGGACAGCATCCTCAAGCTCTACCGCTCCGCCTTGAGGATGGGCGCGGAGTGGGAACCGGCGCTGGCGAACGTGTCCGCGCCGGCCCTGGTGCTCTGGGGCGCACTCGACCCGGCCTGCCCGATCGAGTTCGGCGAGGAACTCGGCGTCTCCCTGCGCGCCTCCAGGGTCCTGCGCCTCGACTGCAACCACTGGCCGCTGCTCCAGAAACCGGCAGAGGTGGCGGCGGCCCTCGAAGCGCACTGGACGCAGACGCCGTAACGTCCGAGGCGAGGGGCGCCCACATGATGTCCCGGGGCGCGGGGCGACCCCCGCCCCGGACCCCGCCACACAGCATCCATGCTCCAGGTCACCGCCGTCCGCGATTGAGGCATGATGGGCGGGATCCGGGGTGACGCGGGTCGAACTCCTGACCTGCACGGTGGTGGTGGATGGCGAGCGGCGCTCCCGCACGGGAACTGCGGGGCCGGCGGAGCGAGTGCGCGGCGCTGGACCAGGCGGTCGTGGGCGCGAGACTGGGCCGGAGTCAGGTGCTCGTGCTGCGGGGGGAGCCCGGAGTCGGCAAGTCCGCGCTGCTGGAGTACCTCGCGAGCAGGGCGACGGGCTGCCGGACCCTGCGCGTCGTCGGCGTGGAGTACGAGAGGGAACTCGCGTTCGCCGGGCTCCACCAGTTGTGCATGCCGATGACGGGACACCTCGACCGGCTCCCCGCACCCCAACGCGACGCCCTGTCCGTCGCGTTCGGCCTCAGCACGGGAAACCCGCCCGACCGCTTCCTCGTCGGCCTGGCGGTGCTCAGCCTGCTGGCCGAGGCGGCGGAGGAGCAGCCCCTCGTCTGCGCGGTGGACGACGCCCAGTGGCTCGACAAGGTCTCCGCACAGACCCTGGCCTTCGTCGCCCGCCGGCTCCTCGCGGAGCGCGTGACACTGGTGTTCGCGACCCGCACCACGGCCGCGGGGGACGATCCGCTGGCGGGCCTCCCGGACCTCGTGATCGAGGGGCTGCGCGACGACGACGCCCGGACGCTGCTGGAGTCGGTCGTCCCCGGACGGCTGGACGAACGCGTCAGGGACCGCATCGTCGCCGAGACCCGCGGCAACCCGCTGGCCCTGCTCGAACTGACACGCGGTCTGACCCCGGCGGAACTGGCCGGCGGATTCGGCCGCCCCGACGCCCGGCCGCTCGCCGGCCAGATCGAGCAGAGCTATCTGCGGCGCATCGGCGCACTGCCGGACGCCGCGAGGCGCCTGCTGCTCGCGGCTGCCGCAGAGCCCGTGGGAGACGTGCCGCTGCTGCGGAGGGTGGCCGAGCGGCTGGACATCGACCCGGACGCCGCGAGAGCGGCCGAAGCGGCCGGGCTGATCGAGTTCGGGACACGCGTCAGGTTCCGCCATCCGCTGGTGCGTTCGGCGGCCTACCGCGCGGCGGACCCCGGCGAACGCCGCGACGTCCACCGCGCGCTGGCCGAGGCGACCGACCCGGACTCCGACTCCGACCGCCGCGCCTGGCACCGCGCCTACGCGGCCGTCGAACCCGACGAGACTCTGGCGGCCGACCTGGAGCGCTCCGCCGACCGCGCCAGGGCCCGCGGCGGGATCGCGGCGTCGGCCGCCTTCCTCGGACGCGCCGCCGAACTCACCCCCGACAGAGCCGTCCGCGGAAGGCGCGCGACCGTCGCGGCCCAGGCCGCCTTCGAGGCCGGAGCCCCCGACACGGCCCTCGAACTCGTGACCGCCGCTGAGCTGAGCCCGATGGACGACGCCGAGCGTGCCCGGCTGACCCGGCTGCGCGCCCAGATCGTCTTCGCCCGGCGACGCGGCGGCGAGGCCCTTCCCCTGCTGCTCGACGCCGCCCGCCGGCTCGCCGGGGTCGACGACGGACAGGCCCGCGAGGCGTACCTCGACGCCATTGGATCGGCCGTCTTCGCCGGCCGCCTCCAGGAACACACCGGCGTCCGCGACGTCGCCGAAGCCGCCCGCGCCCTGCCCCGCACCGGGCACCCCGACCGCCTCACCGACGCCCTCCTCGACGGCCTGGCCGCCTGGTTCACCAAGGGCAGCACGGCCGGCGCGCCCGCCCTGAAACCGGCACTGCACGCCTTCGCGCGGGCCGCCGGACACGATGAGGACGGCGCCATGCGCTGGCTGTGGCTGACCTGGCTGACCGCGGGCGAACTGTGGGACGACGAGACATGGCACGTGCTGAGCACCCACGCGGAGCGCTCGGCCCGCGCGACCGGCGCACTCAACTTCCTCCCGCTGGCCCTCGGTTACCGCGCCGCCCTGCACGTCCACGCCGGCGAGTTCGACCTCGCCTCCGCGCTCGTCGACGAGTCCCACGCCCTCACGGAGGCGACCGGCCACTCACCCATCGCCTACCCCGCGCTCCTCCTGCTCGCCTGGCGGGGCGAGGACCCGCGGGCGGCCGAGGTGATCCACACCACCGCCACGGACGCGACGTCCTGGGGCGAGGGCCGGGCCATCGGCCTGGGGCACTACCTGCTCGCCGTCCTGCACAACGGCCGGGGCCACTACCAGGACGCCCTGCTCCACGCCGGACAGGCCGTGGAACACGAGGACTTCGCCGTCGTCGGCTTCGCACTCGCCGAACTCGTCGAGGCCGCCGCCCGCAGCGACGCCCCCGAGACGGCGGCCCGCGCCCTGAGCCGCCTGGAGGAACGGGCCACCGCCGCCGGCACCCCCTGGGCCCTGGGCACACTCGCCCGGTCGAAGGCCCTGCTGGCCGACGGACCGGCCGCCGACGCGCTGTACCGCGAAGCCGTCGAGCACCTCGCGGCGAGCCGGATCACCGTCCACCTCGCCCGCGCCCACCTCGTCCACGGCGAATGGCTGCGCCGGGAGAACCGGCGCTCCGACGCACGCGCACACCTGCGCACCGCCCACGAGATGTTCCAGACCTTCGGGGCCAGGGCCTTCGCCGAACGCGCCCGGCGGGAACTCCTCGCCACCGGCGAGACGGTACGCCGGCGTGCCGCCGACGCGAGCGAGGCGCTCACCGCGCAAGAGACGCAGGTCGCACGCCTGGCCGCCGACGGAAGGACCAACGCCGAGATCGGCGCCGAACTGTTCATCAGCCCCCGCACCGTCGAATGGCACCTGCGCAAGGTGTTCGCGAAGCTCGGTGTCACGTCACGGAACAAGGTCGGTGCCGCGCTGGGCCGTCACCAGCGGTGAGCGTCTCCTCCAGACGGCCGAGGTCGCCCGTCCGGGCCGCCGTGAGGATCGCCTCGACGAGGCGGCGATGGACGGCCGGGTCGACCGGCTCCCGGTGACGCCGGCTGCCCAGCCTCTCCTGGGCGCGGGAGACCTGCTTGCGCGCGTTCGCCGCCGACATGCCCAGGAGTTCACCGATCCGGTCGTACGCGTACCCGAACCCCTCGCGCAGCACGTACGCGGCGCACTGCTTCGCCGTCAGCGTCCGCAGAAGCAGCAGAACCGCACGCTCCACGGCATCCTGCCGCTCGGCCACCGCCTCCGGGGTCACCCCGGTGTCCGTCGTGTCCGGGAGCCAGGGCGTGGCACTGGCCTCGTGACGTCTGCGCGCCGACTGGAGCACATTGACGGCCAGCCGCACCGTCGTCGTCCTCAGCAGCGCGAAGGGATTCGCGACGGCCGCGCGGTCCGTGCACTGCCACCGCAGCCACGCCTCCTGAATCACGTCCTCGGCATCCCCGGCATCCCGCAGAATCCGCCCGGCGATCCTCAGCAGCCCCGGCCGGGCACGGGCGAACACGTGGACGGCGTCGTCGAGTTCGACGGGTGCGGAAGGCTGCCGGGCTGCGATCACAGATGTGTCCACGATCGGCTCCTCACTTGCTCGATGTCGTGTCGACACCAAGTCCACGCCGGACGACGACGGATCGCGCCCTGGGAAGACCCTGGTGAACCACGTGTCACTGCCCCCGGGGGTACCAGGCGGTCGCCCGTCGCACCTCCGGCTCGGCCGGACAAGTGGTTGACGTGATTCCGCGTGAACCCCCTTTCGGGAACGATCTTGTGAATGGCACGATCAGGGCCGCATACACAACTTGCACACATCTCCCGACCGAAAGTGTGATCCACGGCAGATGCGCATATCCCACGGCGTGACACGCCGAACTGCCGGTGCGGCCGTCCTTTCCCTGGCCGTCGCTCTGACCGGACTCGCCTTCCCGAACGCCGCACAGGCGGCCGTGACCTGCCCGGCCGGGGTGTGGAAGGCGCAGTACTACGCCAACACCACTCTCACCGGCACCCCGAAGGCCACAGCCTGCGACGATTCCATCGCGGAGAACTACGGCCTCGGCGACCCCGCCGGCGTCACCCTGCCCAGGGACAGGTTCGGCGTCCGCTGGAGCACGACCCGGAACTTCGGCTCGGGCGGCCCCTTCGACCTCACTGTCGCCGTCCAGGACGGAGCCCGGATCTACCTCGACGGCGCACGCAAGATCGATGTGTGGCGTGACGTCAGCCGAACGCAGAAGAAGACCCTCCGCCTCACGATCCCGCGCGGAACCCACACCCTGAGCGTGGACTTCGCGGCCTTCACCGGCACGGCGAACATCGCCTTCACCTACCTGCCCGTCACGAGCGCCGTCCACGACAAGACCGCCCCCCTGCCCCCGGCAGGCGTGAAGGCGAGTTACGCGGCGGCCACCCTGAAGACGACCCTGACCTGGTCCCGCAACCAGGAGCTGGACCTGGCCGGCTACCGCCTCTACCGTCGCACCGGCACGACCGGAGCCTGGGGCCCGCTGGGCAGCACCCCGCTCACCGGCACCACCGTCACCGACACACCCCCGCCCACCGGCGACACCTACGAGTACGCGCTGCGCGCCGCGGACCGCGCCGGAAACCTCTCCCCGCTGACCGCCCCGGCCCGCGTCGTCAGCACCGACAGGACGTCCCCCGCCACCCCCACCGGACTCACCGCCACGTACGACGCGTTCGGCGCCCGGCTGTCCTGGTCCCCGGTGAACGGGGCGAGCGCCTACGAGGTGCAGCGGTCCCTCGCACCGGAAGGCCCGTTCTCCACCGTCTCCACGCCCACCACGGGCACCACGCTGACCGACCCCAGCGCCACCACGGGCACCACCTACCACTACCGTGTGCGGTCCCTGGACAGTTCGGGCAACACCTCCCCGTACTCCGCACCCGTCCGACTCGACGTGGCCGAGCCCAGACCCTTCCCGCCGAGCAGCGTCTCCGCCAACGGCCGGGCCGACCGCAACACCGTCGGCTGGCGGTACGACGGCGACACCGCCCAGCGGTTCAACGTCTACGCCGCCGAGTCGGCCACCGGCCCGTGGACCCGGCTGACCGAGACCCCCGTCACCGGCACCGGCTACGACGACTTCACGGCCCCCGTGCGTGTTGTGCGCTACTACCAGGTCAGGACCGTCACCCCGCACGGCACGGAGTCGAACCCCTCGACGACGGTCTCGGCCACCCGTACCGGCGACACCACCCCGCCGCACATGCCGTACGGCCTGGACGCCTGGAACGGCACCGACGGCGTGCACCTCACCTGGACGGCCAACACCGACGACACCGACCACTACCTCGTCATGCGCAAGCCGATGTCCGGCGCCTGGGAGCAGATCGCCGTGGTCCGGGACGCCACATACCTGGACGCCGCCGTCCCCGCCGACGTGCAGTTCGGTTACACCGTCCGCGCCGTCGACACGGCCGGCAACGTCTCCCCCCTGCCCGAGCCCGGCTACGGCACGGTCTACGGCAAGCGCCTCCCGGTGTACGAGAAGCCGGCCGCACCCGCCTCGGTGACCGCGACGGTCACGAACGGCGACGTGAGGGTGGAGTGGACCGCGAGCACGTCGGCCGACGTGGCCGGCTACTACGTCTACCGCACGACCTCCCCGGACCCCGCCTCGGCCTCCTCGGTCTCCCCGCTCATCACCGGAACCACGTTCACGAACAAGGACGTCCCCGCCGGCAGGACCTGGCACTACGTGGTCCGCGCCGTCAGCACGCACAGCATGTGGTCCGACTTCTCCCCGACGGCCGAAGCCACCGTCCCCTGCCCGGCCATGACCACCCCACCCACTCCCCGGATCACCGGAGGCGGCCGGGGCGCGGACTTCGTCCAGCTCGCCTGGGAAGCGGGAGCGTGCGACCAGGGCGTCACCGTCTCCTACAACGTCTACCGCTCCACATCCGCCGCGGACGTCTTCACCCCCGGCCACCGCATAGCCTCGGGCCTGACGGAACCGACCTACACGGACCCCGCCCTGCCCCCGGCGTATTACTACTACGTAGTCACCGCCGTGGCCGCCGACGGCACCGAATCGGCCCCCCAGCCCCGCCCCATCGAGATCTCGACCCAAGCCCCCTGACGTCCCTCATGCGCCCCGCCGCGCGGACGGCGGGGCACGAGCGGCAAGGGCAGAGGGACCAGGCCGGACCCACATCACCAGGGCACGACACCGGCGTCCTCGAAGAACCCGCCGGTCGGCCCGCCGTCGGGCAGTGTCGCGAGTTTGACGGCGATCGCCGCCCCCTGTGCGGGAGTGCGGACGCCACGGAAGCCGTTGAGGTCGGTGGCGACATAACCGGGGCAGCCGGCGTTGATGAGGATGCCGGTGCCGGCCAGCTCCCTGGCGTACTGGAGGGTGACGGCGTTCAGGAAGGTCTTCGAGGGGGCGTAGGCCACGGACACGGGGCCCGTCGTCTGCTCGGCGGCGGTTCCTGACTGCCGGGTGAGGGAGCCGACGCCGCTGGACATGTTGACGATCCGGGGTGAGGGGGATCGGCGGAGCAGCGGCAGCATCGCGTTGGTGACGCGGACGACGCCGATCACGTTGGTCTCCACGACGGTCCGGATGGTCGCGGGATCGACCCGCGTGGGCTCCTGCGGCACGCTGCCGGTGATGGCGGCGTTGTTGACGAGGACGTCGAGGCGCCCGGCATGTTCCTCGATCAGCCGGGCGGCGGCGGTCACGCTCGCGTCGTCCGTCACGTCCAGCGGCACGCCGAACGCGTCGACGCCGTCCGCGCGCAGTTTCTCCACGGCGTCCTCGCGACGCCGGGCGTCGCGGGCGCCGACGCCGACGCGCCAGCCGAGGGCGCCCAGGCCCACCGCGATCTCGTAGCCGATTCCCTTGTTGGCGCCGGTGATCAGCGCAATCGTTCGCTCGTTCATGGGAACCATGCTGTCCTCGGACGACGGCCGGGGTCCAAGACCGATCGGGTGGACGACGATACCGTCCGGGTATTGATCCGGGGTAGCGTGGCCGGATGGAGACCCGGGAACTGCGCTACTTCGTCGCTGTCGCCGAGGAGTTGCACTTCGGGCGCGCCGCGCAGCGGCTCGGCATCGCGCAGCCGCCGCTGTCACGGGCGATCCAGCAGCTCGAACGCAGGCTGGGGGCAACGCTGTTGGACCGGACCAGCCGCACCGTCACGCTGACCGAGGCCGGCGCGGTGCTGCTCACGGAGGGCCGGGCCGCCCTCGACGCGGTCGACGCCGCCGAGCGCCGGACCCGCCGCGCCGCCGTGTCCGCGACCGGCCGTCCCGGTCTGGTCCTGGTGACGAAGGCCAGCGCGTCCCGCGAACTGCTGGCGAAACTGCTCGACGCGTACGCCGCCGAACCCGGGGCGGTGCCCGTCGACGTCATCCTGTGCGGCCCGGGCGAACAGGAACGGCTCCTGCGGGAGGGACGGGCCGACGTGGCGCTCCTGCACCGGCCGTTCGACTCGGCGGCGGGGTTCCACACCGAGGAACTCGGCACGGAAGGCCAGGTCGTGGTCGTTCCGGCCGGACATCCGCTCACCGTCCGCGCCCACGTGCACATGGCCGACATCGCCGACCTGCCGGGCCTGCCCCTGCCCCGCTGGCCCCACCCGGACGGCACCTACCCGCCCGGCCCCGGCCCGCAAGTCCGCGACCACGCCCAGCTGCTGCAACTCGTCGCGCTCGGCCGGTCCTGCGCCGTCCTGCCGGACTCGTCCCGCTCCCAACTGCCCAGCGACCTCGCCGCCGTACCCGTACTGGACGCACCGAAAGTCACCACCGTGATCGCCTGGCCGCCCCACAGCAGGTCCAGGGCGGTCGCCGACCTGGTCCGCACCGCGACAGGTTTCCAATAGCCAGGAGTACCAAGGCGTCTGACGGACCGTCAGTAAGGTTTCTTTGGGGGCACCATGGGCATCCCCACCCTCACGAATCGGGTCCCGGCAGCGCAATGGTGTCGATCGCGGCGTCTGCGATGCGGTTCCTGGTCTCCGCATCCACCCCCGCCTTGGCGAGCGCCTCAAGCCCCCGGTGCGTGGTGAGGATCAGTCCGCCGAGGACCTCGGGATCGGCGGCCGGATCCAGGTGCCCGGCGCGCTGGGCCTGCTCCACGAGTTGACGGCAAACGCCGAGCAGCATCTCGTGCGCCGCGAGGGACCTGGTCGCGATGGCGTCGTTCTCCCACGCCAGTTCGGCCGTGGCCTTGGCCAGCAGGCAGCCGAGCCGGTCGGTGGGGCCCGCCGGTGCCCGGAGCCAGTCGCGGAGACGGTCGAGTGCCTGGTCGTCCGGCCCTTCGAGCAGGGCGGCGGCGCCTTGTTCCGAGTCCGCGCAGTACTCCTCGAACACGCGCCGGAACAGGGTCTCCTTGTCGCCGAACGCGCCGTAGAGGCTTCCCTTGCTGAGCCCTGTCACGCGGGAGAGATCGTCGACCGAGGTGCCGTGGTAGCCGGTCTCGTTGAACTGCCGACGCGCAGCGACTAGGACGTCCTGCTCGTCGAATTTCCGTGGTCGCGCCATACGACGATAATACGCCGTTCTGAACTCCCGGTCCGAAACTTCTGGACGATCGGTCCAGAACTCGTTACGGTGGGCCGCATGTTCAGGACTCTTCCTTCACCCGACCCGACCGAGTTCGACGGCAAGCGCGCGATCGTCACGGGAGGCTCTCGCGGGATCGGCGCGGCCATCGTGCAGCGGCTGCTCGACGGGGGCGCGAGCGTCGTCACCACCGCGCGCAACGCCACCGACGACACACCGAAGGGTGCCACGTTCATCCAGGGCGACATCAGCACCCTCGCGGGCGTCCAGGCGTTCGCCGCGGCGGCGCTCGACGAACTCGGCGGCGTCGACATCGTCGTCAACAACGCGGCTGCGGCGCGCACCCACCTGGAGGGCGTCACGACCATCCCCGACGAGGAGTGGCTCGACTCGCTCAACGTCAACTACCTCTCCGCCGTGAGGCTCAACAACGCGCTGCTGCCGGCGCTGCATGAGGCCGGGCCGGGCGGCGTGATCGTCAACATCTCCTCGATAGCGGCCCTCACGCTCCCGCCGCCCCTGGCCCACTACGGCGCCGCCAAGGCCGCCCTCAACGCCTACGGCAAGGCCCTCGCCTCCGAACTCGCGCCCGCCGGCATCCGCGTCACCACGATCATGCCCGGCAACGTCCTCACCCCCGGCGCCGACGCCATCCGCCAGACCCTCGCCGACTCGATGAACGTCCCGCTCGCCGACGTCACCGCGGGCATCCCCCTGGGCCGCCCCGGGGACCCGCGCGACATCGCCGAGGCCGTCGCCTACCTCGCGTCGGACCGGGCCCAGTGGGTCACCGGAGCGACCCTGACGATCGACGGCGGCGAACTGCCCGTCGTCTAGGGCGGCGGGGGAGTGGCCGCGCCGGTTGTTTGCTCCACTTCGTTTGCGCGGTGCGTCGGGTCGGGGCTGCACAGCCAGCCGTTGACGGCGAAGCGGCTGTCCGCGTACTGCTTGCTCGGGCAGGTGACCGGGCGTACTTCGTGCCAGGCGGTGGGGAGGAAGAAGACGATGCTGTCGTGTTCGGGTTCCCAGTCCCGCCAGGTGCGCTCCTGCCATCGTCCGGCTGTCTCGGTGTGCAGGGGCAGGGCCGCGTCGAACACACGCAGTGCGCCGCCGTCGAAAGGACGGGGCGTGCGGTGCAGGTAGTACACGAAGGTGAGCAGGCGCCGGGGGGCGAACTCGGTGCTGGTGTCCTGGTGCGGCCGGTAGAAGTCGCCGTCGTTGTGGACGTTGAGGCTGTAGACGGGTTCGGTGTGCCGGCAGGAGACGCCGAGCGTGTGCTCGACGGCCTCCAGTACTTCGCCGATGGCAGCCATCAGTTCGGGCGCGGCGAAGTCGTGGCGGGAGCGGGAGCGGCGGAAGTCCGGGACCAGCTCCCGGTCGCGGATCATGGAGGGCCGCAACGTGTCGTCGGCGGAGGCGACGGCGCGCTCCAGCAAGGCGCCGGCCGTCTCCTCGCCCAGGAACTGGGTGATGCGGCAGACCGTCACCGGGAGCCGCCAGACGGCGTCCTTGCACACCGGTGACTGTGGGGGCTTCGTCCGGGTGTCCTGCGTGGTCATGGTGTTTTGCCTTCTGGATCGCGGTGGGTGCGGGGGCCGTCTCCCCGGCCGTCCGCCGTGGTCACGCGGCCTCGGGCGTGTTCGCGGCTTCTCGCAGACGGTCCACTTCGGCCGTGAGTTCCTCCACACGGCGGTGCAGCGCCTGGACGCACACGAGGGCGACGCCGAGGCCGTCGACGACGGGGATGGTGGTGTCGTCCTCGTTGAAGCCGAAGGCGGCGTGCCAGTCCTGGGCCATCGGGCCCAGGTGACGGACGCCTTCGGGTTCCCAGAGGTAGCGCCAGGTGCTGATGGGCAGCGCGGCCACGGTCTCCAGGACCGTGTAGCCGTTGACCTGGCCGGCCGGCGCGACACCGCCTCGCGCGTCGGGGGCGTCGCGGTCGGCCGTCCGGGGCCGGCGGCGGAAGATCCGCACCGTCACCGGCTCCAGTCGACCGGGACCACGTCCTGCTTGAGCCCACGGTCGCTGCAGACGGCGCAGGGGTTGCCCGGGACGCCGGGGCCCTGGTCCGTGCCGATCGTGATCGCTCCGTGGGCTCCGGCCGGGGCGTGCACGCCGTCGCCGATCATGGCGGCCTCGTAGCCGCCCAGCAGTTCCTGGAGGGTTCCGGGGCCGAAGTTCTCCGGAGCGGAGATCGCCGCGATGCCGTCGTAGTCCGTGTACGCCGTCCCCAGCGTTCTGCCGCCCATGGTGGCGAACACGATCTTGGCGCCACGGATGGGCTCCCCGGTGATCGCGTCGGACGCCATCGCGTTGATGTTCTCCAACTGCATCTGAGTGACGTTCAGGCTGGCCTGGCTGGCCGTGAGCCGCGTCGGCTTCAGGCTGGGACACTCCGCCCCACCGCACGACGGCGTCCCCGTGGAATCGGGGGCCGCCGACGCCGGGGCACCACTTCCCACCCCCAGCGCCGCCATAGCCACGGCTAATGCCGAGACGGCCATACGCCCTGAAGACTTCATGTCCCACTCCCATGCGTCAGCATCAGACGCCGTCCCGTCCGGGCGGCACACAGACTGTATGGGCGTCTGGAGGAGGATTCCGCATGAAGATCGGAGATGCCTTCTATCGGGTGAACTGTCTGTGGTGGGTGCTGACTTGGCCCGTCAGGGGTGCGACGGCGCGAACCGGTCGGCGGACGATCCTCAGCGCCGGGGCGGACGTGCCGTTCTCCTCCTGGCGGCGGTCAGGCTGTGAGTGCTCGTCCTGCGGGCGGAGGCTGCCTGCCGGGGGAGGGGCCGGGGCTCGGGACTCGTGCGTCACGTCCCCCGGGGACTACACGGCGGATAGCGGGGAGCGGACCACTCCGCACCGCGTCCGGGCGCCTCGCCTGCCCCGAACCCGAGTTGACCGGGGTCTATGGCGCCGCCCGGCCGGTGATCGAGTCCAGGGCGGTGGTCACCGTGCGGGCCAGTGTCGCGGAGTCGGCGCCGGCACGGGAGCGCAGGTTGACGCCGTGGGCCAGCAGCGCCAGCAGGTCGGCGGAAGCGCCGGGAGCGGCTGCCCCTGGCGCCGGGCGGTGACGAGCGCCGCGTGCAGCGCGTCGCGACGCGAGGGCTGACTGGTGGCCGTGTCCCCGCAGATTCCCGACGAGTCGATCAGCCTGGCCGAGAAGCACGCCCTCGCCTTCGACGTCCTCAGCGACATCGGCTCCGACACCGCCAAGCGATACGGCCTCGCGTCAATGACGGACACCTATGTCATCGACCGGGATGGTGTGATGCGCTGAGCCTTTGTCGATGCCGACTACACCGCACGCGTCGAACCGGCCGACATCCTTGCTGCCCTCGACGCATCGGGCTGATCGCCCTGTCTGCCGGGGGCACCGCGATTCCGCGTGCGGAGCGACGCTGAGGTCCGGGGGCGACTGGAAGGGGGCGGTGAAGCGGCGCTCGTGGACGACGAGTGGCTCTGTGGGGTAGCCGAGCGAACTGTTGCGCAAGTCAGAGGTCGCACAGATAGGGGGCGGGCCTAGTTCCACTGGAGATCCTGTGCCCCCGCCGTCATGGCCGGGCGGGTCGCTGTGGTGTGGGCGGTGTCCCAGCGCTGGCGGCGGGCGTCGACGCGTCGTGGCCGGGAGCGCCTGCCTGAAGGGCGGCGGTCAAGTAGCGGTGAACGATGTCCAGTTCGCCCGGAGTGAAGTGGTCGGCCGCTTCGACCAGGCCGGCGATGAGCGGGCCGAAGAAGGACCGGCCCAGTTCCACGGCTTTCTGTTCCACCGTCAGCACGACGCGTCGCCGGTCGTTCTCGTCGCGCCTGCGACGGACGAGCCCCAGGCGCTCCAGCCGGTCCAGCAGGGCGGTGGTGCCGGCCGAGTTGAGCCGCAGCGCCGTCCCCAGTCGTCCCGGGGTGACGTCGGTGCCCGCCCGGTCGGCGTCGAGCAGGTGGATGAGGGCCCGCAGATCGGTCGGGTGCAGACCGTTGCGCGCGGCGAACTCGGCGCCGCGCAGGTCGAATTCCACGGTCACCGCACGCAGC
>DATCQX010001195.1:0-5006 GCA_036569285.1 Streptomyces sp.
CGGAAGTCGTGGCCCCACTGGGAGACGCAGTGCGCCTCGTCGATCGCGAAGAGGGCGATCTTGCCGCGCGAGAGCAGCTCCAGCGTGCTGTCCAGGCGCAGCCGCTCGGGCGCGAGGTAGAGCAGGTCCAGCTCGCCCGCCACGTACTCGGCCTCCACCAGCCGGCGTTCGTCGAAGTCCTGCGTGGAGTTGATGAACCCGGCCCGCACGCCGACCGCCCGCAGCGCGTCGACCTGGTCCTGCATGAGCGCGATGAGCGGCGACACGACGACCCCGGTACCGGCTCTGACCAGCGAGGGGATCTGATAGCACAGGGACTTCCCGCCGCCGGTCGGCATCAGCACGACCGCGTCCCCACCGCCGACCACATGATCGACGATCGCTTCCTGTTCCCCCCGGAAGCTGTCGTACCCGAACACCTTGCGCAGCGTGGCCAACGCCTCGCTGTCCACCGCCTCCGCCGCTACCACGTCCGCCATCGCACCGTTCCCGCCCGTCGTCCCTCGAACCACTTACGAACCGCTTCCTCCACTGCCTCCACGATAGGGCCCCGCACCGACAGCCACAGAGTTATCCACAGGCCGGTCCCCGACACCGCCTCCCGAGAACGCCGGACCCCAGCACGCCCCCGCTCCAGAAAACGCCCCCGAAAACGCCGACGGCCCGGCACCCCCCGAGATGGGGCCCCGGACCGCCGTCCGCCGAAACCGCTTCTCAGCGCACGAACACCCCCGCCTGCCCCGCCAGATCGAGGAAGTACTGCGGCGCGACCCCCAGCACGAGCGTCACCGCCACCCCCACCCCGATCGCGGCCATCGTCAGCGGCGACGGCACGGCCACCGTCGGCCCCTCCGGGCGGGGCTCGCTGAAGAACATCAGGACGATCACCCGGATGTAGAAGAACGCGGCGATGGCGGAGGAGATCACACCGACCACGACGAGCGGCGCCGCGCCTCCTTCGGCCGCCGCCTTGAAGACGGCGAACTTCCCGGCGAACCCGGAGGTCAGCGGGATACCGGCGAAGGCCAGCAGGAACACCGCGAAGACGGCCGCGACCAGGGGTGAACGACGGCCCAGGCCCGCCCACTTGGAGAGGTGGGTGGCCTCGCCCCCGGCGTCACGGACCAGCGTCACCACCGCGAACGCCCCGATCGTCACGAAGGAGTACGCGGCGAGGTAGAACAGCACGGACGAGACGCCGTCAGGGGTCGTCGCGATGACACCCGCGAGGATGAACCCCGCGTGGGCGATCGACGAGTACGCGAGGAGCCGCTTGATGTCGGTCTGGGTGATCGCGACGATCGCGCCGCCGAGCATCGTGACGATCGCGACGCCCCACATGACCGGCCGCCAGTCCCATCGCAGCCCCGGCAGGACGACGTACAGGATGCGCAGCAGCGCGCCGAACGCGGCGACCTTGGTGGCGGCGGCCATGAACCCGGTGACCGGCGTCGGGGCGCCCTGGTAGACGTCCGGCGTCCACATGTGGAACGGCACGGCGCCGACCTTGAACAGCAGCCCCATGATCAGCAGGGCGGCGCCGACGAGGAGCAGCGCGTCGTTGCCCATGGTGTCGGCGAGCGCGGGGTCGATCGTCTTGACCGTGCCGTCGACGACCTGCGCGATCGTCCCGTAGGACACCGAACCGGCGTACCCGTAGAGCAGGGCGATGCCGAAGAGGGTGAACGCGGAGGCGAACGCGCCGAGCAGGAAGTACTTGACGGCCGCTTCCTGCGACATGAGCCGGTTGCGGCGGGCCAGCGCGCACAGCAGGTAGAGCGGGAGGGAGAAGACCTCCAGCGCGATGAACAGCGTCAGCAGGTCGTTGGCGGCCGGGAAGACCAGCATGCCGGCGACCGCGAACAGCAGCAGCGGGAAGACCTCGGTGGTGGTGAACCCGGCCTTGACGGCGGCCTTCTCGCTGTCGCTGCCGGGCACGGAGGCGCCCTGCGCGGCGAACGAGTCGACGGGGCTGCCGTGCGCCTCGGGGTCGAGGCGGCGCTCCGCGAAGGTGAACAGGCCGACGAGGGCGGCCAGCAGGATCGTCCCCTGGAGGAAGAGCGCCGGTCCGTCGACGGCGACGGCGCCCATGGCGACGATCCCCGCGCGCGTGGTGCCGTATCCCTTGGCCGCGAGCGCGACGACCGCCGCGAAGGCGGCGCACAGGGCGACGACGGAGACGAACACCTGGGCGTAGTAGCGGGACTTCCGAGGCACGAACGCCTCGACGAGGATCCCGAGGACCGCCGCGCCCACGACGATCAGGGTGGGCGACAATTGCCCGTATTCGATCTTCGGCGCGTCGATCTTCGAGATCGGATCGGCCGCCGTTGTCCACAGGCTGTGGACGACAGTTGCGCTCACCTGGCCGCCTCCACCTCGGGCTGGGGGTCCTTCTTGTTCACGTCGGACAGCGTGTGCTTGACCGCCGGGTTGACGACGTCCGCGATGGGCTTCGGGTAGACGCCGAGCACGATCAGCAGGACGACGAGCGGCGCGACGACCGCGATCTCGCGCACCTTCAGATCGGGCATCGACGCGACCTCGGGCTTCACCGGGCCGGTCATCGTCCGCTGGTAGAGGACGAGGGTGTACAGCGCGGCGAGGACGATGCCGAACGTGGCGACGATCCCGACGGCCGGGTAGCGCGCGAACGCGCCGACCAGGACGAGGAACTCGCTCACGAACGGCGCAAGGCCGGGCAGCGACAGAGTGGCAAGGCCGCCGATGAGGAACGTCCCGGCGAGCACCGGGGCGACCTTCTGGACGCCGCCGTAGTCGGCGATGAGCCGCGAGCCGCGCCGGGAGATCAGGAACCCGGCGACGAGCATCAGGGCGGCCGTCGAGATGCCGTGGTTGACCATGTACAGCGTCGCGCCGGACTGGCCCTGGCTCGTCATCGCGAAGATGCCGAGCACGATGAACCCGAAGTGCGAGATCGACGCGTACGCCACCAGCCGCTTGATGTCCCGCTGCCCGACGGCGAGCAGCGCGCCGTAGATGATGCTGATCAGGGCGAGCACGAGAATGACCGGAGTTGCCCATTTCGACGCCTCCGGGAAGAGCTGGAGACAGAAACGGAGCATCGCGAATGTGCCGACCTTGTCGACAACGGCCGTGATGAGGACGGCGACCGGGGCGGTGGCTTCCCCCATCGCGTTCGGCAGCCAGGTGTGCAGCGGCCACAGCGGGGCCTTCACCGCGAACGCGAAGAAGAACCCGAGGAACAGCCACCGTTCCGTGCTGGTCGCCATGTCGAGCGAGCCGCTGGCCCGCGCCTGCGCGATCTCCTGGAGGCTGAAGTTCCCGGCGACGACGTACAGGCCGATCACCGCGGCCAGCATGATCAGCCCGCCGACCAGGTTGTAGAGGAGGAACTTGACGGCCGCGTACGACCGTTGGGTGGACGCCGCCTCCTCGCCGTGCTCGTGCGCGCGGTCCCCGAAGCCTCCGATGAGGAAGTACATCGGGATGAGCATGGCCTCGAAGAAGATGTAGAAGAGGAAGACGTCGGTGGCCTCGAAGGAGATGATCACCATCGCCTCGACGGCCAGGATCAGCGCGAAGAAGCCCTGAGTGGGCCGCCAGCGCCGGCTGCCGGTCTCCAGCGGGTCGGCGTCGTTCCAGCCGGCCAGGATGATGAACGGCATGAGCAGCGCCGTCAGCGCGATGAGCGCCACCGCGATGCCGTCGACGCCCAGTTCGTACCGGACCCCGAACTCCTTGATCCAGGAGTGGGACTCGGTGAGCTGGTAGCGGTCGCCGTCGGGGTCGAAGCGGACGAGGATCGTGATCGCGAGGGCGAGTGTGCCGAGCGAGACCAGCAGCGCGAGCGACTTCGCCGCGTTCCGGCGCGCGGCCGGTACCGCCGCCGTGGCGATCGCGCCGACGGCGGGGAGCACCGCCGTCGCTGTCAGCAGGGGAAAGGACATCGGTATCAGACCGCCCTCATCAGCAGCGTCGCGGCGACGATGACCGCCGCGCCGCCGAACATCGAGACCGCGTAGGAACGCACGAAGCCGTTCTGGAGGCGGCGCAGCCGTCCGGACAGGCCCCCGAAGCCGGCCGCCGTGCCGTTGACGACGCCGTCGACCAGGGTGTGGTCGACGTACACCAGCGAGCGCGTGAGGTGTTCGCCGCCGCGCACCAGCACGACGTGGTTGAAGTCGTCTTGGAGGAGGTCGCGGCGGGCGGCCCGGGTGAGCAGCGACCCGCGCGGGGCGACGGCCGGGACCGGGCGGCGGCCGTACTGGAGCCAGGCGAGCGCGACGCCGACGACCATGACGGCGACCGTGGCCGAGGTGACCGTCGCGGCGCCGATCGGGGCGTCGCCGTGGTCGTGTCCGGTGACCGGCTCCAGCCAGTGCAGGAAGCGGTCGCCGACGCTGAACAGGCCACCGGCGAAGACCGAGCCGAAGGCCAGCACGATCATGGGGATCGTCATGGACCTCGGGGACTCGTGCGGGTGCGGTTCGTTGCCGTCCGCATCTGGCTGCCAGCGCTTCTCGCCGAAGAACGTCATCAGCATCACGCGCGTCATGTAGTACGCGGTGATCGCGGCGCCCAGCAGGGCCGCGCCGCCGAGGATCCAGCCCTCGGTGCCGCCCTTGGCGAACGCCGCCTCGATGATCTTGTCCTTGGAGAAGAACCCGGAGAGGCCGGGGAACCCGATGATCGCGAGGTAGCCGAGGCCGAACGTGACGAACGTGACCGGCATGTACTTCCTGAGGCCGCCGTACCTGCGCATGTCGACCTCGTCGTTCATGCCGTGCATGACGGAACCGGCGCCGAGGAAGAGCCCGGCCTTGAAGAAGCCGTGCGTCACCAGGTGCATGATCGCGTAGACGTACCCGATGGGGCCGAGCCCGGCCGCGAGGACCATGTACCCGATCTGCGACATCGTCGACCCGGCGAGGGCCTTCTTGATGTCGTCCTTCGCGCAACCGACGATCGCACCGAACAGCAGCGTGACCGCGCCGACGATGGTGACGACGAGCTGCGCGTCC
>DATCQX010001196.1:0-3390 GCA_036569285.1 Streptomyces sp.
CGCGAGGAGAGCCGCCACCGCATCCGCCGCGCGCCCGGCGGCCAGGACGGAGGAGCCGGACGACGGTGAGGAGGCGCCGGCGATCCCGGAACGGCCGTCCGCACCCGGCGTCGTCCCGGCGCCGGAGACCACCTCGCCCGCCGCGCCCTCGCCCGGCACACGCCCGCCGCGGTCCTCCGCCACACCTTCGCTGCTGCTCTCCATGCCCCAGACCCTACGGCCCGCCACTGACAGTCACCCACTCCCCGCCCGCAAGCCCCCTCGGACGGGCAGGCGAACACAGGGGGTGCCGGGGCGGAACGCGCCGCGACGGCCGCATACCATCGGTCGGAGACCCTCCCGCCCGGCAGGCGCGGGAGACCTTCCGATCGAGGGGACACCGTGGTGGAAAGCGGCGGGAGCGGGCAGCCGCGGCCGGACAACAACCAGCCGACCGACCACCCCTCCGACCCTGCGCCCCAGACCCCGCAGCAACCCGACGAGCCATCGGCCGCGCCCGTCGAGGTTCCCTCCGACCGGACGGGCGGCACCGCCGACGCCCCCTCGCACCCGACCCCACCCGACGAGGCGACCCACCAGATCCGGCTGTCCGCAGAGCCGAACCCCTCGGACGACATGACGAGCCCCGAGCGTTCCACCGCCCCGTCGCCGGACGACACCCCTCGCGAGCCCGAGCACCCTGCCGAGCCGTCGGCCCCAAGTGCCGCCGCCGAGAGCCCGCGTCCCGCTGACGACGCCACTCGCCAGATCCGGCTGTCCGCCGAATCGGCTTCCTCGGACGACACGGTGGACTCCGAGCGTTCTGGTGGCCCGTCGCCGGACGAGACCTCTCGCGAGCCCGAGCACCCTGCCGAGCCGTCGGCCCCGAGTGTCGCCGCCGAGAGCCCGCGTCCGGCTGACGACGCCACTCGCCAGATCCGGCTGCCCGCCGAGCCGTCCGCGGCGAGGGAGGGCGCCCCGGCCGAGGAGGCGACCCGGCAGATCCGGATTCCCGCCGAGCCCGCGGGCGGCCCGGCCCCTGCCGAAATCCCCGCCGCAGCCAAGGCCCCCCTGCCCGAGGAAACCCCCGTCCTGGAGCGCACGAGCCCCTACGCCACCCCCGACACCCACCCCAACCACGCGCACGCGCACACCGCCGGGGCGGGGAAGAAGGAGGCGGAGAAGGCGCGGGAGCCGCGGAGCGGGATTCTGATGGGGCGGCCGTTCGGGGTGCCTGTTTATGTGGCGCCCAGTTGGTTTCTTGTCGCGGCGCTCATCACCTGGGTGTTCGGGGGGCAGCTCGACCGGGTGCTGCCCGATCTCGGGGTGGCCCGGTATCTCGTGGCCCTGTTCTTCGCCGTCGCGTTCTACGCCTCCGTCCTCGTCCACGAACTCGCCCACACGGTCGCGGCCCTCCGCTTCAAACTCCCCGTCCGCCGCATCCAACTCCAGTTCTTCGGCGGTGTCTCGGAGATCGAGAAGGAGGCGGAGACCCCCGGCCGGGAGTTCTGGCTGGCGTTCGTCGGCCCGCTGCTCTCCCTCGTCCTGTCCGGCCTGTTCTACCTGGCGATGCTCCCGGTGGAGCCCGGCACGGTCCCCGGCGTCCTGCTGGCCGGCCTGATGATCTCCAACCTCATCGTGGCGATCTTCAACCTCCTCCCCGGCCTCCCCCTGGACGGCGGACGGATGCTGCGCGCCGTCGTCTGGAAGCTCACCGGCAAGCCCATGAGCGGCACGATCGCCGCCGCCTGGGTCGGCCGCGCCCTCGCCGTCTCCGTCCTCATCGGCCTCCCCCTCCTCACCCAGTCCGGCGCACTCGGCACCACCGCCGAGGACAGCGTCGGCATGGACACCGTCACCGACGCCCTGCTCGCCGCGATCCTCGCCGCGATCATCTGGACCGGCGCCGGCAATAGCCTGCGCATGGCCCGCCTCAGGGAACACCTCCCGGAACTGCGCGCCCGCAACCTCACCCGCCGCGCCGTCCCCGTCGAGACGGACACCCCCCTGTCCGAGGCCCTGCGCAGGGCGAACGCGGCAGGCGCCCGCGCGCTGGTCGTCGTCGACGCCCACGGCGAACCTCTCTCCCTCGTCCGCGAGGCCGCCATCGTCGGCGTCCCCGAACACCGCCGCCCCTGGGTCGCCGTCAGCGGTCTCGCCCAGGACCTCACCGACGGCATGCGCGTCTCCGCGGAACTCGCCGGCGAAGACCTCCTCGACGTCCTGCGCGCCACCCCCGCCACCGAGTACCTCGTCGTCGAGGACACCGGCGAGATCTACGGCGTCCTGTCCGCCGCCGACGTCGAACGCGCCTTCGTGAAGGCCATGGCCCGCCCCAGCTGAGAGTGGTCGGCGGCCTCCACAAACCCCGGTAGGCTGTTCACATGTCCGAACCGACCGGTGCCGCCCGCAGGCGCGGGCCCTTCAAGGTCGGGGACCAGGTTCAGCTGACCGACCCCAAGGGCCGTCACTACACGTTCACGCTCGAAGCCGGGAAGAACTTCCACACCCACAAGGGTTCCTTCCCGCACGACGAACTGATCGGCGCACCCGAAGGCAGCGTTGTCCGCACCACCGGGAACGTCGCCTACCTCGCGCTGCGCCCCCTGCTCCCCGACTACGTCCTGTCCATGCCCCGCGGGGCAGCCGTCGTCTACCCGAAGGACGCGGGACAGATCCTCGCCTTCGCCGACATCTTCCCCGGTGCCCGCGTCGTCGAAGCGGGTGTGGGCTCCGGCTCGCTCAGCAGCTTCCTGCTGCGCGCCATCGGCGACCAGGGCATGCTGCACAGCTACGAGCGCCGCGAGGACTTCGCGGAGATCGCCCAGCAGAACGTGGAGCGCTACTTCGGCGGCCCCCACCCCGCCTGGCAGCTGACCGTCGGCGACCTCCAGGACAACCTGTCCGACACCGACGTCGACCGCGTCATCCTCGACATGCTCGCCCCCTGGGAGTGCCTGGAGGCCGTCTCCAAGGCGCTCGTGCCCGGCGGCATCCTGTGCTGCTACGTCGCGACCACCACGCAGCTCGCCCGGACCGTCGAGTCCATCCGCGAGATCGGCTCCTTCAACGAGCCCACCGCCTGGGAGTCGATGATCCGCAACTGGCACATCGAGGGTCTCGCCGTCCGCCCGGACCACCGGATGATCGGCCACACCGGCTTCCTCCTGACGGCCCGCCGCCTCGCCGACGGCGTCGAACCGCCCATGCGCCGCCGCCGCCCCGCCAAGGGCGCCTATGGCGAGGACTACTCCGGCCCCAACGCGGACGGCGGCGTCGGCGAGCGCTGACCTTCACCCCGCACAACGCCCGATGCCGTGGCGGAGTTCCCGTGAACCGACGGGAACCTCCGCCACGGCATCGTCGTACCAGCAGCTCACAGGACCGTCCGGTACGACCATCACCCCGCCG
>DATCQX010001197.1:0-7673 GCA_036569285.1 Streptomyces sp.
CGACGCGGACCTCACGTACCAGGGGGCCGCCGCCAAGTGCTTCGCCTCGGACGTCGCCATGGAGGTGACGACCGATGCCGTTCAGCTTCTCGGGGGGTATGGGTACACCCGGGATTACCCGGTTGAGCGGATGATGCGGGATGCGAAGATCACGCAGATTTACGAAGGCACGAACCAGGTCCAGCGGATCGTGATGGCGCGGAACCTGCCGTAGCCGAAGGGGAGGGCCGGTTCACCGGGCCCTCCCTTTTCCGTCCAGCGTTGACGGGCCTTGGTGAGCTGTGCGCCCCAGCAGCCGGGTCAGGGCGTCCAGCAGGTGTGGGCGAACCAGGTCCGGGCCTCGTCGGCGGACAGTACGCGCGTCAGTTCGGCCGTCCCGGGGAGCATGGGGAAGAACCGGTCGGCGTTCCAGCTGCGCTGGTACAGGGGCTCGTCCAGCACGAGTAGGCGGCGTCCCTCGACGACGGGGATGTCGTCGGGCAGCCCCTCGTTCCAGATCTGTTGCCCGTCCGGGGTGAGGAGTTCGAAGACCCCGGTCGCGGCGGCGCCGCTGCGCCCCTGGGCGGGCTCGGGTTCCGTGGCCAGGCGGACGCTCTCCGCCGACGGGGCGGTGCCGGGTACGTGGCCGCCGCCGACGAGGACGTGGGCGAGGAGCGTGTGCAGCTGGAAGTTGTCCCCGATGCCGCCGATGCGCACTTCGAAGCCGGTCCCGGTGGGCCGGTGCAACACCACCAGGGGCTCGTCGTCGAGGATCGCCAGCGCGTAGGCCAGGCACTTGAGGTCGTGCCGGTCCAGGGCCTCCAGGTCGCGGCAGGCGGGGAGGAGCGCGGACGCGTGCTGACGGCGCACCGCGGCGCTGCGGCACAGGACGGCCAGCGCGGGCGGCTGCCACTGCTCGACCGAGCACCAGGCCAGTGCCAGCCGCAGCGCCTCGTGCTCCTCGCCACCGAGGCGGGCCAGCAGCGCGTCGTCGATGATCTCCTCGTCGGCGTCCGGCAGTTCGTCCCCGGCTTCTCCGGTGGCGGCCCAGCGGCGGGCGAACTCCAGGGCGTCGAGCAGGTCCCGGTGGGTGCCGTCGAGGACCGGCTGCGCGCACGCCGCCGGGTCGGCGCCGTGTTCCACGCAGAAGCCGGCCATCGTCGCCAGCATCGGGCGCGGGCCGGTGGGCGGAAAGGCGGGGAGGAGCGCGGCCAACCGGGGTCCCGCCGGCGCGCATTCGGCGTCTGTCGCCGACTGCAGGCCGCTCATCGTCGCGCCGAACGCGCGCTCGGTGCGGCCACCGTCGCGAGCGGCCACCGCCTGCTCCAGCTCTGATATGACGGCGGCCAGGTCAGCGGCCTTCCGCTTCCTCTTGAAGATCACCGGCACACCTTAGGCCCGAGGTCTGACAGGTGTCATCAAGCCACCGTCGTGGGGAGATTCCGGCCCGCTCACCGATGCGGCAGCACAGGAGTACGAGAGTACGGGCCGCACGTGTATCCGACCGTTTCGTTCGCGGCCGGGCGCATGGTGATCGCCGTACTGTCCTCCCGGTCCGGATGGACCTTTCCGACAGGGGGACCGAATGACCGTGCACGCTGTCGACCACGTCGAGTTCTACGTGGGAGACGTTTTCCAGGCGGCTCACTATTACCGCACCACTTACGGGTTCCGGGTCGTGGCCGAGGCCTCCCCGCTCACGGGTCTGGCCGGTGCCCGATCGCTGCTGCTCGTCCATGGGGGCGTCCGCCTGGTGCTGACGTCCGCGCTGCACGACGACCACACGGCCGCTCGTTTCGTCCGCAGGCACGGTGACGGTGTGCGCGATGTCGCGCTGCTGTCGACCGATGCCGTCGGCGACTTCGAGCGAGCGCTGTCCGCGGGCGCCGAGGCCGTCGCCGGGCCGCGGGTCTTCGAGGGCGAGGACGGCCGGGTCGTCACCGCGACGATCGCGGCGACCAACGATCTGGTGCACACGTTCGTCGAGCGCGGCGACTCGTCGGGGCCTTTCCTGCCCGGGCGTTACCTCCCCACGGCCGAAGCCGCGCCGGCCGGGCCGGGGCTGTTCCGGTCCGTCGACCATTTCGCGTTGTGCCTGCGCCCGGGTTCCCTGGCGGCGATGGTCGACTTCTACCAGCGGGCCCTGGGCCTGAACCACACCTACGAGGAGTACATCGTCGTGGGCGGGCAGGCCATGGACTCGAAGGTCGTGCAGGACGACACCCGCAGCGTCACCTTCACGATGGTCGAGCCCGGGACGGCCGACCGGGGCGGGCAGCTCCACGGCTTCCTCGACGCCTTCGGCGGTCCGGGCGTGCAGCATGTGGCCTTCGGCACCGACGACATCGTGCACGCCGCCCACGAACTGCGTGACCGGGGCGTCGAGTTCCTCTCCACGCCGGCCGACTACTACGCCTCGCTGGAGGAACGCGGCATCGACGTGGACTTCGAGGCCCGGGTGCTCCAGGAGCTGGGGCTGCTGGTGGACCGCGACGAATGGGGGCACCTGGTCCAGGTGTTCACCCGCTCCCCGTACGCGCGTCGCACCGTCTTCTTCGAGCTGATCCAGCGCATCGAGGCGCGGACCTTCGGCGGCGGCAATATCAGGGCCCTGTACGAGGCGGTCGAGCGGGAACGTTCCGGCGCTCAGGCGTCCGCCGAGCCCGTGGGCGCCGGGGCCGCCCGATGACGGTCCGGCTCGCGGTGCGGGAACGTTCCGGGTTCGTCTCGCTGCGGGACTACGAGACGGCGGCCCGCAACCTGACCGACCCCTCGGTGTGGGACTACATCGCGGGTGGCAGCGGTGACGAGGTCACCCTGCGGGCGCAGGCGGCGGCGTACGACCGTCATCTGCTGCGCCCCCGGGTGCTGGTCGACGTGGACCGGATCGAGCGCGGCACCACCCTGCTGGGCAGCCCGGTGGCGTCGCCGGTCGGCATCGCGCCCATGGCCTACCACCGTCTCGTCCACCCCGAGGGCGAACTCGCCACCGTGCGCGCCGCCGGGGAGGCCGGTGCGCTCACCGTCACCAGCACCTTCGCCAGCGTCTCGCTGGAGGAGACGGCGGCCGAGGCCACCGGTCCGCTGTGGTTGCAGCTGTACGTGCTGCGGCAGCGGGAGGTCACCGAGTCCCTGGCCCGGCGGGCCGAAGCGGCCGGTTACCGGGCACTGGTCGTCACCGTGGACACCCCACGCATGGCGCGCAGGGAACGCGATCTGCGCAACGCGTTCGCGCTGCCGCCGGGCATCACGCCGGTGAACCTCCCCGCGCCCCAGGGGCTGCACGAGGGCCGTCCCGGGGTCTCCCTGCTGGCCGAGCACGCCGCCGTCCACCACGACGCCGCCTTCACCTGGCGTGACCTCGGCCGGCTGAGGTCGGTCACCGGTCTGCCGTTGGTGCTCAAGGGGGTACTCACCGCGCAGGACGCCCGGCGGGCCGCCGACCTCGGCGTGGACGGGCTGATCGTGTCCACCCACGGCGGGCGCCAACTCGACGGCGTCGTCGCGGCGTTGGACGCCCTTCCGGAGGTCGTGGCCGCTGTCGGGGGCCACTGCGAGGTGCTGGTGGACGGCGGGGTGCGGCGCGGCACCGACGTCCTCAAGGCGCTGGCCCTCGGGGCCCGCGGGGTGCTGGTCGGACGGCCGGTCCTGTGGGGCCTCGCGGTGGACGGCGCCCACGGGGCCGCGCACGTGCTGTCCCTGCTCGTCGCCGAGCTGGACGAGGCCATGGCGCTGTCCGGCAGGCCCCGGCTCGATCTCATCGGCACGGACCTGCTCCAGTCGGCGCCGGGCAGGGAATGACCATCGCCCTAGCAGGACAGCAGTTCCAGGTCCTCCCGGGTCAGGCGTAGGGCTCCGGCCGCCAGGTTCTCCAGGAGGTGGGCTGGGTCGGAGGTGCCGGGGATGGCGAGGACGTGCGGGCCCTGGTGGAGGGTCCAGGCGAGTTTGATCTGGGCCGGGGTGGCGCCGTGGGTGCGGGCGAGTGCGTGGAGGCGGGCGTCGTGGGTGTCGGCGGCGCTCGCTTCCTTGCGGTTTCCGGAGATCGTGAAGAAGGGGACGAAGGCGATGCCGTGGGTGCGGCAGACGGCCAACAGGTCGTCCGCGTCCCGCCGTTCGAGGCTGTAGGGGTTCTGGACGCACACCACCGGCGCGATCGCCCGCGCCTCCGCGAGCTGTTCGGGTGTGACGCCGGACAGGCCCAGGTGGCGGACGAGGCCCGCGTCCCGCAGCTCCGCGAGCGCACCGAAGTGTTCGGACAGGGGCTCCCCCGCCCACCAGCGGAGGTTGACGACGTCGAGGTGGTCCCGGCCGAGCTGGCGGAGGTTCTCCTCGACCTGTCCGCGCAGGTCGCCGGGGCTCGCCGGGGGCAGCCACTCCCCCGACGGGTCCCGTCGCGGGCCGACCTTCGTGACGATCACGAGGTTCTCGGGGTACGGGGAGAGCGCGCGGTTGATGAGTTCGTTGGCGGAACGCAGCGGGGAGAAGTAGAAGGCGGCCGTGTCGATGTGGTCGACGCCGTGCTCGACGGCCGTCCGCAGCAGCCCGATCGCCCGGTCGCGGTCGATGGGAGCGCCGTCGGAGTTGCCCCGCATGCCGTTGCCGGTCAGTCGCATCGCCCCGAATCCGAGGCGGTTCACCTCCCGGTCGCCGAGTCTCCAGGTACCGGCCGCTGCCGCTGATGTCACTGTGTCTCGCTCCCGTGGGGTCGTTCAGGTCCGGATCGGGAGTATGGGCTGGTCACGGCCTCGGGGAGAAGGGATTCGGGGGCGGGGAAAAGTCATACCGGTGAGGGGAACCGGGGGTGGGGGCCGGTCGTTGGAAGGGGCAGAAGGATTCGGACACCAGCAACAAAACAGCCCCGGCATTACCCGGGGCCTTTTTTGTTACTGCGACTGTCTCACGGGGCCACGAAGCGGTCCGCGTTTTTGCGGCTGGAGGGTTGCTGCTTGCGTCGGGCGCGGATCAGGTGGCCGCTCATCACGGGCTTTTCCACCAGGATGTAAAGAATTGCCGACAGGGCGAGTGAGACGATCAGGGCGGAGATCACGGAAAAGAGCGGGCCGAGTCCGGCGCCGGCGAACTGCATGACCGCGATCAACACCGTGAAGTGAATCAGGTAGAAAGCGTACGAGATGTCGCCGAAGAACACACCGATCCTCGTGTTGAACACTGTTTTCTTTTCGCGGACATCGGACGCCGCCGCCGCGACGATCATCAACGCGAGAGGGAGCGAGGAGACCGCCACCAGTTGGAACGGGTCGGCCAAGGTGAGCCCCACGGCGTAGGACACCACGAGCAGGAGGAAAGCCGTCGGCATTCCGATCGAACGCGCGGGGCGTTCCAGGTGAAAGCGCGCCAGGATGATCCCCAGCACGAACTCGGGAATACGTGAGATCGGCCAGAAGTACACGCACACGAGCTGCGCGGCCGACATCTCCTGACCGAGGGGACCGCCCGCCGGGGTACCGGCCAGGGTGAGCGAGATCAGCGGGACGGCCCAGATGGCGGCGAGGCAGCAGACGGCGGCGAGGGTGAGCCGGGCGGTGGATATGCGTTTCAGCAGCGGCAAGAGCAGCGGGAAGAGCAGGTAGAAGACGAACTCGCAGGTCAGCGACCAGGCGACACCGTTCCCTCCGCCCGTCGGCATGCGGGGAATGAGCGTGTCCACGAGGGAGAGGTTGAGGAGGTCGTCCTTGAGCGTGATGGGCGCACCCGGAGGGGTGCGGTTGAGGCCGGCGAAATGCACCATCATGATGATGCCCAACCAGACCGCGGCATGATTCGGGAAGACCTTGAAGAAGCGTCTCTTCCAGAAGGCGACCGCAGTATCTCTCTCCCGCGATGAATACGTCAGGACGAATCCGCTGAGGATGAAGAAGAACGACACCCCCATGGCTCCCAGAGGATACAGATAAGAAAGATCGACTCCCGCTGCCACACCCCCGAAGAACGCGGCGTGGCTGACGAAGACGAAAAACGCCGCGACGAACCTCAAGCCGGTGAGTGACGGAAGCCGCCCGACTCGCTCTGCTGACTGCGACACAGCCTTCTCCTTGGATGCGCGCATCTGCAGTCGCCAAAGATTTCGGTGCGCGAGTGCAGATACCGATGGCTCCTATCCGGACATCGAAAGGATTGCGGAAAGGGTGCTGGACGCCAAGGGGTAATCTGTGAGATCGCCTGCAACTCTGCGTCAATTCTTGCCGGGGACCGCAGCGGAGGAGAGGCTGCTCGGCCCCCGTTTCAGCCGTCCAGTTCCTCCCGGGTCGCCGTCGACGGCTCGCGGCGGTCCTGGGCCGCTCGGGAGAGAAAGTCGGCGCTGCGGAGGACTCGTTGGAGGTTTTCCCAGGTGAGGAGGGTGATGTCGGAGTCGGGCCAGCCTCGGTGGAGGAGTTCGGTGATGAGGAGGGGGTAGGCGGAGGGGTCGGGGAGGCCCTCGGGGTGGGCGGCCGGGGAGTCGTAGACGCCGGAGAGGGCGACGGAGGCGGGGCCGGCGATCGCGCGGATGTGGTCCAGGTGGTCGGCGACGTCCTTCAGCGCCGGGCCGGTCTGGTCGGCCGTCAGCGGGACCATGCAGACGCCCTTCGCGCGGCCGAGGGCCGCGAGGAGGTCGTCCGAGAGGTTGTCCGGGTGGGGGCGCAGGGCTCGGGCCGCCGAGCGGGTGCACAGGACCGGGCTCTTGGAGAGGGTCAGCGCGCGGACGATCGTCGCGTCGGAGGCGCCGGAAAGATCCGGGACGACACCGAGGCGGTTCATCTCCCGCACGACCTCCTCCCCGAACCGGCTCAGCCCCGCCTCCCCGGCCCACCCCGTCCCGGCCAGCGTCAGCACACGCAGGCCCAGGGAGTGCAGGACGCGCAGGACGGCGAGGGAGTCGTCCAGCGCCGGGGCGCCCGCCGGGCCCAGGAGGACGGCCACCCTGCCGCAGTTCCGGGCGTCGATGATCTGACCTGCGGTGCGGGCGGTCCGGAGACCCTCCGGGTGAGCCGCGACCACCGTGCGGACGAGGTCGATCTGCTCCAGGGTGACCGCGGTGGCCCGCTCGGCGGAGTCGGGAAGGCGCAACGCCCAGAACACCGCACCGACGTGGCCCTCCCGGAGGCGGGGGATGTCCGTGTCGACGCTGGTCTCACCGAGTTCGAGGTCGTACCAAGGGAGGCCTCGGAGGGTCCAGGGGAGGGTGTTGTAGCCGTCGGCGACGGGGTGCTCGGTGAGGAGTTGCCGGGCGCGGGCCAAGGGGTCGGAGCTGTGGGAGGCGTCGCTGTGAGGAGCCGGGGTGTGAGGGATGTCGGCCTCGGACTCGCCCTCCGCTATCGCGCCGGCCGTATCCCCAAAGGGCTCCTCCGACGGCATCTCTCCGACCGCCGTGGTGGGGTGCAGTTCGTCCTGGAGTTCTGCCATGAGGGGGCTCCGTACGTCGTGATCGGCGTAGTGATCAGCAGTACGGCAACCGTCGCACGAGGCGGAACGTGTCTCACGGCGAACGCGGCGTTCGGGGGTACGCGACCTGTTTCCGGCCACACGGCCACCCGCAGACCCCGACACACGGCCCATCACAGCCCCGTCCACACCCCCTGCAAGCCACCTCACTCAGCGCCCCGGCACTCTCCCCCACCCACACCCGCTTCACCACCGCCACCCAACTGCGGACAGCCACGCCGCCCCCACCCACCCGCAGCCGCCATCTCCCCCTC
>DATCQX010001198.1:0-9335 GCA_036569285.1 Streptomyces sp.
GGCCGAGCGGGTGCGGCGGACGGGGCGGTCGGCCGAGGCTCCAGTTCCCGCTCCGGCTCCCGCTCCGGCCGCGCGGGCCGGGCGTGGGGGCGGCGTGGGGAGTTGGCCCTTCAGGGGGCCCCACTCGTTGGGGTCGGGGACTCCCGGGGGGAGGGTCTGGCGGCGCTTGGGGGCTCCGTGGTCGGACTCGCCGGGTTCCTTGGCGCCGGGCCAGGGCTTGGCGGCGCGGGCCACGAGGACGAAGTCCTTGCGGAGGGGGTGCCCCTCGAAGGTGTCGGGGAGCAGGAGGTGGGTCAGCGAGGGGTGGTCGGTGAAGGTCACGCCGAACATCTCGTGCGTCTCGCGTTCGTGCCACGCCGCGCCCGCGTAGACACCGACGGCCGTCGGCAGCTCGGCGGACGCGTGCGGGACGGTCGTCCGCAGCAGGAGACGGCGGACGGGGGTGAGGGCGACGACGTGGGCGCAGACGCGGAAGCCGGTGCCGGGCTCGTCGACGGCGCTGAGCCAGTCGAAGTACGTGCAGGTCAGGGTCGTCCGGGCCGTGTCCAGGGCGGTGAGCCAGGTGGACGCGGGTACGTCGACCGTGAGGACGTCGTACGACTCGTCCGCGACGGCGTCGTCCCCGAAGAGGTCCTGGACGGGGGCGGGGAGCCAGCCGGCGGTCATCGGGGGGTGCCCTTCGGCTCGGGGGCCGGGACCAGGCCGCTCTGGAGGGCGGCCGGGGAGGGGCGGCCGGTGTAGCGGTCGGCGAGGGACTCGCGGGCGATCTTCTCCTGGAGCTTCAGGATGCCCTGGAGGAGGGCCTCGGGGCGGGGCGGGCAGCCGGGGACGTACACGTCGACGGGGATGATCTGGTCGACGCCCTTGGTCACCGAGTAGGAGTCCCAGTACGGGCCGCCGCAGTTGGAGCAGGCGCCGAAGGAGATGACGTACTTCGGCTCGGGCATCTGCTCGTACAGCCGTTTCACCGCGGGCGCCATCTTGTCGGTGACCGTGCCGGAGACGACCATCAGGTCGGCCTGGCGGGGTCCGGGGGCGAACGGGATCACGCCGAGCCGGATGAAGTCGTGGCGGGCCATGGACGCGGCGATGAACTCGATCGCGCAGCAGGCGAGGCCGAAGTTGAAGACCCACAGGGAGTACCTGCGGCCCCAGTTGAGGACGACCTTCATCGGCTCCGGCGCCAGCCGCGCGAGCGCGCCCAGCCGCTTGGGCTCGGGGAGGTACACGGGTGACTCGGCGGGAGCGGGGGCGGTGCCGGTTTCCGCCGGCCCTGTCGTACCCGTAATACCTACGCCGCTGGCCCCCGCACCCGTAATACCCGCGCCGCCCGACCCCACCGGCCCCGACCCTGCCGTCTCCAACTCGCTCTCCCTCTCCCCCTCAGGTCTCACGCCCATTCCAGGACGCCCTTCTTGTACGCGTAGAGCAGCCCCACCGTGAGGAACCCCAGGAAGATGAACATCTCGACGAGCGTGGTCGCGCCGTAGCCGTCGGCGGCGAAGACCGTCGCCCAGGGGAACAGGAAGATGGAGTCGACGGCGAAGATGACGTAGAGGAAGGCGTACACGTAGTACCGGACCTGGGTGTGGGCCCAGCCCTCGCCGACGGGGTCGACCCCGCACTCGTACGTCATGAGTTTCTCGGGCGTGGGTACTACGGGTCGCAGCAGGCGCCCCGCGCCGAACGCCACCGCCACGAAGAGCACGCCGACGACGGCGAGCAGCCCCACCACCGAGTACGACTGGAAGTAGTCCGCCGCGAGCGCGGTCTCAGGGGCGCCGGTCGATTCCCGCACGTCCGTCCCTTCACTTCACTGGTTGCGCGTACCTCCGGGAGTCTAGGCCCTGATAAAGCGCCGGTAAGCGGCTCGTCACCCCTACTTCCGGTGAAGGTGGGGTTATCCCCAGGGTGCCGGGGGCGGGGAACGTCATGGCGCCGCCGCCCGGCACACGGCAGGCTGAGCGGTATGACCGCGAAGTCCACGGCTCCGGACGAGCCGCTTCCCCCCGTGCGTCCCGTCTTGTCCGCGGTGACGTGCAAGGAGATCCTCCATCTCCTGCTCAACCTGCCGATCGCGCTGGTCGGTTTCGTCTATGCCGTGACGATGCTCTCGGTCGGCTCGGGGCTGGCCGTCACCGTGGTCGGCCTGCCGCTGATAGCCGTCGGGCTGATGGGCTCGCGGGCGATGGGCCGTTTCGAGCGGGCGCGGGCGCGGGTGCTGCTCGGGGTGCGGGTGGAGGAGCCGTCGAAGGTGCCGTGGCGCAGGGGGCGCGGGTTCCTGCCGGTGCTGTGGACGGCGTTGAAGGATCCGGTGGGCTGGCGGACGGTGCTGTACGACGTGATCCGGCTGCTGTGGGGCATCCTCACGTTCACGGTCGTCCTCGTCTCGCTGTTCGTGGCGTGGCCCGCACTCCCTTATGTGGCACGGGGGTTCGCGAACGTGGACCGGGCGATGGTGCGGGCGCTGCTGTCGCCGTCGGACGAACTGGAGCGGCGGATCGCGGAGTTGGAGTCGGACCGGGGGGTCGTGGTGGACACGGCGGCGGCGGACCTGCGGCGCATCGAGCGGGATCTGCACGACGGCGCCCAGGCCCGCCTCGTCAACCTCGCGATGGGGCTCGGGCTGGCCAAGGAGAAGTTGCTGGAGGATCCGGACACGGCGGCGGAGATGGTCGCGGAGGCGCACGGCGAGGTGAAGCTCGCGCTTCAGGAGCTGCGTGACCTGGCCCGGGGCATCCACCCGGCGGTCCTCACCGACCGGGGCCTCGACGCGGCGCTCTCCTCCGTCGCCTCCCGCTGCACGGTTCCCGTGAAGGTGACCGCCGACCTGCCCGCGAGACCGGCGCCGGCGATCGAGGGGATCGCCTACTTCACCGTCTCCGAACTGCTCCAGAACATCAGCAAGCACAGCGGCGCGCGGACCGCGTCCGTCGACGTGTGGCGCTCCGACGAGCGGCTCCTCATCCAGGTCTCGGACGACGGGAGCGGGGGCGCGAGCCTCGACAAGGGCACGGGGATGCGGGGCCTCGCGGACCGCCTCGACGCCGTCGACGGCCTGTTCGTCGTGGACTCGCCGCCGGGCGGGGGGACGACGGTGACGGCGGAACTGCCCTGGCGGGACCGGGCGTAGCTCTCAGGCAGGTAGCCCCCATGGCCGTCCAGGCATGGGGGCTACGGGTATTACGGGGTCTCCCCCGAGGGATCCCCTCAGGGAACCTCCCTGAGAAATCCCCCGTACGACCAGCGAGGTAGGGATAACCCCCCACCCGAGAGGCCGACGGACTCCATGGCCCCCGGCCACCCCCTCCGCGAGGCTTGTCGTACAGCGGACAACGGTGCGACGACGAGCAGAACGGGACGGAGCCATGGCCATGCAGGGCGTGGGATACGGAGAGTACGAGGAGACCGGGCGGCGGCATCGGATCCCCACGGCGCTGCGAACCCCCTTCACGGGCCGCAGTTGGCGGGAGTTCACCTATGTGCTGCTGAGCCTGCCGATCAGCATCGTGTTCTTCACGTACACGGTGTCGATGCTGTCGGTCGGCGCAGGTCTGCTCATCACGTTCGTCGGACTTCCCCTGCTGGCCGCCGCGCTGGCGGGCTGCCGGGGCTTCGGTGCGCTGGAGCGGGTCCGCGCGCGGGGCCTGCTCGGTATGGAGATCGGCGAGCCCGCGCCTCTGCGCCCGCGCAAGCGGAGCCTGATGGGCTGGGTGGGCGCGGTCCTGCGGGACGGCGCGTCGTGGCGGCACGCGCTGTACGGGCTGCTGCACCTGCCGTGGGCGGTGTTCTCGTTCGGCGTCTCGCTGACCTTCTGGGCGACCGGCTGGTCGTTGCTGACGTACCCGCTGTGGTTCTGGGCGTTCCCGGCGTACGCCGGTCAGGACGGCCTCCAGCTCTACGGCGACGGCGGGCACCGGATCTACCTGGACAACCCCTTCGAGATCACCGTCACCGCGCTGGTCGGGCTGCTGTTCACGATGGCCACGCCGTGGATCGTGCGGGCGCTGACGATGGTCGACCGGCTGCTGGTGCACGGCCTGCTGAGCCCGTCGCGGCTGGCCTCCCGGGTGGTGGAGCTGGAGTCGGACCGGGGCGTCGTGGTGGACACGGCGGCGGCCGACCTGCGGCGCATCGAGCGGGATCTGCACGACGGTGCCCAGGCCCGCCTCGTCAGCCTCGCGATGGATCTGGGGCTGGCCAAGGAGAAGCTCCGCGAGGACCCGCAGGAGGCGGCGCGGATGGTGTCGGAGGCGCACGGCGAGGTGAAGACGGCGCTCCAGGAGCTGCGTGACCTGGCCCGGGGCATCCACCCGGCGGTCCTCACCGACCGGGGCCTCGACGCCGCGCTCTCCTCCGTCGCCTCCCGCTGCACGGTCCCGGTGTCGGTGGACGTGGACCTCGTGGAGCGGCCCGCGCCCGCCATCGAGGGGATCGCCTACTTCACCGTCTCCGAGCTGCTCCAGAACATCAGCAAGCACTCTCGGGCGACGACGGCGTCGGTGGACGTGTGGCGGGTGGAGGACCGGCTGATGCTCCAGGTCGTCGACAACGGCGTGGGGGGTGCGGACGTCTCCGGCGGGTCCGGTCTCGCGGGGCTGGCGGGGCGGCTGGACGCGGTGGACGGGATCCTGGTGGTGGACTCGCCGGCCGGGGGGCCGACGCGGGTGACGGCGGAGCTGCCGTGGAGGGTGCAGCGCGTCTGATCGTCACAGGGAGGACGTTTCGTGCAGGAACTGTCATTAGTGACCGTTCCTGCACGAAACGACGTCCTAAGGATCGCGATCGCGCCGTTTTCGGTCGTCCAATCGATCCTTTAGGGGTGTGTGGAACTCTGAGGATCGGCCTCAGGGGCGATCCGTTCGGCTTCCGGGCCTGGGATGCTTGGGTGCGCATGCAGCCGTACAGCCGACCGGGGGCCGGACACGTGGAGGACAGGGTGCGAGTCGTCATCGCAGAGGACTCGGTTTTGTTGCGGGAGGGGCTGACCAGGCTGCTCACGGACCGGGGGCTCGACGTGGTCGCCGGGGTGGGCGACGGGGACGCGCTCGTCAAGACGATCACGGATCTCGCCGCCGAGGGCGCGCTGCCGGACGTCGTCGTGGCGGACGTCCGGATGCCCCCGACGCATACGGACGAAGGGGTGCGGGCCGCCGTCCAGCTCCGCAAGGCCCATCCGGGGCTCGGGGTGCTGGTGCTGTCACAGTATGTGGAGGAGCGTTACGCCACCGAACTGCTGGCCGGTTCCAGCCGTGGGGTGGGGTATCTGCTGAAGGACCGGGTGGCCGAGGTCCGCGAGTTCGTGGACGCGGTGGTGCGGGTCGCTCAGGGGGGCACGGCGCTGGACCCCGAGGTCGTCGCGCAGCTCCTCGGGCGCAGCCGGAAGCAGGACGTGCTGGCCGGGCTGACCCCCCGTGAGCGTGAAGTCCTGGGGCTCATGGCGGAGGGGCGGACGAACTCGGCGATCGCCAGGCAGCTGGTGGTCAGCGACGGAGCCGTCGAGAAGCACGTCAGCAACATCTTCCTGAAGCTCGGTCTGTCGCCCAGTGACGGGGATCACCGGCGGGTTCTCGCAGTTCTGACCTATCTGAACTCCTAGAGGGGTAGCCCTGTTCTGCTCGACGCCATTAGCAAACGTGTAGAAACCGACAAGGAACGGAGCGGACCGTAGAGCAGGTGAAACGGGGGCGCCCGGCGGTGATTTCACGCACGCCGATCGGCTGAACGGCCGAGGGCGGGCGGCCCTCACAGACGTAGGCTTGATCTGGGAGGGCCTGCGGGAAGGCAGCTCCCGGACAGCCGCCTCGAAGGAGGTCCAGTTCAGTGACCAGTCAGGTCAGCAGCCCGGCGGAGCAGGCCGACGAAGCCGTCGTGGGAGAGCAGCGCAAGCCGGCCGACAGGGCGAAGGACGTACGCCGTGTCGATCGTGTGATCATCAGGTTCGCGGGGGACTCGGGCGACGGGATGCAGCTCACGGGTGACAGGTTCACCTCGGAGACCGCGTCGTTCGGGAACGATCTGTCCACGCTGCCGAACTTCCCGGCCGAGATCAGGGCCCCCGCGGGGACGCTGCCCGGAGTGTCGAGCTTCCAGCTGCACTTCGCGGACCACGACATCCTGACTCCGGGTGATGCGCCCGATGTGCTGGTCGCGATGAACCCGGCGGCCCTGAAGGCGAACGTGGGGGACCTGCCGCGCGGCGCGGAGATCATCGTCAATACGGATGAGTTCACCAAACGGGCGATGCAGAAGGTGGGGTACGGCGAAAGTCCCCTGGAGGACGGCTCGCTGGACGGCTACCACCTCCATCCGGTGCCGCTGACGACGTTGACGGTCGAGGCCCTGAAGGATTTCGACCTCACCCGCAAAGAGGCCGAGCGCAGCAAGAACATGTTCGCGCTCGGCCTCTTGTCATGGATGTACCACCGGCCCACGGAGGGCACGGAGCGGTTCCTGCGGGCGAAGTTCGCGAAGAAGCCGCAGATCGCCGAGGCGAACCTGACGGCGTTCCGCGCGGGCTGGAACTTCGGCGAGACGACGGAGGACTTCGCGGTCTCCTACGAGATCGCCCCGGCGACCACCGCGTTCCCGCCGGGCGTCTACCGGAACATCTCCGGCAACCTCGCTCTGGCGTACGGCCTGATCGCGGCCTCCCGCCAGGCGGACCTGCCGCTGTTCCTGGGCTCGTACCCGATCACCCCGGCCTCGGACATCCTGCACGAGCTGTCGCGGCACAAGAACTTCGGCGTGCGCACCTTCCAGGCGGAGGACGAGATCGCCGGGATCGGCGCGGCGCTGGGCGCGGCGTTCGGCGGCTCCCTCGCGGTGACCACCACGTCGGGACCGGGCGTGGCTCTCAAGTCGGAGACGATCGGGCTGGCCGTGTCGCTGGAACTGCCGCTGCTGGTCATCGACATCCAGCGCGGCGGGCCCTCCACAGGCCTGCCCACCAAGACCGAGCAGGCCGATCTGCTCCAGGCGATGTACGGGCGCAACGGCGAGGCGCCGGTCCCGGTCGTCGCCCCGCGCACGCCGGCCGACTGTTTCGACGCGGCGCTGGAGGCGGCCCGGATCGCGCTGATCTACCGCACGCCGGTGATGCTCCTGTCGGACGGCTATCTCGCCAACGGCAGCGAGCCGTGGCGCGTCCCCGAGGTCGACGAACTCCCGGATCTGCGCGTGCGGTTCGCGCAGGGCCCGAACCACACCGAGGCGGACGGCACGGAGGTGTTCTGGCCCTACAAGCGCGACCCGCACACCCTCGCGCGCCCCTGGGCCGTCCCCGGCACCCCGGGGCTCGAACACCGCATCGGCGGCATCGAGAAGCAGGACGGCACCGGGAACATCTCCTACGACCCCGCCAACCACGACTTCATGGTCCGCACCCGGCAGGCCAAGATCGACGGCGTCGACGTCCCCGACGTGGAGGTCGACGACCCGGACGGCGCCCGCACGCTGGTGCTGGGCTGGGGGTCGACGTACGGGCCGATCACGGCCGCGGTGCGCCGGCTGAGGTCGGCCGGGGAGGCGATCGCGCAGGCCCACCTGCGCCATCTGAACCCCTTCCCGAAGAACCTCGGTGTCGTACTGAAGAGTTACGACAAGGTGGTGATCCCCGAGATGAACCTCGGGCAGCTCGCCACGCTGGTACGGGCGAAGTACCTGGTGGACGCCCACTCCTACAACCAGGTCAACGGCATGCCGTTCAAGGCGGAGCAGCTCGCCACGGCGCTCAAGGAGGCCATCGATGGCTGAGCCGACAGAGGTGTCCGAAGCGAATCCGCTCCTTCAGCTGGTCCCCAGGGCCGAGGCCAAGCAGGCGATGAAGGACTTCAAGTCGGACCAGGAGGTGCGCTGGTGCCCCGGCTGCGGGGACTACGCGATCCTGGCCGCCGTGCAGGGGTTCATGCCCGAGCTGGGGCTCGCGAAGGAGAACATCGTCTTCGTGTCGGGGATCGGCTGCTCGTCGCGGTTCCCGTACTACATGAACACCTACGGGATGCACTCCATCCACGGCCGCGCGCCCGCGATCGCGACAGGGCTCGCCGCCAGCCGACGTGACCTGTCGGTGTGGGTGGTGACCGGGGACGGGGACGCGCTCTCCATCGGCGGCAACCACCTCATCCACGCCCTGCGGCGCAACGTCAACCTGAAGATCCTGCTGTTCAACAACCGGATCTACGGGCTGACGAAGGGGCAGTACTCCCCTACCTCGGAGGTAGGGAAGATCACCAAGTCGACGCCGATGGGGTCGCTGGACGCCCCCTTCAACCCGGTGTCGCTGGCGCTCGGCGCGGAGGCGTCGTTCGTCGCGCGGACCGTCGACTCCGACCGCAAGCACCTGACGGAGGTGCTGCGGCAGGCCGCCGCGCATCCCGGGACCGCGCTGATCGAGATCTACCAGAACTGCAACATCTTCAACGACGGGGCGTTCGAGTCGTTCAAGGACCGTGAGGCGGCCCAGGAGGCGGTCATCCGGCTCGAACACGGGAAGCAGATCCGGTTCGGGGCGGACGGTGCGCGCGGGGTCGTACGGGACAGGGCTACCGGAGACCTACGGGTCGTGGACGTCACTCCCGGGAACGAGGCGGACCTCCTCGTGCACGACGCGCACGCCGCGTCCCCCACGACCGCCTTCGCCCTCTCGCGGCTCGCCGACCCCCAGACCCTCCACCACACTCCGATCGGCGTCCTGCGCTCGGTCGAACGGCCCGTCTACGACACCCAGATGGCCGACCAGCTCGACGCGGCCGTCGAACAGCGGGGCAAGGGGGATCTGGCGGCGCTGCTGGCGGGTGGGGACACGTGGACGGTGGTGGGGTGAGGGGGGTGCGCGGCAGGGGTGGGGCTCGCTGAGGGCCCTCCCCCTACGGGTCTCGCCGGGGGCGCCTCAGGGTGGGCGGTGATCCGGCGTCGTCCGGGCACGGGTCCGGCCCGCCGTGGGCGGGTCGGGCCCGGTCGTGTTCGCGAGGGGTGCGCGGAGCGTCGTCCGCGTGGGCCGGTGGTTCAGCCCGTGGCGGAGGCCTTGCGGGCGTCGTAGCGTTCGCGGGCCTCGACGACCTCGGTGAGGCGGGTCTCGGTCCAGGTGGCGAGGTCGCGGACGCGTTCGGCGGCCTCGCGGCCGAGGGGGGTGAGGGAGTAGTCGACGCGGGGCGGGATGACGGGCTGGGCGGCGCGGTGGACGAAGCCGTCGCGCTCCAGGGTCTGGAGGGTCTGGGTCAGCATCTTCTCGCTCACGCGGCCTATCGCGCGGCGCAGTTCGCTGAACCGGCGGGTGCCGTCCAGGAGTTCGATGAGGACGAGGACGCCCCAGCGGCTGGTGACGTGCTCCAGGA
>DATCQX010001199.1:0-6226 GCA_036569285.1 Streptomyces sp.
CGACGACATGGTCCACGCCTGCGGCGGCAAAACCGGCCTCTGCACCACCAGCGGCACCAGCGACGCCACCGCCCTAGCCTCCGCCAGCGCCGCCCTCATCTGGTCCGTCCACCCCACCTGGACCAACAACCAGGTCCTCCGGGTCATGCTGAACACCATCGGCGGCCCCACGGACGGGTCGAAGCGCAATGACGCCATCGGGTACGGCATCGTCCGCCCCCGCATCGCCCTCAAGACCCCCGGCGATCCGGGTCCTGCCGACGTCTACCCCCTCCCCGACCTCGCCGAAGCCGAAGCCCAGCAGTCCGCCACCCCCACCCCGGCGCCATCGGCGAAAGAAAGCGAACCGGCGAAGGCGGCCTCGACGGGGGACGGCGGTACCCCCTGGCTCGGCCTCGGCCTCGGCGCAGGCGCCCTCGCAGCAGCCGGCATCGCCGCCGCAGTCATCGTCCGAAAGCGCCGCACCCCCACCACCCCCCACCTCTCCCCTGCGCCTCAACAGCAGGGCTTCGGCCCACCCCCGGTCATGCCCGGCAGCATCCCTCCGCCCCCGCACCAGGGCCCGGGAGGCTCCTGAGTACGGATACTCAGGCCACCCGGGCGGAGATACCGATCCCCACCCGCTGCCGAGCCGATTATCGTTTGACCTGATCATGGCGGGACGGTGGCGCGGGGAGCGATCGGCGATGGCGTGGGACGAGTGGGAGCAGCTCAAGGGCGCGGCGGCGGAACGCGTGGGGATGCGGCTGAACTCGCTCCCGGCCGATTCGGCGGGGTCGGGAACGCTGGTGTCGAACAAACCCGTCTGGACGAAGGCCGGTCGGGACGTCGGCGCGCTGCGTGAGGACGTCGCCAAGGCGCTGGGGCTGCTGTCAGGCGGGCAGGAGGGGCTGGGCGCGGAGGCAGGCTGTGTGACCGCCGGGGCGCAGAAGGAGGTGTACGACTCCTGGGCGCGGTATGTGAAGGATGTCGGCGGACGGTGCGAGAAACTCGGGGCGCTGTTGGGGAAGGCAGGCGGCGACCTTCAGATGACCGACGAAAGCGTCGTCATCGACGTCCAGAACCTGTCACTGGCGTACACGGACACGCCCGCCGTCGGCGGGAAGGGCTGACCGGCATGGACCTCGCCACGCTCAAGTCCCTCAAGCCCGCCGAGTACGCCCAGGCCGCCGACGGCTACCGCGGCACAGCAGACCTCGCGAGCACGGCCAAGGACCGGATCGAGAACCAGATCGCCGCCGCCATGCGGCAGTCCCTCTCCGGCGACGCCGCGACAGCCGCCCTCGGCCAACTCACCGAACTCGGCAGGAACTTCCACTACATCCAGGTCGAGTGCGGCCTCGTCGCCACCGCCCTCGAAGCGTTCTCCTACGAGATGGAAGCCGCCAAACGCAAACTCGACACCGCCCTCGCGGAGGCCTCGGCGGCCGGACTGACCGTCAACACCGACGGCTCGGTCTCCTACCCGTCCGGCGGGGAGAAGGATGCGGACGGCAAGACCCCCGCCGGCGGCACGGCGAGCGGCTTCCTCGACCCCACCGCCGCCGCGATCGGCCGCTCCGCCGCGGGCTTCGACCCCAACCCCCACCACCGTGCCGCCCAGGACTGCGCCGACCTCATCGCCACCGCCCTGGCCGAGGCCACCGAGGCCGACACCAAGTGGGCACCGAAACTGCGGGCGTTGAAGGCCGACGACGATCTGACCGTCTCCGACGCGGACATGGCCGACGCCGCCTCGGACACCACGGGGGTACAGGCAGCGGGCAAGGAGTACCTCGACTCCCTTCCCCAGCCCCCCAAGGACGGCGATCCCTCGGCCAACGCACAGTGGTGGAAAGAGCTCACACCAGAGGAACGCGCTGCCTACCTGTCGCTCCACCCCAAGGCCGTGGGTGAGATGAACGGGCTGCCCGCCGACGTGCGCGATGAAGCCAACCGAACCGTGCTCGACGAGACCCGTGGTCAGTACCGGCTGGAACTCGCCTCGATCCCTGCCGAGCCTGTCGGCAAGTACACCTACGTCGCGTCTGGTGGGCTCCCGGTCAAGGTGTACACCGACGAATGGATGGCTTGGCACGTGAAGTACGGCGACCGAAAGGCAGAGCTTGAGAAAGTCCTGAAAGGCATCGACGCAATTCAGGATCGATTCGACCGGACAGGTAAAAATGGGCTTCCCGAAGCCTACCTTCTGGGCTTCGACCCCGCCGGCGAGGATGACGGGCGGATCATCCTCGCCAATGGAAATCCCGACACGGCCGACCACACTGCGATATTCGTCCCGGGCACGGGAACAAATATCGGAGGGAGCGGCGGCAACATCGATCGCAGCGAGGCGATGTGGCGAGAGAGCCAGCACCTTGTGCCAGGTCAATCCGTTTCGACCATCTACTGGTTCGACTACGACGCCCCGGACGACATTCCGCAGGCCATGAGTGGCTCGCGCGCGGAGCATGCCGGTCCGAGACTCGAAGATTTCCTCCAGGGGACCCAGACCGCTCAAGGCGGGCCGAATGCCAGCCATACGACCGTGATCGGTCACAGTTACGGCAGCACAGTGGTCGGCGAGACCGCCAAGCATCACCACATTCCGGTCGATGACATCATCTCGCTCGGCAGTCCGGGCATGCAGGTCGGGCATGCGAGGGACCTTGGCGTAGGGGCGGACCACGTCTGGGCCGAGGGGGCGGACTGGTCGATGGACGACGCTGCCGTCCGGCACGGTGGCAGACTGGTCGGCCTCGGCGACTGGTGGGCGAACCCCACCGACGAATCCTTCGGCGCCAATGTCATGCAGAACGACACTGGCGGCTTCCTCTCGGGTCACGGCTCTTTCTGGGACTACGAAGAAGGGCAGGCCTCGACGAGCCTGCAAAACCAAGCAGACGTAATCGCAGGAAGGTATGGAGATGTCAAGCTGGAATAGGCTGGGTGTACGGCGAGCTTTTCTGATCGCCGCACTCACGACGTCATCAATCCTCCTCGCTACGGGATGCTCAATGGACAAGGAAAGCAGTAAGCCTCTACCTGTGCGCAGTTCTTCGACAGTGGAGAAAGAGGTTTCTTCACTGTCCAGCCAGGTGCTGGACATGTTCAAAGTCAAAGGTAAAGTCACCGAACCCGGACCGTACACTTCGTCCTGCACCGACGACGGTCGAAAGGGTGTCTGGGTCAGGCACCCCTGGTCCGTTTACGGAATCGACAACAGCAAGCTCGGCGAAGGGTTTTCCAATCTGAAGCAAGCTCTGCCCGGTGACGGGTGGAAGATCGTGAAGGACGGAGATGACGGCAGCCGGAACAAGAATCCGGAGATTTTGGCCGTCCACCGGAAGACGAACAGCCAGCTTGAGGTCAGGTGGCTCAAGGGACTCGACGGGAACACGCCCCTGCTTGACGTGACTTTGTACTCGCAGTGCTTCCAGAAAGCTGAGTAGTCGGCCCGCGAGCACGACGATGCTGGACATTGCGATATTCCGCCCTCACGGCCATGACCCGACTCCGCGAGATCGTCATGGGCCCCACGCAGGTGAGGCCAACCACCTGGCGGGCCAGAAGTCCGGTCGAGCGCGTCGAGACGGAGATCCTGCACGCGCAGCTCTGCCGGGCGCTGGACGACGAGACGGCCGTCCTCGTCGTCCCGGAGTCGAGCCGTCTTGAGTGCCGGAAGAACTCGCTGAGCGGGAGGGCGCGTTGAAGACCTGTTCCGTTTTCCTCAGCGTCCCGTACATCTGAGGGAGGCCGCCCTCGCCTTCCCCAACGGCTGTCCCGACGAGGAGCCGCTGCTGGACTTCGTCACCTGCGAACTCGACACTCACCCGCACGGCGAGCACGCGGCGCTGTTAGGCGACCTCAGCAACGAGGACGGCGGCTCGGTCCGGGTCGTCTGGCCTGACGCCGGTGACGCCCAGGTCCGGCACCTGGTCCACCAGCCCTCCCCGAGCCCGGAGGGGTGGGACGCCTGCCGGCTGGCCCAGGGGCATCGGGGTGGACATACGTGGGAGCGGTACGAGTAGCGGCGTGCCGCGTGGAGGGAGTGGCTTCCCTTTCGGATGAGGCCAACCTTCTTTCGACGTCTGTGGCGGCAAAACCGGCCTCTGCACCACCAGCGGCGGCCCCACAGACGCGTCGAAGCGCAACGACGCCATCGGCTACGGCATCGCCCGCCCCCGCATCGCCCTCAAAACCCCCGGGCGGCCTCGACGATACCGACGACCCGCTCACCCTCGGCGGCGCCGCAGCAGAGCTTCGGCCCGCCCCCGGTCATGCCTAGCAATACCCCTCAGAAAGCTTCGAGGCCCCGTCCAGCGATTCCGGGCTCCGGAACAGCCTGACGCCCCCCAGAAGCCAGCGGGCGAAGACGCTCCCCGCGCAGCGGACCGCCCCGGCGTTCCCGTAGCCCCCGTAGTACCCCCACCACTCCCCCACCCTTCACCCTTACGGGACCCCCCGTACTACTTCCGCCCCACAACCCCGCCCATTTGAACGCAATCCCCCCACCATCCGTGAAACAGGACAACCGCACACCCCCGGCGCCCCACCCCACCCCCAGGCGAGGCGCCCCGGAACGACAGGGGACCCCACGGTGACGACCTCCCCCGAACCCTCCGAGAACCTCCCGCACACCCTTGCCGCGAGCCTCTACCGCGACTGGCTCACGCATGCCGCGTCCTGCAAGGACACCTGCCGCGTACAGGGCGTGGACTGCGAGGAGGCCCGTCACCTGCGGGAGGAGTACCGGGCGGCGAGCGACGCGGTGAGGGCGCTCCCGGAGGGGTGAGCCTCCGGGCAGGGGTCTTCCGGACAGGAGGCCACTAGGCAGACGGTCACCGGGCAGCGGGCCGCCGGACCAGGGGGCACCCCAGCCAACGGCCGGGCCCCCAGCCGGGCGCTATCTCACCGCCCCGCCCCACGACCGCACAGCCCCGCCCCGCTTCAGCGTCCGGATCGGATGCCACAGCTCCATCGAGCCGTCGGTTCGCCATATCAGCCCGTCGGGATGGTGCAGGACGGCCGTGATCTCGTCGGGGGTGGGGGGCGCGGTATTACCCCTCAGGTACACCGCGCGCAGACCCAGATTGCGTAGACGGGTGAGGGCGCGAGCCCGGTTCGCGGCGTGGACCAGTACCCGTACGACAGAGCCCGCGGCGGCCGGGCTGGGCAGGTTCAGAGCCACCACGACGGTACCGCTGGGCAGCTTCGAGAAGCCTCCTGTGGCCATGCGGTCATACCCCCGTACGGGTCGGCGCCGGCGTCGGCGTCAGGGTCGGTGTCAATAAGGCATGCACAGGAGGCACCTAAACACGATCGGCGGCAACCCGCCAGGGGGTTGCCGCCGATACGCTTCTGACCTGCGAAGATGCTGACTACTTCGCCGAGGGACCGACCTTCACGGTGATCGTCTTGCCGCTCAGCGGCTCGCTCACGATCTTGATCGACGTGTTGGTGTCAGTGATCTTGACGCCCGCGAACGGGCTCGACGCGTCGTAGTAGCTCGACTTGCCGTCGTCGAAGACCGGGACACCCGGACGGGACTTGATCGTCGTCGCGACGCCCGCCTTGTGGAGGGTGAGCCGGTCCGTCGGGTACCAGCTGAAGGTGGAGTCGAAGGACTGGATGCGGTTACGCATCAGGGTGCCGTCGGACCACTTCAGCGGGGTGGGGTGGGAGTCCACCGGAAGGACCAGACCGGTACCCGGGTGAGCGCTGGTGTTGTTGTCCAGCTGCGAGGTGTCCCACTTCCAGATGAGCAGGCCGTTCTGGTACGGGTAGTGCTCGACCCACTTGTCCTTGGGGGCCGTGAAACCGAAGTTGTACGGGCCGACCTTGAGGGTCTTGTCGTACGACACGTACTGGCGGTTCTCGGCGAGGTAGTACTGCGCGTAACTGTCCTTGATGGACGCGCCGATCCGGGAGAACCCGCTCGCGGTCCACGCGGCGTCCGCGCTCTCCGCGTCGTCCGAGAAGACCGTCGCACCGTCCGCGGTGACCTTGATCTCGTCCGCGGCGAAGCCCTTGAGGGAGACGCCGCCGTCCGTCTGGTTGCGGAAGCGCAGCGAGATCTGCTTGCCGGCGTACGCGTCGAGCGGGAACGTCAGCTTCTGGTAGGCGTCGACCGAACCCGTGAGGGCCGGACGGCCGCTGCCGTCACGCGGGATCGCGGTGCCGTCGGCGAGGGTGCCGTCGATCGGCGTGTAGGTCGCGCCGCCGTCCGTGGAGACCTCGACGTACT
>DATCQX010001200.1:0-9650 GCA_036569285.1 Streptomyces sp.
CCCCTGTGACGGCGATCCCCCGTTTCACCGGCGACGCGCAGCCCTACCAGGGCGGCGACCCGTACGCGGACCACCGCACCGCCGACTTCCCCTTCACCCACCTCGCCGACCTCGCCGACCGGCAGCTCGGCGCCGGGGTGATCGCCGCCAACGACGAGTTCTTCGCCCACCGGGAGAACCTCCTGCTGCCCGGCCGCGCGGTCTTCGACCCCGAGCACTTCGGGCACAAGGGCAAGGTCATGGACGGCTGGGAGACGCGCCGCCGGCGTGGTGCGAGCGCCGAGCACCCCTGGCCGACCGCCGAGGACCACGACTGGGCGCTGATCCGCCTCGGCGCCCCCGGCGTCGTCCGCGGCATCGTCGTCGACACCGCGCACTTCCGGGGCAACTACCCCAAGGCCGTCTCCGTGGAGGCCACCTCGCTCCCGGGCTCGCCCTCCCCGGAGCAGCTCCTCGGCGACGACGTCAAGTGGACGACCCTCGTCCCGCGCACCGAGGTCGGCGGCCACGCGGCGAACGGTTTCGCCGTCGACGTCGAACAGCGCTTCACGCATCTGCGCCTCAACCAGCACCCCGACGGCGGCATCGCGCGCCTGCGCGTGTACGGCGAGGTCGTGCCCGACCCGGCCTGGCTGGCCGTCCTCGGCGCCTACGACGTCGTCGCCCTGGAGAACGGCGGACAGGCCGAGGACGCCTCCAACCTGTTCTACTCCCCGGCCTCCAACACCATCCGCCCCGGCCGCTCCCGCCAGATGGACGACGGCTGGGAGACCCGGCGCCGCCGCGACCAGGGCAACGACTGGATCCGCTACCGGCTCGCCGCCCAGGCCCAGATCCGCGCCGTCGAGATCGACACCGCCTACCTGAAGGGCAACAGCGCCGGCTGGGCGTCCGTGGCGGTCCGCGACGGCGAGGACGGCGACTGGCGCGAGATCCTCCCGCGCACCCGCCTCCAGCCCGACACCAACCACCGCTTCGTCCTGCCGGAACCGGCTGTCGGCACGCACGCGCGCGTGGACATCTATCCGGACGGCGGCATCTCCCGGCTGCGGCTGCACGGCACCCTCACGGAGAAGGGCGCTGCCGACCTGGCCGCACGGCACCGGGAGCTGGGCGGCTGATGCGCGCTACCGTGAACTCCCCGGGAGACTCCGGGGAGTTCACGGGGGGAGGCGTGATGGCTGCTCTGCTGTACTACCCGCTGGTGGAGCCGCCCGAGGAGGTGCTGCACCAGGCGCTGCTGTACTGGGACGGCATCGCCAGCGTCGTCCCGCGCCACCGCGGCGTCTACGAGGTCGCTGTACCGCCGGAGCTGGAGGCGCTCAGGGAACGGGCCCTGTACACGCCGGTGCGCCTCAGTGGTGAAGACGGGCAGCTGAACGGCCCCGCCGCGGATGTTCTGAGGCAGGAACTGCGTCAGCTGGCGCAGGACCCGCCGGTGTCGCCCCGGAGCGCCGTCTTCTACAACTCGATGCTCAGCACGCTGTTGGAGTCGGAACTGCTCGACCTCGGCCTGGCGGAACGCCACCGCGACGGGCAGTGGAGCATCCACGTCCCCCCGGAAGTGCAGCAACTGGTCTTCAGCGTCCTTGCGCGTGAGCTTGCCGCCGGGCCGGTGCCCTACGTGCCGTACACCGACCGTCCAGGCGCCTACGAGGCATCCCTGCGCGCGCCCGGCCTCGCACGACTGCCCGCGTTCCAGGCGGACCTGGGCAGCCTTCTTCCGGTGCCCGCCCCCGGCACTCCCACGTCCGTCGTTCTCGACTTCCGCGACCGTCACACCGACGAACGGGTGCGCCTGATGCGCGTCCTGCACCGGCTTCTGCGCGAACTGCGAGAGAGCTACGAGCACCCGGCCGACGTCGTCGCCGGTCTGCGCCACGAGATCGACCAGGCCGCGGCGGACCACCGCGCGGCGGGCAAGGGCCGCGGGATCGCATGGGTGCAGCGGTCCGTGCTGGTGACGGCGGCAGTCGCTGCGGGAGCCGCCGGGGTCGCTTGGCCGGGCGCGGGCTGGGCACTGGGTGTTGCCGGTGGCCTGACGCTGAACTTGGCCACCCGGGAGATCCGTCCCGTCGGCCACGCACGCGTGGACGACGATTTCAGCTACCTGCACAGCGTCCGAAGGAAGTTCGGCTGAACCGATGAGTTCCGCGCGCGGGTGGGGTCTGAGCTGATGACTGCGGATTCCGCCCGCCGCAACAGGAGGGCGGGAGACATCGGATCTCTTCGGAAAGAGGCCCCGCCATGGGCAAGCTCACCTCCACCGTGTTCGTCAGCCTCGACGGCGTGTACCAGGCCCCTGGAGGCCCCGAGGAGGACCCGGCCGGCGGGTTCACCCAGGGCGGCTGGAGCGTTCCGTACGACGATGACGACTTCGGGCGGTTCGTCGTGGAGAACTTCGGGCGGGTCGGCGCGTTCCTGCTCGGCCGGCGCACCTACGACATCTTCGCGGGCTACTGGCCCAAGGTCACCGACCCCGGCAACCCCGTCGCGGCCAAGCTGAACGGTCTCCCGAAGTACGTTCCCTCGGCGACGCTGACGGACCCGTCCTGGGCCGGTACGACGGTCCTCACGGGCGATCTCGCGAAGGAGGTCGCCGTGCTCAAGGAGCGCACCGAGGGTGAGGTGCAGGTCCACGGCAGCGGTGCGCTCGTGCGCTCCCTCGTCGACCTCGGCCTCCTGGACACCCTTCACCTGATGACGTTTCCGGTGGTCCTGGGAGCGGGCCGCAGGCTCTTCCCCGAGGGCACCTCGCCGACCGCGTTCCGGCACGTCGCAGGCAGTGTCACGAGCACCGGAGTGGTCATCGCCAGCTATGAGCTGACGGGCCGTCCGGCCTACGGCTCGTTCGATTTCCCGGCCGATTCCTAGCCCCAGGTTAACTTCCCGAAAACTCGTCTGACGGGACGGGAAAATCTTCGGAGTTGTCGTTGACATGACATCGTCTACGCGCGTCATCATGGGCGCATGAGATTCCCCCCACGCATCACCCGAGTCGCCGCCGCCGGCGCCGTCCTGTCCGCTCTCCTCGTCGGCGGAGCCGTCACCGCGACCCCCGCAGCGGCGGCGGTCGGCAGCATCTGCTACAGCGATCTGCCGTCGCAGGCGTACACCACCCTGAACCTGATCGACCAGGGCGGTCCGTTCCCCTACTCGCAGGACGGCGTCGTCTTCCGCAACAGCGAAGGCGTCCTGCCGAGCCAGCGCTCCGGCTACTACCACGAGTACACCGTGAAGACCCCGGGCTCCTCGACGCGCGGCGCGCGCCGCATCGTCACCGGGCAGCAGAACCAGGAGGACTACTACACCTCCGACCATTACGCGACCTTCGACCTGATCGACTTCGACTGCTGAACCCCCTTCGGCGAGCGTGACGCGGAGGCCCGGCTGGAACTCAGTCGGGCCGTCCGCGTCTCGCCACGGCGAACAGGGCGCACGCGAGCGCCACGAGCGCCACGCTGACGTAGATCTCCGCCCCGTCGAAGAGATCGACCCGCTGCACCATCCCGATGTCCCACCCGGTGAACTCGTGCAGCAGCCCCATGCCGCCCTGCAGCAGGGCGATGAAACCGAGAACCTCCCACAGCGCCTTCATGGCTGCGATTCTCGCCCGGCGGCCCCCCGAGCCCACCGGCCTAGGGACGACGCCGTCCCTACGGAAGAACCGTTCTCCCGCGCGCGGGAGGGTCGAAAGTCGAGGCCGCCGCTACTTAGGTAGCCGATCACCCGCGCGGGGCGGCGGCCGGGCACCCGGGGCGCCTAGATTGGTGGGCTGTGAAGACCGTGAAGCAGGACCGGGGGACACGGGCGTTCGAGGGGCCGCGGTGGCTGCTGCCGTCCGCCGTCGTCGCCGAACTCGACCAGGACGGCGGCCCCGCGCGGGCGGGCCGGCGCCCCCGGCGCACCGTGCGCGACTGGCTCGTCGACTTCACCGCGTTCTTCCTGGCCGTCCTGGTGGGCCTGATGGCCGCCGACAGCGTCTCCCAGGAGGACCTGCCGCACTCCCTGGTCGTCGTCGACCAGATCCTGGGCGGCCTCTCCTGCGCGGCCGTGTGGCTGCGCCGCCGCTGGCCGGTGGGGTTCGCCGTCGCGATGATCCCCGTCAGCCTCCTGTCGGCCACCGCGGGCGGTGCCGGGCTGATCTCCGTGTTCACCCTGATCGTCCACCGGCCCCTCAGGCAGTCCGCCTGGGTCGCGGCGCTCTCCCTGGGGGTGATGCCGCTGTTCTACTGGATGCGCCCCGACCCCGACCTGCCCTACCTGGGCTCGCTCACCCTGGTCTTCGTCCTCGGCGCGGCCGTCGTCGGCTGGGGTCTGTTCGTCCGCTCCAAACGGCAGCTCATGCTCAGCCTGCGCGACCGCGCCCACCGCGCGGAGACCGAGGCGCGCCTGCGCGCGGAACAGGCGCAGCGCCTCGCGCGCGAGGCCATCGCCCGGGAGATGCACGACGTCCTCGCGCACCGGCTGACCCTCCTGAGCGTCCACGCGGGCGCCCTGGAGTTCCGCCCGGACGCTCCCCGGGAGGAGATCGTCCGTGCGGCCGGTGTGATCCGGGAGAGCGCCCACGAGGCCCTCCAGGACCTCCGGGAGATCATCGGCGTCCTGCGCGCGGGGGAGACCGACGACAAGGGCCGTCCGCAGCCCACCCTCGGCGCCCTCGACGCGCTCGCCGCCGAGTCCAGGGAGGCCGGTATGAAGGTCGTCCTCGAACAGCGCGTCACCGACCTCGCGTCCGTCCCCGCCTCCGTCGGCCGCACCGCCTACCGCATCGCGCAGGAGGCCCTCACCAACGCCCGCAAGCACGCCCCCGGCACCGAGGTGTCCGTGACGGTCACCGGCGCCCCCGGCGAGGGCCTCGACGTCACGGTCGTCAATCCCGCACCCGAGGGCGACGTCCCGCACGTCCCCGGCTCGGGGCAGGGCCTCATCGGCCTCACCGAACGCGCCGTCCTCGCCGGCGGCACCCTCACCCACGGGCCCCTGGAGGACGGCGGGTTCGAGGTCCGCGCCTGGCTGCCGTGGCGGACGGAGACCGCGCGGTGAGACGTACCGGGAGAGCACCGGGACATGGTTTCGTGAGCCCATGACTACGACGATCAGACTGCTCCTCGTCGACGACGACCCGCTGGTGAGAGCCGGGCTGTCCCTGATGCTGGGCGGCGCCGACGACGTCCGCATCGTCGGCGAGGCGGCCGACGGCGCCGAGGTCGAGGCCCTCGTCGACAAGACGCGGCCCGACGTCGTCCTGATGGACATCCGGATGCCCGACGTGGACGGCCTCACCGCCACCGAACGCCTGCGCGCCCGCGCGGACGCGCCCCAGGTCGTCGTCCTCACCACCTTCCACGCCGACGAACAGGTCCTGCGCGCCCTGCGCGCGGGCGCCGCCGGATTCGTCCTCAAGGACACCCCGCCCGCCGAGATTCTCGACGCGGTCCGCAAGGTCGCGGCCGGCGATCCCGTCCTGTCGCCCGTCGTCACCCGCCAGCTGATGGCCCACGCCGCCGGGAGCGCCGCCGACACCCGGCACGCACGCGCGCGTGCCCGGCTCGCCGCGCTCGGCGACCGTGAGCGGGAGGTCGTCGTCCGCCTCGGCCGGGGCCTGAGCAACGCCGAGATCGCCGGTGAGCTATTCATGAGCGTCGCGACCGTCAAGTCCCACGTCTCCCGGATCCTCGCGCGGCTCGGCCTCAACAACCGGGTCCAGATCGCGCTGCTCGCCTATGACGCGGGGCTGCTCGACGGGGACGAGTAGCGCGCGCCGGGGGCTTCGCGGGGCGGGAGAGACCGGCTCCCCACGCCGGGCACTTTGCGGTGACGCCGTGCGTTGTCCTGGTGACGGAAGGGGAGCGGCATGGGTGACGTGGTCGAAATGTGGGGGTCGGGCGAGCGGGGCGTCGTCGACCTGACGCATCTCGGTGAGGAGTTCCGGCGCGATCCGCACCCGGTGTACGCGCGGCTGCGCGAGCGGGGGCCGGTGCACCGGGTACGGCTCGGCGGGATGGAGGGCTCCTGGGAGACGTGGCTGGTCGTCGGGTACGACGAGGCGCGCGCCGCCCTCGCCGACGGCAGGCTGGCCAAGGACCAGCGCGGGCTCGAAGCGGGCGATCCCGACGAGGCGGTGATAGGCCGTCACCTCCTGGGCAGCGACCCGCCGGAGCACACGCGCCTGCGCTCCCTCGTCACCCGCGCGTTCACCGCGCGCCGCGTGCAGAGCCTCGCCCCGAGGGTCCAGGAGATCACCGACGGCCTGCTCGACGCGATGATCCCGCGCGGGCGCGCCGACCTCGTCGACGCCTTCTCCTTCCCGCTGCCCATCACCGTCATCTGCGAACTCCTCGGCGTTCCCGAGCTGGACCGCGAGGCGTTCCGCGCGATGTCCACCGAGGTCGTCGCGCCCAGCGGGCCCGGCACCGGCCCGCAGGCGTTCGCCCGCCTCGGCGGCTACCTGACCGAGCTGATCGAGGACAAGCGGTGCACCCGGCCGACGGACGACCTGCTGAGCGACCTGATCCGCACCACCGCCGAGGACGGCGACCGGCTCTCCTCCGCCGAACTGCGCGGCATGGCCTTCCTGCTGCTCATCGCGGGCCACGAGACGACCGTCAACCTGATCACCAACGCCGTCCACACCCTCCTCACCCACCCCGGACACCTCGCCGCCCTGCGCGCCGACCCCGGGCTCCTGGACGGCGTCGTCGAGGAGACGCTGCGCTGGGAGGGCCCGGTGGAGAACGCGACGTTCCGGTACGCCGCGCAGCCCCTGGAGATCGGCGGCGTCCCGATCGCGCAGGGCGCCTCGGTGGTGATCGGCCTCGCCGCGCCCGACCGCGACCCCGCGCGCTTCCCCGACCCCGACCGCTTCGACCCCCGCCGCGACACCCGGGGCCACCTCGCGTTCGGCCACGGCATCCACTACTGCCTCGGCGCCCCGCTGGCCCGCCTGGAGGCCCGCACGGCGATCGCCTCCCTCCTGGAGCGCGCCCCCGCCCTCACCCTCGACGGGCCGCCCGGGGAGTGGCTGCCGGGAATGCTGGTCCGGGGGGTGCGGAGCTTGCCGGTGCGGTGGTGAACCGGCCGGGGCAGCAGGAGAAAACCGGTCGGACGGTCTGCGAAGCTGACGCCTGTTCGCATTTATGCGCGTGCCCCGGCGGGTTCATGCGGGCGTGCAAGCGCTCCGCCTCAGGCGTGCGCCCCCGCGATCTCCACCAGATGCACCGGTCTGCGCTCCCGCAGCGACAGATCGCACGCCTCCGCGATCCGCAGCGCCTGGAGCGCCTCACGGCCGTCACAGGGGTTCGCGCGCTCGCCGCGGACCACTTCGACGAAGGCGATCAGCTCGGCCTCGTAGGAGGGCGCGAACCGCTCCAGGAAGCCGCTCCACGGCTTGTCCGCGGCGGGCGGCCCGGTCGGCTCGGTCGACGCGATGGGCGTGCGGTCGTCCAGGCCGACGACGATCTGGTCCAGCTCGCCCGCCAGCTCCATCCGGACGTCGTACCCGGCGCCGTTCATCCGCGTCGCCGTGGCCGTCGCCAGCGTGCCGCCCTCCAGGGTCAGCACCGCCGCCGCCGTGTCGACGTCGCCCGCCGCGCGGAACATCGGCGGCCCGGCGTCCGACCCGGTGGCGTACACCTGCGTCACCTCGCGCCCCGTCACCCAGCGCAGCGCGTCGTAGTCGTGCATCAGGTCGTCCCGGAAGATCCCCCCGGACACCGGCAGCCAGTCGGCGGGCGGCGGGGTCTGGTCCGACGTCACCGTCCGCACCGTGTGCAGCCGCCCCAGACGGCCCGCGTGGACGGCCTCGCGGGCGCCCAGGTAGCCGGTGTCGAAGCGCCGCTGGAAGCCCATCTGGAGCACCGTCCCGGCCGCCTCCACCTCGGCGAGCGCGTGCAGCGTGCCCGGCAGGTCGAGCGCGATCGGCTTCTCGCAGAAGACCGGCAGCCCCGCCCGCGCGGCCCGCCCGATCAGCTCGGCGTGCGCCGCCGTCGACGCGGTGATCACCACGGCGTCCACACCCCAGCGGAAGATCTCGTCCACTCCGGGAGCCGCCGTCTCCCCGAGGCGCAGCGCCAGATCCTGCGCCCGCGCGGGGTTCGCGTCCGTCAGGATCAGAGAGCCGACCTCGCGGTGCCGCCTCAGTGTGTTCGCATGAATCGTGCCGATGCGGCCCGTCCCGATGACGCCGATACGCATGAGGACAAAGTGAGGTCGGGGGCGGTTCCCTGTCAATCGGCATGTCCGGACAATCTGACTGCACACCTTTCCGTCCACGGACCCCGGGGCTACGCTCGGGCCGTGCCGAAACCAGAAGTGGACCCGACCGTGCAGCTCGAACTCCGTGTGGACAGAAGCTCCCCGGTGCCGTTGTACTTCCAGCTCTCCCAGCAGCTGGAGGCGGCCATCGAGCACGGCGCGCTCACTCCCGGCAGCCTCCTCGGCAACGAGATCGAACTCGCCGCGCGCCTCGGCCTGTCCCGTCCGACCGTCCGCCAGGCCATCCAGTCCCTCGTCGACAAGGGGCTCCTCGTGCGCCGCCGGGGCGTCGGCACCCAGGTCGTGCACAGCCAGGTCAAACGGCCCCTCGAACTGAGCAGCCTCTACGACGACCTGGAGTCGGCCGGCCAGCGCCCCGCGACGACCGTCCTGGTCAACACCGCCGTCCCGGCCACCGCCGAGGTCGCCGCCGCGCTCGCCGTCGCCGAGGGCAGCGAGGTCCAGCGCGTGGAGCGGCTGCGCCTCGCGCACGGCGAGCCGATGGCCTACCTCTGCAACCACCTGCCCGCCGGCCTCCTCGACCTCGACACCGGCCAGCTGGAGGCCACCGGCCTCTACCGGCTGATGCGCGCCGCCGGGATCACCCTGCACAGCGCCCGCCAGTCCATCGGCGCCCGCGCGGCGACCGCTCCCGAGGCCGAGCGCCTCGCCGAGCCCGAGGGCGCGCCCCTGCTCACCATGCAGCGGACCACCTTCGACGACACCGGCCGGGCGGTCGAGTTCGGCGACCACATCTACCGGCCGACGCGCTACTCCTTCGAGTTCCAGCTGCTCGTGCGGTCGTGAGGGAGACGCACGACGGCTGTGAGGCCCGCGCGGGACGATGATCCGCGCGGGCTTTTCCGTATGCTCCCGCGCGCGTGTCCGCCCTTCCTCCGCGCGCGTGTTCACCGGCGCCCGCGCGCGTGTCCGGCGAGCTGAAAAGTCCCAATGTCCGGACAATGCGACCCAGTCGCGGTCCCCAGTCATGGGACGCGTGCACCGTGTGTTCGATACTGGGGCGTTTGCGTCCGGTGAGCGGTCATGCCGCACGGACGGACAGACAGCGCACGGTCAAGACAGCAAGACGGCAAGAAGGGCACGGCCTCGTGGCACGGTTTCGGACCTGGGCAGGGATCGCGGTGGCGGGGGCGCTCTGCGTGTCCCTCGCGGGATGCAGCAGCACCGGGGGCAAGCGCGCCGAGGACGCCCGCAAGGCGGCGTCGGCCCAAGGGCGGGCGGCGGTGGACACGCCCCGCTGGACCTTCGCGATGATCACCCACTCCGGCGACGGGGACACCTTCTGGGACATCGTCCAGAGCGGCGCCAAGCAGGCCGCCGTCAAGGACAACATCAACTTCCTGTACTCCCACGACGACGAGGCCCAGCAGCAG